>JACZWZ010000016.1 GCA_022571885.1 Acidobacteriota bacterium
TCTAGGAATGAGCGCGGGACCTCGATGACGGTCACGACGTAAGTGTTGCTCGCCCGGCCGGCGAGGAGGGCGACAAAATCAGCCACCGGCTCCGGAGTCAGCACGCCGGGCGTGGCGATGAGGATCCGCACGGATCAGAGCCTATCGACGTCGACGGTGAAGCGGAAGCAGCCAGGGCCAACGCTCAACCGACGGTTGCGGTCCGGCGAGCACCGAGACGCCCGCACTGTTTCCGCCCTAACGGGTGTCGATGGGAAACCGCGATCGAGTGCCTTCGGCGACGATTCTGGGCCCAATCCGTCGTCTCCAACCTGCCACGATGGTGCGGTGATCGCCTGAGGCAAGACCGGCGAGGACGAGCAACCCTGCACCCACCAAACCGAGGATCGTCGTCGCGAACCAGGCTCCGACTCCCTCGCCGAAGAATCCGAGCACGGGAATGGCGGCCTCGAGACCGAGTGCGACGACAAAATATGCGACCACGGGCGTATCCGTGATTCGAACCCTGTCTGCCGCCCACTTTGATGCCGAGCGAGCATTCAGACCGGTGATAATCGCCACCAACATCAGGATGAGCACCCCGGCCGGCCATCCGAGGCCGAGTCGCTCGGCCGCTACAGACGTGAGTCGGCGCAGGTCGACCAGCGAGCCGACTTCGATTCCTTCAACGGTGGGTAGACGGAAGCCGACGGTTGTGGCACCGAACCGCAGGCTCTGCAGCAGTAAGAGAGCAGCCGCGGCCGGGATGAGCACTCGGAATCGACTGTCGGCAGTGGAGCGTCCGAAGGCCCAGGTTCCAACGGCGACGGCGAGGGCCAGTGTCGCCGCGGCAATCCACGAGATCAGGCCGTCGGATGCGGCCAGCCATTGCCGCGACTCCGGCACCAGGGCGAATGCGGCTACCAGGGCGATCAACACCGCGATGAACACCGAGGAGAACGCAAAGGTGATGTCGCCGATCGGAATCCATGATTGCCCTCCGCGGATCGGTGGGGTAGGGGGAGCGTCAAGCGGGCGAGCCATGGCTATGTGGTCAGGCCTCGCAGCACCCGAGTGATCTCCATTCGCTGCGTCCGGGTGAGCGGGGTTCCCGGGTGACTCCAGATGGCTTCCGCGATCCGGCCGCCCGGGACGACTCCGAGCCGATCGAGGTGCTGGTCGGACGCCTGGATGGTCGTCACCAAGAGCGGGTAGGCGAACAGCTGCTCGCCGAGGCGTCGACGCAATTCATACGCCGCCATGAGGGCGCTCTTCACCGCCGAGGTAACCCGAACGCCATCGCGGTACAAACCGTCCCATTCGATCGTGGCCGGAACCGGATCCGGGTCGAACGAGACGGCAAACACGCCGTTCGGTCCCACCACTGCCTGATCGATCACGGTGTCGTCGAGGACGAGGCGGTCGATCGTCTGCCACTCGGTGGGTAGGCGGCCCAGTCCTGCAGCGTCGTCGGCCAGAGCGGTGGGCGTTGCCAGGGCTAGGTTCGCCGACCACCCGTCGGTGAGTGTGAGCGCCTGTGCCATGGGTCATGGCATCGGCCCACCGGTACCCGAGCTTGAGATCGCAGGCACGGGCTTACCCATGGCTCTTCGCCGTAGGGCTCATCGCCGCGTGGCCCGGCGCCCAGCCCCAGGCCACCGACTCCGCGCCTATCGGCGCGCCCTCTAGATCGGGTAGCCGGGTTGGCGCCGACGGACCCAATCCTCGAAGGCCTCGTCGTTGGGTACGTCGCGTCCCAGGCTGGTGGAGATGACGCAGCGATGATGCGGGAAGTCGCAGTAGGCCTGGACCGGGTCCGCGGCAGCGAGGATGGTCGGAGAGCAAATCGCCGCCATCAGCGGCGATCGTGGAGCCTTCAGGCTTCTGCCGATGGTTCGACGTCTCTCGTAGCCGTAGGCCGGTACGCTGCGTGGATGCAGTCTTTCGCCCCAATCGACGCCAAACCGACGGTGCTCACCTCCTCCCGGAAGGGGGCGGCGTGAGCACTTCGGAATCGCAGGGCCAGGTCGTCACCACCTCGCAGTATCTGCTCGACAGGTCGGTGGTCACGCTGAGAGAAAACGCGATCAAGTGGTCGCTGCGGAGTCTCGATGATCGAATCGCCGACCTGGCATCGATCCGGAGCCGAACGATGGAGGCCGCTCCCGATCTGGTGGCCGATGCCTTGCAGGCCAAGGGCATTGGGCCCGAGATGGCGGGCGAGGAGTGGATTTCGGGTCCTTACAGCGTGTTGCGCACCCTCCGCTTCCTCCAGGCCACGCTCGAGGGCATCCGGCGGCGGGGCGAGGTCCCTCTGCCGGATGATGCGATCAGGGAGCGCGCTGACGGTCAGGTGGCGGTGGATGTGCTTCCCGGCGATGGCTGGGATCGAATTCTCTACCCGGGTTGGAAGGCATCCGTGCGGATGGACCCCAGCATCGGCCGCGGTCAGGCTCGTCTCAACCTGGGAGGCATCTATACCAAGCCCGAGACCGCCGATGCCGCCGTCGCAGTCGTTCTCGCAGCCGGCAATGTCTCGAGCATTACCCAACTGGATCTGGTGCACAAGCTGTTTGTGGAGGGGCATGTGGCCATGGTCAAATTCAACCCGGTGAACGACTACATCGGACCCTACGTCGAGCACGGGTTCGCAGATCTCATTGAGGCTGGCTTCGTCCGAACCTCCTACGGTGGAGCGGAGGTGGGCGACCACCTGGTGATGCACCCGGAGACCGATGAGGTCCACATCACCGGGTCCGAGGTGACCCACGATGCAATCGTCTTTGGGACCGGTCCCGACGGCGCGGCTCGGAAGGCCGCCAACACCCCGCGGATGAAGAAGCCGATCACCAGCGAGCTCGGGAACGTGAGTCCCGTGATCGTGGTGCCGGGTGCTTGGAGCGACCGGGAGATGTCATACCAAGCCGAACACGTGGCGACGCAGCTCCTGCAAAACGCCGGGTACAACTGCAACGCCGTCAAGGTCGTCGTACTCCCGGAGACCTGGGACCAGTGCCGGGAGTTCATGGACCTCGTGGGTGAGAAGCTGGCCTCGAGGCCCGATCGCAGGCCGTACTACCCGGGATCGTTGGAGCGCTACGGTCGAATCATCGATGGCGGAGGCGAGGTCCGCACCTACGGTGACTCGGAGGAGGGGCTTCCCCCGACCATCGTCGCAGTGGAGGCGGATGCTGATCACCCGGCATTCGCGGAGGAGGCCTTTTGTCGCATCATGGCGACGGTGACCCTTCCGGGTGACGGCCCCGTTGAGTTCCTGGACCGTGCCGTCGAGTTCTGCAACGACCGATTGCGCGGCACACTCAACGTGACCTTGCTGGTCGACAAGGCGACGCTGAAAGCAAACCAACCGGCCGTCGATCGAGCGATTGATGACCTTCGCTACGGGACCGTCGGGTTGAACCTGTGGGCCGCCGCCGGGTTCGCACTCGGAGTGACCCCGTGGGGTGCGTTCCCCGGCCACACATTGCAGGATATCGGTAGTGGCATCGGGTTCGTCCACAATGCTCGACTGATTGATCGGCCTCAGAAGACGGTGGTCCAGGCCCCGTTCGTTCTGGTGCCAAAGCCGACCTGGTCGGTGTTCCACGGCAATTCGGCGGCAGCATTGCGCAAGGCGACCGCGTTCGAGGCTCGCCCAGCCGCATGGAGGGTTCCGGGGCTGCTGGCGGCTGCGGTACGGGTCTGAGGTCGAGGACGGCTGTAGCTAGTGGTCTGTCGGACATTTAGTCGCCGCGTCTCTCCGGCCCTCGACGCCCCTGGCTTCGCCTTCCTCCTCGAAACAGTCACGACTGTGCCTTCGTCGTCAGGCTGTGCCAAATGGCGCCGATGACTCGAAGATTCGCAGGCGCTATTTGCCCGACCGACCACTAGGCCCGGTGCAGGCTGACCCCCTTGTATCCGGCGATGAACCCGGACTCGGCGAGAGCGCTGCCGAGGGCCGACTCTGCCACCGGGACTCCGTCGATGCGCTCGATTGTCATTCGCTTGATGCGATCTCGGGCTACCTGGGCCACTACCGAGGCCACTCGAGCGAGGTCGATGTCGAGCTTCGGGAAGGTGAGAAGAGATCGTCCGCCGCGCTCGATGAAGGCGCCGAGGCGGCCGTCTACCAACACCACATAGGCCCCGGCGCTGCGAGATGGTCGGCCGGAGGATTCCGGCCATGGAATCGAGGCCCCGTACGGGTTGGCCGGGTCGGTTGCCGCGATCGCCGTCGTCACCGGATCCACGGCTCGCAGTCGATCAACCGCTCCCGGCAGGGCGAACTGTGCGCCGCCACGACCTTCTACGAAGTAACCCCGGCGGACGCGACCGACTTCTTCCAGTGCCGAGTACACCGGATAGAGGCCGGAGAACCCGCCGGGTATGTGCTCGGCGAGAACCGCATCGCGGACCACCACACCGTGTCGTTCGAGCAGTTGTTCTGCCCGGGCAGCCTGTTGCTCGGTGGGGGTGACGTCTCTCATCAGGGCGGTTGTGAGCGACCAGCGTCCGCTGGCGGAGGCGGGAGCCGATGAGCCCGGGAGGGACGGCTTGCCGGATCGCCGGGTCCGAGCGCGACCCCAGAGGAAGGCGCGAAGCGGGGCGATGGTGTCGTTGGTGATCTCGCCCGCCCAAACCAGATCCCAGATGGCCGCCACCACCTCGTCCGTAGCACCACCCCCGGCGGCCCGGTACATGTCGGCGAAGAACGAGGCGCCATTCTCGGCAAGATGGGAGCGGATCTTGTCGTGAATAGGACCGTCGGGTTGGTCGAGATCCAAGGGCCAGGCCAGCAGCGGGACCTGGTCGCGGCGATACAATGCGATGCGGCCATCGCGTCCGGCCAGCGGTCCACGTCCGATCCACACCACTTCACCGGAGGCGAGCAGTGCGTCGAGGAGGTCCGGTGTGTAATCGAGCCGCGACGTCAGAACATCACGCTCAAGTGTCGACGCCGGCAGCGCGGCGCCCTGAAGCCGACTGATCGTCTCCAGGAGACGGCCCGGGCTGGAACCGGCGCCACCGACGCCGTGCCACGCCGGGAGGAAAGACCCCAGCGTGGCGGCATCGACGGCTTCGACCTCGCTTCGAAGCACGGCGAGAGACCTGCGGCGGAGTCGGCGCAGGACATCGGTATCGACCCACTCGGTCCCGTCTCCTCCGGGGCGGAACGCTCCACCGGCGATCCGGCCTCTGTCTTCGAGATCCCGCAGCGCAGCGTCGACCGCGGCCGGAGGGAGCCCCAGCTCCGATGAGGCGGCGAGTGTCGTGAATGGCCCGTGGGTGCGAGCGAATCTTCCGACCACGTCGCCCAGGGGATCCTCGACCGGTTCGAGTAATGCCCCCGGGATGCCGGGCGGTGGCTGGACTCCCAGCGCGTCCCGCAGTCTCGCCACGTCTTCGATCATCGCCCAATGTGCCTCACCCCTGATGGTGACTTCGACGATGCGCCTTTGGTCGGAGAGTTCGCCGAGCAGCAGTGTTGGGTCGCCGCCCTCGGTGCGGGCGGCGACGGCTTCGGTGGTCAGGGGACCCAGTGTTCGGAGCAGATCGGCCGTGCCGTCGACACCCCGGGCCGCGGTGCCGTCGGCGAGACGTTGCAGTTCCAGTTCAACAGTGGCCACCACATCCGGGTCGAGCAGATCCCGCAACGCCGGCTCGCCGAGGAGTTGGCCGAGGAGTTGGCGGTCGATGGTGAGGGCCATGGCGCGTCGTTCGGCAGCCGGGGCGTCGTACTCGTACATGTACGAGGCGATGAAGTCGAACATGAGTGACGATGCGAACGGGCTCGGTCCCTGCGTGTCGACGCCGACCAGTCGAATCCGGCGCGCTGCCAGGTCACCGAGCAGGTCGGTGAGGGCATCGATGTCGAAGTGCTCCTGCAGAATCTCCCGCATCGCCTCGAGTACGACCGGGAAACTCTGGTAGCGGCGGGCCGCTTCCAGCAAACTGGTCGAGCGACGCCGTTGGAGCCACAACGGTGTTCGGGATCCTGGTCTCCGTCGAGGGAGCAGCAGGGAACGGGCCGCCGCCTCTCGGAAGCGGGCGGCGAACAGGGCGGACGAGCCGATCTCGTCTATGACCAGTGCCGAGGCTTCTGCCGGGTCGACCAATAGCTCTGTTGGTTCGGGTGCCTCGTCGGCGTCGGGAAAGCGGAGAACGAATCCGTCGTCCGGCCACACGGCATCGACCTCGATTCCGTGGGTTCGACGCAGGATGGCGGCTGCAGCCATCGACCATGGGGCATGAACCCTGGCCCCGAATGGGGAGAGCAGGACGAGCCGCCAATCGCCGATCTCGTCGCGGAATCGTTCCACGACGACCGTGCGATCGGTGGGAAGAGCCCCGGTGGCGTCGCGTTCCTCGGCGATGTACCGCGCCAGGTTGGCCGCGGCCCAGGCGTCGAGCCGGTATCGCTCTGTGAGAGTCGCTCGTGCCTGCTCGAATTCGAGTGCTGCGAGTTCTCGGGTGAAGGCGCCGAGGGCCCGTCCGGTCTCTATGGGGCGCCCCAGGCTGTCGCCGCGCCAGAAGGGCAGTCGAGCGGATGGTCTGCCCGGGGCCGGAACCACGACCACTCGGTCGGGGGTGATGTCCGTGATCTGCCAGGTGGATGAGCCGAGGACGAAGACATCGCCAATCCGACTCTCGTAGACCATCTCCTCGTCGAGTTCGCCGACCCGCCCTCCTTCGGGGAGGTTGACCGTATACAGACCACGGTCGGGGATCGTTCCCGGGTTGGTGACTGCCAGCATCCGAGCGTTGCCGAGAGCCGTCAGGCTTCCCGCCACTCGATCCCACACCAGGCGGGGGCGGAGTTCGGCGAAGTCGGCGGAGGGATAGCGCCCGCTGAGCATGTCGAGCACCGCTTCGAACGGTTCCCTGCCAAGCGACCGATAGGGCCCAGCTCTGCGAACCAGGTCGAACACGTCCTCGACAGATCTGTCGGCTACCGCCACCATGGCCACAATCTGCTGGGCGAGGACGTCGAGCGGGTTCCGGGGCACCCGAGTTTCTTCTACGAGTCCCTGGTGCATTCGGTCGACGATCACCGTGGCCTCGAGCAGATCGCCGCGGTGCTTCGGGAACACCTTGGCGCGCGACGGCGCTCCTACCTGGTGGCCGGCCCGGCCGACCCGCTGCAGTCCCCGGGCGACGGTGGTGGGCGATTCGACCAGCAACACCAGATCGACTGCACCCATGTCGATGCCCAGTTCGAGCGATGAAGTGGCGACCACGCAGCGGAGGGATCCGTCCTTGAGGCCGTCCTCGATCTCGACCCGCTGGTCGCGCGATACCGAGCCGTGATGGGCGCGTGAGATCTCCTCGCCGGCTTCCTGGTTCAACGCTGCCGCCAAGCGTTCGACCAGCCCCCGGCTGTTGGCGAACACGATGGTCGAGCGATGTTCACGTACCAGCCGGATGATCTCGGGGTATATCGACGGCCAGACAGATCTCACCGGCCTGCCCTCGTGGTCCGTGGTGTCGGGTCGGGTCATGTCTTCGAGCGGAACCACGATTTCGATGTCGAGCACCTTGCGGCGGGGGACGTCGACGATTTCGACATGTCGGGCAGTCCACCCGTCACCTTCGGGGTTACCGCCGCCGAGGAACTCGGCGATTGCTTCGAGCGGTCGCTGGGTGGCACTGAGACCGATTCGCTGGGGCGGTGTCGACGTCACCTCTTCGAGGCGTTCGAGTGAGAGCGCAAGGTGGGTGCCTCGCTTGGAGCCGGCCACCGCGTGGATCTCATCGACTATCACCGTTCGAACCGATGCCAGCATCTGGCGCGCCTGCGAGGTGAGCATCAGGTAGAGGCTTTCGGGGGTGGTGATCAGGATGTCGGGTGGTGTTCGCAGCATCGTCCGACGCTCGGTGGCAGGTGTGTCGCCGGTTCTGAGTGCGACCGTGATATCCGGTAGTACCTCGCCTTCGAGCTCGGCCTGGCGTCTGATGCCGCGCAGCGGTGCCCGTAGGTTGCGCTCTACGTCGTAGGCAAGCGCCTTCATGGGTGAGACATAGAGCACGCGGCACCGTTGTCGGGCCGTCGGTGTCGGTTCGGCCATCAGGCGATCGATTGCCCAGAGGAAGGCTGCCAGCGTCTTGCCCGAGCCGGTCGGAGCGTGGATGAGCGTGCTGTGTCCGGCGGCGATTGCCTCCCAACCGAGAGTCTGGGCGGGGGTCGGGGCCGCAAAGGCACCCCGGAACCAGGCGGCGACTGCGGGGCCGAAATGTTCGAGCGGCGACATGAGGACGAATGTACCCGGGAAGGGTGGCGGAGAACCTGGGATCATGGCGAGATGCACCCCAGAACCCCTGCTTCGGTTACCTATGTGGTCGGTGTCATCGTTTTGTGGGGCCTTGCGATGCCGGCCGTGCTGATCTCCGATGCCGGTAAACCGGCTTTTCCGTGGCGCGGACCGGCCCAGATGGTCGGTGGCATTCTTCTCCTGGTCGCCGGAGTCGCATTGGTCGACATGGGGGCTCGGAATCTGGCTGCAGCCGGAATCGGCCTCTTCGGAGTCGGTCCGGGGAGTCGCTTGGTGCGCTCCGGCATTTACCGACGGATCCGCAACCCGATCGATGTGGGCACGATATTGATCGCCTTCGCCACATGGGTGAGCCTGTCCGTCGAACTCATGTGGGTGATCCCGGCCGGAGGTTTGATCTATTTCATCGCCGGAGTCGGCCTGTACGAGGATCGCCGTCTGCTCGAGGTCTTCGGCGACGACTTCCGGGAGTATCGGTCGGCGGTGCCGAAGTGGCTACCGCGTCGCCACCGTTGACCCGGTTCTAGACGCCGAGTGACCGTTGGGCCATGCCGTTGAGCAATTCGAGAACGACGCGATTGGCCAGCAGGGCCGTCACATCGGCCGTGTCGTAAGCGGGGGAGACTTCCACTATGTCGGCACCTACGATGTTGAGTTCTCTGCCCAGGCGTCGCACGGTGTCGAGTAGCTGCCGAGGGGTGATGCCGCCCGGTTCCGGGGTCCCGGTTCCGGGAGCCGAACCGGGATCGACCACGTCGATGTCGACCGACACGAACACGCCCTTGGCCTCATTCGCCGCGTGTTGCACCGCGTCATCGACGACGACATCCAGCCCGCGCTCGGTGATCTCACTCATGAAATATGACTTCATGTCTTGGTCCCGCATCCATTCGACGACATCCGGAGGAGGCCAGTACCCCCTCAGTCCTATCTGGACGAAGCGGTGACCGGGGATTGCCCCCGACTCGATGAGGCGCCGCATCGGGGTGCCGTGCCCATGGAGCATGCCGTAATGAGTGTCGGCGGTGTCGGCATGTGCATCGAAGTGGATCAGGGCAATGTCACCATGCCCGATGACGTCGGCAACCCCTCCGGCGTCGGGGAACGTGATGGTGTGGTCTCCGCCGAGGACGATCGGGACCGCGCCGGCTCGAGCAATCGAGGTCACTGCGCTACGTATCCTCTCGATGCTTTCTTCCATGTACCCCGGCACGACGTGGATATCGCCGACGTCGACGACGGAGAGAGTCGCCAGCGGATCGATGCCGGTGTCGAGGTGAGGTCGCGACCCGTTGAGATCGAGATAGTCGGCGTCCCGAATTGCCTTCGGTCCGAAGCGGGCACCGGGTCGGCTGGTGGTCCCCCAGTCGAACGGGGCTCCGATGATCACGGCGCCGGCATCTCCCACGTCATCGATGGTCCGTCGGGGAACTCCGGCGAAGGAACCTCGAGCACCGAACGAAAAGGCATCGAAACCTGTCATGGGTTGCAGGTTATCGTCTGGTTGCGCGCCGAGGACGAATACGCTCGGGACCGATCGCGTTGATCGGGAGCATATGGATATTGCAGTCAACCTCGTCGAGAGCTATCTCCGCCTGACCGGGTATCTGACGATGAGCGAATTCGAAGTGCAGGCTCGACGTGAAGGTGGTGGATTCGACACGATCACCGACATCGACATCATGGCGATCCGGTTTCCGGGACCGGTGTACGCCGGCGACCCCCACACCGAGGACGATTCACATCTACTCCTGATGGATGATCCGGCACTACTGCTCGAGGACGGTCAGATCGATGTGATCATCGGAGAGGTCAAGCAGGGGGCTGCTGATTTCAATCCTGGGATCAAGCGACATGAGGTGCTCCATTCGGTCCTCCGCCGAGTCGAGTGGCTGTTCGAGGGTGGGATAACTTCGGTGGTGGACGAACTAGGCGAACGTAAGGTATGTGAGGCACCGGCTCGCGGTGGCGGCACGATCAGGGTCCGATTGGTGGCCTTCGGCAGAGCACCCGCCACCGACCTCCATACGATGACTCACACCCACATGGTCGAGACTCTCATGGGGTTCTTCTCCGGCTTGGAGGACGCCTTCAGGCCGGTCCAGTTTCGCGACCCGGCGCCGGCGATGCTCAGCCTGCTCCTCAAGACCGGGTTTGAGGTCAGCAAGGAGAAATGAAACTAGGCGTCGGGCTCACTGTGAGTCGAGCCCGGCCTTCTGGCGTGGTGGCGGTAGGGGATGGGGGGATGATGTTCTCCGATAGCGACGGCGGGGAAGCGATGCTCCCACCGCGGGATCTAGGGTGCCGCCCACAGGCGAGCGTCGCGATCGATGAGGGAGGGAGCCATGAAGAAGTGGGAGTACAAGGTTGAGAAAAAAGGCAACGAGGATCAGTTGAACGCGCTGGGCGAGCAAGGTTGGGAGCTCGTCCATGTGTCCTACGCCTTCCTCAAGTTCTATTTGAAGCGTGAGAAGGCTTAGCGAACGGTCTAGCCCCTTGGGTGCCCTAGCGCCGTGGATAAGCCAAGGTGACCAATCCCAACCGCCCCCGATAGCGACCAATGCCCGCCGCAATCCCTTGATGACATTGCTGCGCACTGGGGTAAGGACTCTTTATGAGTACACGCCCTCAGCACTCATCGACCGGCGGTCCGTCCCCGACGACGTCGAACGCCAACCGGGTGTCCCCGGCTTCGGCCCATCCGGTCTCGCCCATCTATCACTCCCGTTTCGGTGAGCGGACGCTAGTGCCGACTGACCACGCTCGGCTCTCTGGACATTCACGCATTAGGTGTGGACGGGTAATGGTTGGACCGGTAACAGTTGGAGCGACCTCCCGGACCTGACGTCTGGCACCCGAATGTTGGCTCCTCCCGCGGGGCCACTACCCTCCGCGTCAAATTCCGCAGGAGGAAAGACGCAAATGCGATTCAGGACAATGATGGCCCTCTTGCTCGCCCTGGCTCTGGTAGCCGCGGCGTGCGGAGACGACGACAGCGCAGACGGTGATGGTGGCGGTACCGCCTCGTGCGAAATAGGCGATCTCAACCTCGTCACCGCGGGCACGCTAACCGTGGCAACGGGTGAGCCGGCCTTCCCGCCGTGGGTTAGCGGCCCGGACGGGGCCAACTTCGACGATCCGGAGAGCGGCACCGGATTCGAAGCGGCTCTCGTCTACGCACTGGCGGCAGAGATGGGATTCAGCGACGACCAGGTCACCTGGGTTCGGACTGGCTTTGACGAGGCCATCGCTCCGGGTCCGAAGAGCTTCGACTTCAACCTGCAGCAGTACTCGATCACCGAGGCACGCGAAGAGGTCGTCGACTTCTCTGATCCGTACTACACGACGGCGCAAGCACTGGTTGCGTTCCCGGACTCGGTAGTGGCCGGGGCCACGAGTTTGGCCGATCTCAAGGATGCCAAGCTGGGCGCGCAGATCGGCACCACCAGCCTCGACTTCATCGAGGACGTCATCAAGCCCGACAGCCAGGCTGCGGTGTACGACACCAACGTCAATGCCAAATCGGCGCTCGAGGCAGGCCAGATCGACGCCATCGTGGTCGACCTGCCGACGGCTTACTTCATCACCGCGGTGGAGATCGAAGGTTCGATCATCGTGGCCGAGTTCGAGGCTGCCTCGGCGGCACCCGATGAATACGGGCTGCTCTTCAGCGACGGCAACTCGCTCGTCGGATGTGTCAACGCGGCGCTGGGGACCTTGCGGGACGACGGCACGCTGGCCGCACTCGAGGACGAGTGGCTCGTCTCGGCGGGTGGCCTCGTCTCGATCTCGGGGTAGGTGAACTCGAATTCACTCGAAGAGGTGGAGCGTCGGGGCCCACAGGCTCTGTGGCCCCGACGCTCACCTCATTCACGCGAGGAGGGTGCTCGCGGTGCACTGATCGCCGCCGCCTCCACGGTGGGCGTCTTGGGCCTGATGCTGTGGGTGGTGCTTGCCTCGGAGGCGTGGCCCAAGGTCCAGCGTCAGTTCTTCAGCTGGTTCCATTTCAAGGAGAGCTTCCCCAAGGTTGCATCCGGGTTTTGGCTCGACGTCAAGATGTTTATGGTGGCCGAGGTGCTGATCCTCGGGATTGCTCTCGGAATTGCGATGATCCGGGCGCTCCGGGGACCGGCCTTTCTGCCGCTTCGGATCATCGCGGTCACCTACATCGACCTGATTCGCGGGCTCCCGATCCTGTTGCTGATTCTGCTGATGGGATTCGGGATTCCTTCACTCCAGTTGCCCGGTGTCACCAATAGCCCTCTGTTCTGGGGAGTGACCGCACTGGTTCTCAGCTATTCGGCATACACCGCCGAGGTGTACCGGGCCGGGATCGAATCGGTGCACGAGAGTCAGAGGATGGCGGCTCGTTCGATCGGGCTCACCCAAGGTCAGGCCTTGCGCCATGTGATCGTGCCACAGGCCATTAGAAATGTCATCCCGGCCCTGCTCAATGGGTTCGTCAGTCTGCAGAAGGACGTTGCCTTGGTGTTCGTGCTCGGAGTGAGAGAAGGTCTGCGTGAGGCCGACATCTACAACGCCCGCACCTTCAACTACACCAGCTACATCGCCGCCGCCGTCCTGTTCCTCCTGGTGAGCGTGCCCGTGGCAAGGTTTACCGATTGGTACACCGACCGCGATAGGCGCCGCAAGCAGGCAATGAGTTCATGATGGCCAAGCTCTCGATCCGGAACGTTGTCAAAGCCTTCGACGGCAAGGTCGTGCTACGAGATGTGGACCTGGATGTCTCGACCCACGAGGTCGTTTGCCTGATCGGCTCTTCCGGATCGGGCAAGTCGACATTGCTCAAGTGCATCAATCTGCTGGTTCCGATCGACTCCGGCGAGATCGTGCTCGACGGCGTGGACATTGCCGCACCAGGTATCAACCCCAACCAGGTGCGGCAATCGATGGGGATCGTGTTCCAGGCCTTCAATCTCTTCCCCCACATGAAGGTGATCGACAACATCACCCTCGGCCCTCGCAAGGTGCATGGGATTCCGCGGGACGAAGCAGAAGAACGGGCTCGAGGTCTGCTCGAACGGTTCGACCTGCTCGACAAGGCCGACGCCTATCCGGGGCTGCTGTCGGGAGGCGAGCAGCAGAGGGTCGCCATCGTGCGGGCGCTGGCCGCCGAACCGGAGCTGATGCTGTTTGACGAGGTGACGTCGGCGCTCGACCCCGAACTGGTCGCCGAGGTGCTCAACGTGATTCGGGGCCTCAAAACGGCAGGGATGACCATGGTCATCGCCACCCACGAGATGGGCTTTGCCCGCGATGTCGCCGACAATGTCTGTTTTCTCGACGATGGGGTGATCCTGGAGCAGGCGGCGCCGAAGGATCTGTTCGGCAACCCGCAGCAGCCGCGCACCCAGCAGTTTCTGCAGCGAATCGTGGACGCCGGGAGGCTGTGAGCCCGCAGTTTGCGGGTGCAGCTCGCAGGAGGAGAAGGATTTGCCGTCTCTGCTAAAGGGTCCCGCCCCACAGGCTGAGTGAGGTGCAGTCGTCGGGGTCCCGGATCAAAGGATCACCGATCAACTCTTGGATGCGGACCTCCAGTGCCCACACGGTGGTACCCGAGTTGAGGTGGCCGCCGATCGCCTTGCCGTCAGATCCGGCGAAGGCGGCGTGGGTGTGGACGAATGGTGCCCCGTCGAGCAGCGACACGTTGCCGACTCCGGACAGAACTTCGAGGTGTTGATCTAGCTCGAAGTCGCGGTAGATCCGCTGGCCCTGGTCGTAATAGCGCAACGATGCCCGCGACACCGCACCCAGATAGGTGAGCCAGGCCGCCTGAATGCCGGCTCCGGTCACGTACTCGGTGATCCCATCCAGCAGATCTTCGCCGGTGTTGATCCGAACCAGGTGGATCGCACCGGGCTCCATCAGGTAGGAGATCACTTTGCCGCTTCCACGATCGCTCGGGCTCGCACCGGGTCCACCCGATTGGTGGTGACTCCGTCGATCTTGGTCGCGGTACCGACGATCACCCCGGTGCACACGGTGAGGATGTCGGCCACCGTGTTCTCGGTCACGCCGGAGCCGGCGTAGAGCGGCGCCCCGGGCACGGTCAGATGAACCGTGTCCAGATCGCGGCGATCCAGGGGTTGTCCGGTACCGGCACCACTGACGACGATTCCGTCCGCTCCCGCCCTTTCCCACAGGTCGGCTGCGGCCTGTTCGATCGTGAGTCCCGGCGGGGGAACGGCGTGTTTGACCATTACATCCGCCAGGATTTCGACCTCGGGGACCATCGCAGCCTTGAGGCGGGACACCTCAGCGGCTCGGCCGATGATCGGCCCCTGATCGGTCGACATCGAGCCCGATAGGACATTGATCCGAATGAATTGGGCTCCGGTGGCGGCGGCAACTGCCAGCCCACCGAGGCCGTCGTTTCGCAGGACGTTCACCCCGAACGGCACCTCGATCTCGGCAGCGATGGCGGCGATTGCTCTAGTCATGGCGGCGATGGTGACCTTGGGCACATCGTCGGCGAAGAACGGAGCGTCGCCGAAGTTCTCGATCATCAGAGCATCGAATCCGGCATCCACCAGATCGACGGCATCAGAGACGGCGCGGTCGATTACTTCATCCAGCGGAACCGAGCGCGCCGCTCCCGGGAGCGGCCCGAGATGGACCATGCCGATGAGGCCTCGGATCATGGCCTTATGTCGGCATTGCGCAGGGCGGCTTCGGCCAGCTCGCCGGTGGCGCTGAGGCTCTCGGTGTCGGCGGCTTTCATGAAGCCGACCACGACGCGACACCAGTCTGATGCCTGGCCTCGGACGATGGGCTCTGCATCCTCGGGTCCGAACACCCAGCGCTCATACCCCGGACCCACCAGTTCCAGCCTTACCACCTCGGGGTACTCCTCACCGGCCTTGGCAAAGGCGTGGGGGAGGGTGGCCCAGCCGAGCCAGGCGATGTGGCGCAGGCGGGGAGTATCGATGATCTCTTTGTCGAGCGCGGTGAGTATCTCCAGACCGTGCGCCCAGGTGTCGGCGAGCCGCATGGTGGCGAACGTCTGCGCCGAGACATTTCCATCGAGCCACTGGATGCGGTCGGTCTCTCCGAGGCGGCTGAGGGCATCGACCACATCGGCCCTGGCGAATCGCCACTGCTCGATGACCTCCTGCGGGCGCTTGGTCTTGGCGTTGTCAACCCCCGCCTGCTCGAAGTTCTCGAGGGTCCCGTGTTGGGCCAGGGTCTCCTGGGGAGCAATCTCGTCGGTGAGGATTCCGGCGATGTGGCGCTCGGCCCACCAGAGGTAGGCGATCGTGTCCTGCGCGGTCCACCCGCGTTCACTTACTTTTTTCTTCCAATCGCGGTCCGGGGCGCGCTGCAGCGATTGATCGAGCCCTTGTTGCTCGGCGACCAGGTCGGCCAGGATTCCTCTCATCAGGCCATAAGGCTACTCGTTGGTAGGTTGGCCTTCTTCGGGGGTAAAACTGTTGATGGTGTCGATCATTTGGCGAAGGCGTCCCAGGCTCCGGCGGTTGAAGTGGAACGCCAAGCGCGGCAAGTCGGGATGATCGCCCGAAGCTATCTCGGCTTCGGTGGCGCCAATGGACTCGACCATCCCCGAGGCAAGGATATCGGCGAACTGATCGTTGAGCTCCTGTAGTTGATCGGTCGTCGGCTGCCGCTTGATCCGCAATACCAGGCGGTCATCGACGAACCGTTGCGAGTGGTAGTTGTCGTAGAAGCTGGACACTTCGTTTGCGGCCTCCGTCGCAGACTGGGTGTGGGTGAACAGGGATAGATCATCGGGGCCGATCATTCCCTGCTCCAAGAGGGTTCCGGTAACGAAGTCGAGCCACCCGTCCCAGTAGGAGGTGCCGGGCGCTTCGACCAGCACAATCGGACTGATAGGGCTCTTTCCGGTTTGGATGAGTGTCAGCAACTCGTACGTCTCGTCCATGGTGCCGAACCCGCCCGGGAACAGGGCGAAGGCGTTCGACTCTTTCATGAACATCAGTTTTCGGGTGAAGAAGTACTTGAAGTTGATGAGGCGGCTCTCGTGGATGTACGGATTGGCCTCCGCTTCGAACGGGAGTCGGATGTTCACTCCGAAGGAGTCATCGGCTCCAGCCCCCATGTTGGCAGCCTCCATGATTCCGGGTCCGGCGCCGGTCACCACCATCCAGCCGTGGTCGTCGGTCATTTGTGACGCAAAATCTGCCGCCATCTGGTAGTTCGGCTGATTGGGCTGGGTACGCGCCGACCCGAACACGGTCACCTTCGGCACGTCCCGGTAGTTCCGGAAAACGAGGAACGAGTAACGCATCTCTTTGACCGCGCTGTTCACCAGCTTCAGGTCGCCGCGGTCGGCGTCGTCCCGATGGAGCTTGAGGGCACTCACCATGAGTTCGGCGACGATGTCGGCACCTTCGTGAACCCGACCGCCGGCGTGAGAGGCGACCGCGTCGTTGGCCAGCTGGTGAATGCGTGCGTCCAGCTCCGGATCGCCGGTCTCGTATGGTCTCATCGCTGCTCTCCTAGTCATAGACGGCTGTCGCTGGTGCGGGCGGGGAGGAGGTTCGGGTCGAACCCGGCCCCGCCGCCCCTGGCATGAGCGAGTTTTTCTGATGAGCGTCGGGGTGTCGTATCTAGAGTCGCCGCGTGGCTCATGTCATCTGGGACTGGAACGGCACTCTGCTCGACGATCTTCCCATCGTCGTCGAGGCGGTCAATGCTTGTCTCAGGTCGCAGGGTGCTCCGTCCATCGACGCGGATACGTATCGAAGCAGATTCGTGCGCCCGCTCAACGGATTCTATGAGGGGTTGCTCGGTCGCCCGGTCGATGACGACTTCCTACTCGAACTCGACAACGTCTTCCAGGACGCTTACTGGGACGGATTCGACGACGCTGAACTCAATGCGGAGGCGGAGGAGGCGATCCGATCGTTGGCTTCCGCCGGTGTCACCCAGTCGATCGCTTCGATGCTGTGGCACGACATGCTGGTCCCGACGGTTGGTGGATTCGGCCTCGACGATTTCATGGTTGCACTCGATGGGAATCGAGGAACGGTCGGCGAGTCGAAGGATCAGCACATGGTCCACCACGTCGAGCGGCTGCGGCGGATGTACCCGGAGCTCGGCAGGCAGACCATGACCGTCATCGGCGACCTGGTCGACGACGCCGGGGCGGCGCGGGCAGCCGACGTGGGTTGCGTCCTCTACGACGGGGGGAGCCAGCCGCGGCAGTTGCTGGAAGGTCAGGGGGTGCCGGTAGTGGACTCGCTGTTAGAAGCTGCGCTTCTAGTCATTAGTCGTTAGTCCTTAGGCAAGACTCCCGACTGCTGACTCCTGACTCAGGAAACTCCGAACGCTTGCTGGAGCAGTTGCAGGAGCTGCTCGGCACTCATCCCGCCACGTTGGACGTGGACGACCTCTCCGGCGTCGTCGTAGATGACCGTGAGCGGCGAGCCGCGCATGCCGAAGGTTCCGGTGCTCAGATCGCTTCCGGTGTTGCCGCCGATGTCGCGGGCGAGCGGCCACCGAGTGTCCAGGCCCCACTTCCTGGCGTCTCCCAAGCCGGCGCCGTTGTCCTGCGTGTTGATGCCTACCCAGTTGACCTGGTCGCCGAGTTGATCGCTGAGGGCCACGAAACCGGGCATTTCGGCCTCACATACGGTGCACCAGGATGCAAAGAAGGCGGCCACCGTCGGCTTCCCCTGGAAGTCGGCCAGGGCGATCCGCTCCTCGCTGTCGGCAAGACCCGGGAGGTCCCAGGTGGTAGCGCCGGTGTCGCCGGTCAACGCGGTGCCGGTTCCGCCCAGAGACAAGAATGCAACGACGAACACGGCCACGGTGACCACACCCAAGGCGGAGTTGCGGAAGATCCGGTTGCGCCGGGCGATCCGTACCCGTTCAGCCTTTTCTGCCTGCTTCCGAGTGGTTTGGGCGCGTTTGGATCTGCTCACTAGGAGGGGAGAACGCACGGCGGCGGGGGAATGTTCCCAGACTGTCAGGTATTAGGTATTAGGTAAGCGACGTAACTCCTACTCGAACGGCGGCCCCTCCGGCCCGGTGCGCGCTACCGCGCTCCACACCGTCTCGTAGTGGTCGCGATCGAATGGGTCGATGTGGCTGAGAACGAACTCCTCCCACGAGCGTCGCAGCGGGTCGTCGGCATCGGCATACATCCACAGACCGGCGGGAACTCGATCGAGCACGGTGCGCAGACTCATAGGCGTGCCGACGCGGGTTCGGGCGTCGGACGATGTAAAGGACTCGTTGACCTCGACGGCAAGACGAGAGATCGTCGTGATGAACGGGGCTTTGAGCGCGGTGTAGCGATGGGAGAGCATCGCTTCGATCTGGTCGGCATCGGGGAACACCTTCTCCCAGATCACCCAGCGATCGGCGAAGGCCTTGTTCAGCGTTTGGGTGCCGGCGTAATCTCGGAGGTCGGTGGGGTTGAGCGTGCCGAACACCCTGGTGTCATCGCGTAGGCGAACCGTTTCCCCGGTCGGAAGATCGATCGCCTGGTACCGATCCAGCAGTCCGTGGAGGGCAAACAGCGTTTCGGCTCCGGCGGCGTTGAGCTCCGACAGGTTCACCAGTGCCGGACCGCGCAGCGCTCTGGTGATGTCTCCGTCCTCCCAGTGAGACTCGGTGCCACCCTTGCCGTCGCCGTGAAGCTTGACGGACCCGATGAGTGTGATGTCGCGTACCTCGCCTGTGAGCGGGATCCGGTAATACGGGAGCTTCAAACGGGCGGCGAATTGTTCTAGGTCATGGTCTTTGCCGGTGCCCATGTGACCGCGCAACGCCACGTGGAGCGGCGTGTCGGTCACCCCGGACCTGCGAACTCGCTCGATCGCGGCGAGTCGATAGAGCATCCCCAGATCGACATAGTGAGGATCGGGCTTGGGGATCTTGCTCTTGCGTTGCTCGTAATCGGAGAGGGAGCTTGGGACCTTGAACGTTTCGAGTTCGATCGGCTTCCCCTCCCCGGTTGGATCGGTGAAAGTGATTTTCTCAGACATTGGTGAGACTCCTAGAGGTCGGATCATCGTAGAGGGCGTTTTCATGGCCCCACCACGTGTCGCCGCCGGCAAGGGCGATGCTCTTGCGGAGAGCAGAACGAACTCCACCGACCATTGCCGCGGTCAGTGCTTCCGGTCTTGCCACCACGCGGTGACGCGAGTAAGCGGCTTCGACGGTGGCGTCGCCGATTCCGATCCCCAGCACGGTGGTACCGGAGTACTCGACTGAATCGACTGCGGCGGCGAGGTTTTCGACAGATCCACGAGTCATTCCATCGGCGAGGACCACCAGCAGCCGAACCTGGGCGTGGCGGGCGGCGAGCCGCTCGGCAGCGTAGATCAAGTTGATCTCGTCGACGTTTGCCGCTTTCTCGAACATCGAGACCGGTGGGGCCTCTGCTGCCGTTCGCCGAGCGGTCTGAGCCGCCTCCTGGGGTCGTGCCGCGGTCCAGAACAGGCCGGCGATGGACGGTTCGGCTGTCTCCCAGCGTTCGTCGAAGGTCTTGAGCGTGTAGTGGTTGATGGTTCGCGTGAGCCGGTCTGCAGCTCCACCCTGGCTGCGGCGAAGGGCTCCCCGCGTGTCGTTGAGTCGGTCGATGTACGTCTGCTCTGAGTCATCCGGTCTGGCGGCAAAGGCCCGGTTGAACAGAGCCACTTCGAAATCGATCTGTAGCTCGTCGCACAGCCTGGCCAGGGTCCAGGCGCCCAGGGTCGCCGCCGCCATCGCCCACGGTGCCTTGACTCCACCTGGGAGCGGTCGCGGTTGGAGCATGCTGGCCGACCCGTCGACGAGCAGGCTCACCGCGTATGCGCGTCGAGTCGGGATTGACCTGCGTTCGAACATTCGCTGATAGAGCCCACCGCCGAGGAACAGGGCGGCGTACGGCGAGAGATCGCCTGCGTCGTACCCTGACCGAAGTCCGCGGCGTTGATTGGCCACGAACAGCGGATACAGCTCACCTGATATGTGTCGCTGCGCCACCGACCATTTGAGCGCCGCCTCATCGATGGCGATGCGCCCCTCTTGGGCAAAGGAAGCAAATCGGAACGGCATCGGGCTGAGGATCAGCTTGCCCGCTTGTCCGGTGGGCAAGTAGACGTCGGGAGCCTCCGACACGCGAAGGATCTGATCGGTGGCGGGATCTCCCGCCTGCTCGGTCTCGCCCTTGCGTCCCTTCTCGGCTTCGACAGTCTGCGCCGCCCGCCTCGTCTCGTCGTATGACTCTGCGTCCTTGAGAATCGGGCTCACCATTCGGACCGCGTCGACGGCTTGGTTGATGTCTTCCTGTTCGGTCTCTTGGCGCTCCTCTTTCGCACTCTTGGTTTCGGTGGCGGCCGCCTCCGTGAGGAGACCCTGCTGCCGGGCGACCGCCAGCAATTGGAGGGCGACGCCTGCCGTCTCCCACGGACCGTCGGCGGCTGCGGCCTCCTCCATGAGCGACGATGCCTCATCCAAGGCCAGGGCCACCGCCGGGTCGGCAACGCGTTGAGCTCGTTTCAGCGATTGATAGCCGCCGATGACGAGAAAACACGACAGAGCGAATTGGCCAATCGGCCTGGCTCGTTCGATCGCCGCCGGAACAGCTGAGCGATACAGGTCACCCAGTACCGAGCGGGCACCTGGATAGATGTCGAGGTGCTGGGCTTCCTGCCGGGCGTCTTCGATCGAGAGGAACATGGCTTCCGCCGCCGGGCCACCGGCCTGATCCAGCGCGTCGAGGAGAGCGACCGGGCCTTCGGGCAGTGGCTCGTCGCGGTCGGAAAACCACTCTTCGGGCAGGGGTCGCTCCTCGTCCAGGTCGGTGACCACCAGATGGACTGCCTCGTGGAGAGCCGACGCCAGGGCGACTTCTGCAGGTGTGACCGGAGCGCTGCGGGCGTAAGCGGCCTGGAAGACACCCGGGTCCAAGACGATCTCGCCTTGCCCTGAAGAGGCGCGTGATCCGAGCCTTACTCGCAGTTCGTCGTCCTGGGCCAATGATCGGGCGAATCGAGTCACCGCCGGAGCCACCCGCTGGTAGCGAGCCACGACGGATTCGATCGCCCTCTCCTCTGGCGGCAGGATCTCACTCAGGACGGGTTGTTCACGGCTAACCACAACAGATCATTGTCGCATCTCACCGAACCAGCCGTGAAGCTTTCGTTTGGCTACACTCCCCGCACTCCAAGCCAGGGTCCGTCCCTGGCCTGGTTCCCATTAGGGAGGGAATACAAACGAATGAGTAAGAAAATGAAGTTTCGTCATCTCGGCGTACTCGTGCTCGTCTTTGCGCTCATCGCTGCGGCCTGCGGTGATGACGACACGGCGGATACGACGACTGCCGCGACGACGGCCGACACCACGGCCGATACTACGGCCGACACCACGGCTGATACCACAGCCGATACGACTATGGCTCCCATGGCCTTCCCGCCTGAGGCGGGAGCTTGGGGAGGAGTGTTGATCGCGGCTGGGGCACCAGTGGAGATCCGCACGTTGCAGGCCATCAGCGAGAGCGTGGCGTTTCTCGGCGTTGACCAGAACCGTGGCACCGAGTTGGCCCTAGAGGACTTTGGAGATGTCCTTGGGCACCCGGTGAACCTCGGTACTGCCGAAGACGATCTCTGTCTCGGTGAGGGTGGCGCCTCCGGTGCCACGGCAATTGCTGCACAGGAAGGCGTGCTGGGCGTCATCGGGACGACATGTTCCGGCGCGGCGTTCCCCGCCATTCCGATCTTCCATGCCGCCGGAATCGTCTTGATCTCGGGTTCGAACACGAACGCGACTCTGACCTCCGACTTCCAAGGCAATGCCGGTGAGAACTGGATGAACAACTACCTGCGTACCGCGCACAACGACCTGATCCAGGGTGCCGCTGCGGCGATCTTCGCCTATGACAATCTGGGCCTCAGGAAGATGGGCACGATCCACGACGGCGATCCGTACACGAGCGGCCTTGCTGGCTCGTTCGGTCTCACGTTCACCGAACTCGGTGGCGAGATCGTGGTTGCGACGTCGGTCGCCAAGGAAGACACCAACATGGTGCCGGTCCTGACGGAGATCGCCGCCGGAGAACCCGACGGGATCTATTTCCCGATCTTCCAGCCTGCGGGTGACTTCATCGTCCAGCAGGTTGGCGGAATCTCCGGCCTCGAGGACGTGCAGATGTACGGTGCTGATGGTCTCATCACGCCCGATCACTTCTCGCTTCCCGAGACTGAGGGTGTGTACTACTCCGGACCGGATCTTGGCTTCGACGCCAACGCCGGTTTCACCGGTGAGACGTACACGAACCTCGTAGCCCGGTATGAGGCGGCCTATGGCGAGCTGCCCACGGCGGCTTTCCACGCCCATACCTACGACGCGACGATGATGTTGTTGTTCGCGATCGAGTCTGTCGCGGTCGAAGGACCCGACGGTGAGCTGTGGGTGGACCGTCTCGCACTGCGTGACTTCCTGTACAACATCAGCGATTTCGCTGGTGTGACCGGTACGCTGACCTGCGATGAGTTCGGCGATTGCGGCGGTAACGTCGTTTCGGTCATCCTGAATCTCGATTCAGATGATCCACAGGCCGGGATCGGTAACGTCGTCTTCCGCGCCGGTAAGGGCGCTGGTGGCGAAGTAGTGATCCTTCCCCTCGGTTAACACGATTGTTCTGAAGGCCCGGCACCATCCAGGTGCCGGGCCTTCAGGCTTTCTTTCTGGCTCGTTTCTTAGATGAAACTTCTCAAGCTGCCGCAGCAACGCAAGCGCCGCTTTGGCTTCGTCGACTCGTTCCTTTGGGCGGTTCGAATCGGCGCTCTTGTATTTGTTGTGGTGGGCATTTTCGGAATACCCGGCGTCGCCGGAGGCCCCGAAGGGTCGCTCTTCAAGACCCTTTCCGGCGAAGGTGTCAGCGGCGAAGCCTGGCGCGATCTGTTCATCAGCGGACTGGCTCAGGGCTCGATGTACGGAATGATCGCCCTCGGCTACTCGCTCGTCTATGGCGTACTCGGCTTTATCAACTTCGCCCACGGCGAGGTCTTCATGAGCGGTGCCCTCGTTTCGTTCTTCGCCGCCGATGCCTTCGCCACCGCAGGTATATGGGAGTCGCAGCCGGTTCTGGCGCTCGGTTTTACGATCCTGGTGGCGATGGCGACATCGACGATCGTTGCGGTACTCACCGAGCGCATCGCATATCGCCGTCTGCGGGGGTCACCGCGCCTCATTCCGCTCATAACCTCGATCGGGATGTCGTTCTTCATCCGATACACTTTTCGGGGCCTATTTGGGGATTCTTTCAAGACATATCCGGCGGCACCAGGAGTGCTCGAGGGTCGGGCAACCATCTTCGGGGTCGAGATCCTCAAGACTCAGCTCACCGTGATCGTCGTGACTGCGGTTTCGATGGTGGTGCTGTATCAGTTCGTGGCTCGTACTCGGATGGGGCGGGCGATGCGGGCCATCGCCGAGGACCGCGAGATCGCCGCTCTCATGGGCGTAAACGTCGACCGGGTGATCTCATTGACCTTTGCAGTCGGCGGAGCCATGGCTGGGATCGCAGGCGTGCTGTGGGCGCTGCTGTTTCGCCAGGTCCATTTCCTCACCGGTTTCCTTCCCGGAATCAAGGGCTTCACCGCCGCGGTTGTGGGAGGTATCGGAAACATGGCCGGTGCTTACGTGGGCGGGCTTGCCATAGGGTTGGTCGAGTCGGTCGGCCCGTTGTTGGTGCTCGACGGATGGGGCATTCCCGCCGTCAGCCAGCTCAAGGACGTGGTGGCCTTCTCAGCGTTGGTCCTGGTGCTGATCTACCGGCCGACCGGATTATTGGGTGAGCGTCTTTCCGTCGAGGAGCGCGGCTGATGAATCCGTTGGCCGCAACGAGCCAGGATTCCGTCAGGTCTGCCGTCAAGGTGGGGCTCCTGGGGGGCTTGGGCTACATTTTCGTGTCCGCCGTCGGAATGGTCGAGGGTTTGGGCGAAAAGAATGTCATCGATCCGATCCTCAGTCTCGGCTATCTGATGCTCATCTGGGTCGGGTTGTGGGCCGGTCATCGGGCGGGAGCCGGCGCGTTGCCGGGCGACGGTGTCTCGGTTGTCGGACGGGTTTGGCTGGGAATCGTTGCTGGCGTCACAGGAGGGTTACTGGCCTCGGCATTCCTCATTTGGATCAACACCTTCGTAGTTCGCGAGGTCTTCACCAATATTTCGCCAGCGCTCATCGAATTGCTCAACCTGCGCCAGGGGCTCGGAACCGGGGTCGCGGTGGCGATTGGCGGCGGCGCGCTGCTCGGTGGCGCGGGCGCCGCTATCGGGACGTTGACTCCGCTGATGCGGCGTGCGCTGACGGGGTCTTTTCTATGGGTACTGATCGTTGGCTTCCTCGAGGTGATTCTCTCGCAGATTTTCCGCGAGATTGATCTGGGCGTTTTCCTGGCGTTCTTGATCGTGGGCGTTACCAGTTGGATCCTCCTTCGTAATTTCGGAGATTCTCAGCGCGTTCTGCTCGGAGGATTACTGGCGGCGTTCGTCGTCGGGGTGTTGGTGTCGCAGGCCCTCTCCGAAGTCAATCTCGGCCTCAGGTTCATTCCCGATTTCGCCTACATAAACAGAGTCGGTGGGCGCGCTCTGACACTCTCGGCGGCGGCGATCGTTTTCCTTGTCGCCTTTGCCGCAACCGTGCTGTTCGATGGTCGGCGTCGCGCCATGCGAGCTCGGCTGGCGGCGTTGGAGCCCGCCGAACGCCAGAAGTGGGCATTTGGTCTGGTCGGGGTGTTCGTCGGGTTGGGCGTGTTCCTCCCGATGATCTTGGGCAGCGTGGTGAACGAGTTGCTATCGACGACGGGACTGTTCCTGCTTATGGGGCTCGGCCTCAACATCGTGATCGGATATGCCGGCCTGCTGGATCTCGGCTACGTGGCCTTCTTTGCGGTTGGGGCCTACACCATGGCGATACTCACCTCGACATCCACGGCGCGCAACTGGGCACCGGAGCTATCCTTTTGGGAGGCGCTCCCATTTGTGGTGCTGGCGGCCGTGGTTGCCGGAATCTTGGTCGGTACCCCCGTGATACGCATGCGTGGTGATTATCTGGCAATCGTCACGCTCGGCTTCGGCGAGATCGCTCGCATTCTGTTCCTTTCCGAATGGTTCAGCGGGGTCACCGGGGGCGCATTGGGCGTCACCAAGATCCCGCCCATTGAGCTCGGCTTTTACACGGTGAAGGGAACCGATACCCAAGCGGTCCTCTATCTGGTTCTGGCGTTCGTGGCCCTCGCAGCCTTCGTCTCCTATCGCCTGCAGGATTCCCGGATCGGCCGATCATGGATGGCGATGCGCGAGGACGAGGAGGTGGCAGAGACGATGGGGGTCAACATCGTCAAGGCCAAACTTCTGGCATTTGTGATGGGAGCCATCCTTGCCGGGGTTGGCGGAGCTCTGTTTGCCGTGAAATTCGGGACGATCTTCCCGGCCTCCTTCTCTATCATCGTGTCGATCACGGTGCTGGTACTCATCATCGTGGGAGGAATGGGGAACATTCCGGGGGTGGCCGTTGGCGCCCTGGTGATGATCGGGATACTCGGTGGTAGCAACTCCTCGGGGTTGCTCAGGGAGTTCGCCGAGTTCAAGCTGCTCATCTACGGAGCGTTGATGCTCTACATGATGTTGAATCGCCCAGAGGGGCTCTTGCCGAGTAAACGACTCGCTCGTGAGCTCCACCAGGAGGAGGCTGTTCAGGATGCTTGGCTGCAGGGCGAGATCGAGCAGGGAGAAGAGGACTGATGTCGCTTCTCAAAATCGTACGGCTCCACAAGGACTTTGGTGGCGTCATTGCGATCAACGCGCTCGACTTCCATGTCGATGAGGGCGAGATCGTCTCGGTGATCGGGCCTAACGGCGCCGGCAAGACGACCGTCTTCAACCTCATTACCGGAATGCAGGCGCCCGATTCCGGAGAGATCCTGTTCGAGGGCGAGACGATCATCGGCTTGACGCCCGACGTCCTGACAGGACGCGGAATCGCTCGGACGTTTCAAAACGTGCGGGTCTTCGCCAACATGACCGTCCTCGAAAACGTGATGGTGGCTCAGCATTGCAGGACAAGCAAGGGGGCTGTTTCGGCGATTTTTCGCACCGCCGGCTTCCGAAGAGAAGAGGAGGAGATTCGGGAGCGGGCGGCAGAGGTTCTTTCGTTCTTCGGAACACGTCTCGTTGGGTATCGGTTCGATCAACCGGCGTTCATGCTGTCGTACGCCAACCGCCGTCGACTTGAGGTCGCCCGGGCGATAGCCACTCAGCCGAAGGTGGTGCTACTCGATGAGCCGACGGCGGGCATGAACCCAAGTGAGACGCGAGAGATGACCGAGCTCATTGGGCGCCTACGTGACGACCGAGGGATAACGGTGGTCGTGATCGAGCATGAGATGAAGGTCGTTCGAGATGTTTCCGATCGAGTGGTGGTCCTCGATCACGGTGAGCAGATCGCAGAAGGGTCTTATGAGGAAGTGACCTCGGACGAGAACGTGATCGAGGCGTATCTCGGCCGTCCCGCAAGGGCGCACTAATGGCCGATCGCGAACCTGTTCTCGAGTTCAGGGGGGTCAACACCCATTACGGTCCTGTCCATATCCTCAAGGACGTGGACCTCAAGGTATTCGATGGCGAGATCGTGTGCCTGCTTGGCGGCAACGCATCCGGCAAGACCACGACTCTCAAGGCTGTTCTGGGGATGGTGATACCGACTACCGGCGACGTGCTTCTCAATGGGGAAGTGTGCTCCGACAAGTCGACCAGCTACCGGGTCGAGCGCGGCGTCACGATGGTTCCGGAGAACCGCAGGCTCTTCAAACGGATGACCGTTAAGGAGAATCTCGAGATGGGGACTTATCTCCGTACGGACAAGGAGAACCTCGCAGACGACCTGGAGCGGATCTTCGAGTTGTTCCCTCTGGTCAAAGAGCGGCTCGGCCAGAAAGCCGGCACGCTGTCTGGGGGCGAGCAGCAGATGGTGGCCGTGGGTAGGGCGCTGATGGCAAGACCGAAAGTGCTGCTTATGGATGAGCCGTCAATGGGCTTGGCACCGGTGCTCGTCGCCCAGAACTTCGAGATCATCGAGCAAATCAACGAAGCGGGGACGACCGTGTTCGTGGTGGAGCAGAACGCCAGCATGGCGCTATCGATTGCCGATCGTGGCTATGTGCTACAAACCGGTCAGATAGTGCTGTCCGGTACGGCCGAGGACTTGCTGTCCAACCCGCAAATGCGTCAGGCATATCTCGGGGAGGTCGATTAGGAAGCTTTCAGGCTCCAGTCCTTGCGGTTGGCGGGGCCTGATCAGCTGTTCATTCCGGCTTGAAACACCCACTCCACGATGCGTGATCCGAGGTCCGGCTCGGCCTCCAGCATCCTTGTGCCATGGCCTCCAGCGGAGAGCACGATCAGTTCGGACAGCGGTGCCACGTCCGCGTACGACCTGGCGTCCGATGCTGCGCTGCCATCGTCTTCGGCTGCAACGAACAGGATCGGCTCTTCGACATCGGGCAGGAAGTCTGAGGCGTCGGGTGCGCTTGGGAACGACGGCACACCGGACAGCAGGAAGATTGCATCGAAGTCGTTGGCGGCCCCGAGTGTCATCGCGGCGGCTCCGTTCATAGACGCTCCGCCGAAGACGATGCCACGGGCTCCCCGAGCCGTGGCGTACTCCAGTGCGGCCGTGGCGTCGATCAACAGGTCGAATGGTTCGCGGTCGCCTTCGGATGCCCCGTAGCCCCGGTTGTTGTAGGCGAGTACCGAGTAGCCCTCGGCCTGGAAGAGCGTCGCGAGTTCGGCCCAAGACGTCTTGTCGCCCGGGCGCATGTGTGCCAGCACCACCCAGTCGGGTCCGCCCGGGTAGACGGTGGCGTCGAGCGCCAGGCCGTCTGCCGTCGTGAGGGAAACCGTCACCGGATCGAGAGCCTCAGCCGCAGTAGCGATTGGGGCTTCGGTGGTGGTGGCCGAGGTGGTGGCGGAGGTCCCGGTTGGTGCGGATGCGACTGTCGCATCGATGCCCGACGTGTCGTCGTCGCTGCAGGCCGCCGTGATCAAGGCGAGAGCGATCAGTATGGCGGCGGTTCGTTTCATGGGGCCTCCGGAGTGGGTCAGCCCCACTTCAGCAGGCTGCGGACCATGTGTGCAGGCTGGTGCGGCGGCACCTGTAGCATCTGGCGCTGATGGATCATCAACTCACCACACTTCCCAACGGTCTTCGCGTCATTACCGAGACGATGCCGTCTGTTCGTTCGGTCTCCGTCGGATGCTGGGTGGACACCGGCAGTCGCGACGAGACTGGGGTCGAAGCCGGCTGTTCCCACTTTCTGGAGCACCTTCTCTTCAAGGGAACCGAAGATATCAGTGCCCGTGAGATCGCCGAGGCCTTCGACTCGGTCGGAGCCCGCAGCAACGCCTTCACCACTAAGGAGTACACCTGTTATTGGGCGCAGCTGCGCGACGAGGACCTGCCCATGGGTATGGACCTGCTGTCGGAGATGATCCAGCGCCCCGCATTCCGTCGAGACGAGATCGAGTCCGAGTCTCACGTGGTGCTGGAAGAGATCAATATGAACGAGGACGATCCCGCCGACGTCGCCCACGATCAATTCGCCCAGGCGCTGTGGGGAGACCATGTCTTGGCCAAGCCGGTACTCGGCACTCGCGACTCGATCACCGATATGAATCGGGACGTGATCGCCGGCTACTGGCAACGTCGCTATCACCCATCGACCTTGGTGGTGGCGGCGGCGGGAAATGTCGAACACGAGGACGCGGTGGCAATGGCAACCGAACGTTTCGGCCAATGGGAAGGGTCATCCGGAGGTCACGAACTGGTGGATGCCTCGATCAACGCCGGCGTCGGCGTCGTCACTCGGGACACCGAGCAGGCTCATTTGGTGATCGGCGGTGAGTCGCTGAAGCGGGGCGACGATCGCCGGTTCGCCTTCGGGATCCTGAATCACGTGGTCGGTGGAGGGATGTCATCGCGGCTGTTCCGACGGATTCGCGAGGAGCGGGGACTCGCTTATGCGGTATACGCTTTCAGGATGCCGTATGCCGACTCCGGAGCCTTCGGGGTCTATGTCGGGACAACACCGCATCAGGCGCCTGAGGTGCTCTCTCTGGTACGTGAAGAACTGGAGGGCGTGATCGAGAAGGGTCTCACCGCCGAGGAGCTCGATCGCGCCAAGGGCAATATGAAGGGGGGGCTGGCGCTGTCGATGGAGGACACCAGCAGCCGAATGGTTCGCCTCGGCCGCCATGAGCTGACGGGGATCGAACACCTCACCCTCGACGAGACCGTTGCCCGAATCGATGCTGTGAGTCTCGGTGAGATCCATGCCGTTGCCAAGGAGATCTATGGGGGTCCGTTCGTACTGGGGGCGGTCGGTCCATTCGATGCGGCCGACCTGGAACCCTATGTCGGGTGATCCCCGTTCCCTCCGCTCCCGTTCCCGTTTCCCGACTGATGACTGATGACTAATCCGCATCGTATGTCTGCAGTGACCCCATTGGGGATCATGCTTCTACTCGGCGGACTACTCGCTGCTTGCGACGGGGCCTCGTCCTCTGCGGAGCCGGACACGATCGAGGTGAAGGTGATTGTCACGCCGCTGGCCAACCCGCGGGGGGTCGCCGTCACCGCCGATGGCGGGCTGCTTATAGCCGAGGCCGGTACCGGAGACGACGCGGTCGACACGGTGTTGCACACCGGGAGGTTCTCGAAGTTCTTCGATCGCAACAACGATGGCGACTACGTCGATCCGGGCGAGGTCGACCCTTGGTTCGAGCATCTGCCCAGCTACAACGCCATCAACATTTTCGCCACCGGTCGCGATGAAGTGAGCGGTCCCAGCGACGTGTTGGTGCTCGACGACGGCCGCGTCTTCCTATCCGTGGACGGTGGTTTCGAGGCGATGTCCCTCTTCGAGATCAGCTCGCAGGGATCGATGGGTCGCAACCTGTCGCAACGATCCAACATGACGGGCATCGGTGTCGATCGACTTCAGCGACGCCTGTACGTCACCGAGAGCACGCTCAACCGTTTGACCGAAATCGAGTTGGACGACGCCGCCCAGCGGGTGATCGTCGTGTTCGCCCCTCTCGACAGCGGACAGCAGGCGGTGCCGGCCGGCCTGGCGGTCGACCCCTCCACCGGTGAGATATTGGTCGCTCTCTTTTCGGGCGTTGCCGCCGACGGCGATGGAGGCTTCCTGCCGTTCGTCCCCGGTGACGCCAAGGTGGTGCGGGTGGATCCCGAGACGGGCACGACCACAGATGAGATCACCGGGTTGACCACCGCGGTGGATGTGGCCGTGGACGGAGCCGGCAACATCTTTGTGGTGGAGATGGCCGCCGAGCCCGCCGAGCTCTTCGTCGGTACGGTGGATCTGTTCGATCCCGAGGCAGATCCCCGGCACGGCGGGTATCTACGGTTTAGCGGCAAGGTCACCCTCTACCCGGCGGGTGGCGGGCCGCCGAAGATCCTGGCCGATGGTTTGGATTCTCCCACCAACATCACCGTCGGTCCCGACGGTGCGCTGTACGTATCTGTCGGCCAGGGCACACCGGGTCGACCCATCCCAGGTCCGGCAGGGCCGGTCACCATCGTCGGACAGGTGCTGCGCATCACCGGATACTGAGGCCATCCCTGGTCAGATCGGTGGTCGATGGCTCTTCGAGCCGAGCAAGACCAGAACGGGTGAGGTCGAGGTCGATCCGCCACAGCCCCTGTGTCGAGCGGTCTCCACG
>JACZWZ010000017.1 GCA_022571885.1 Acidobacteriota bacterium
GTGTGGAGGACAGATTCATTTTCTGGACAACCCGTTCTGACCCCGATCAGCCCGGGCAAGAAGCTCGGCAAATGAAGCATGGTTACGTTGGTAGCGAACATTTGCTCCTTGCAATCATCAAGACTGCTGATCCAGAATTGAAACGAATGTCGGACGATCACCTGATCACTGACGAGAACGTCAACGCAGTCATCGAGATGATCGCCTACGCCAGAGGCGACGTCGTGGTCGAGCGTAAAGACCCCGACGACCCGGAGCTTCCGGCGGGCGCCGTCCTTCACCACGTCGCCTGGGAGGCGGCCTCGGAGGCCGAGCTGGAGGCGGCCCGGAAATCCCTGGAGGGCGAGGGCGTCACCCTCCTCGCCGGTCCGGCGAGTAACACCTATGTCGTGACCGTGATCGAGGTCCCCCGCTCATTCCTAGACGAGATCAGATCCGAGGAATGGCATCCGATGACCGAAGGTGCCCCGACATGGACGGCAGAAGAAGATCTGATCATTGCCCGCTACGTGGAGGAACGCGGCGTTCGCATCACCAAGCCGATCCTCGCCGCGCTGAGAAGCCGCCAGATCGAAGCCGAGGCTGTGTACCTAGAGGGAGAGGATCCTGCCGCCACCATCGTCCGTGCCGCCGATGATCTCGAGGTGGATCTGGTGGTGCTGGGGGCCACCAAGCAACTCTTCGACGAGTCCCACTGGGAGAGCGTCTCGGCTCGGGTCATGCGGGAGACGGGAAGAGCCGTACTTGTGATCCCGGCTGTACACCGCGACGAGACCGGTGAGATGGACCTTCCCACGGCCGAGGTCCCCCGACCTCCGGAAGAGTGACCTGTCGGCGGCGACGCCGACGACAGGGCTGTCGAGCCTCGGCAACCGACAGGTGCCCTCGCCGCCCTCCCCGGCTGGCGGATCGGCGTAGCATTCGACCATGACGGAGTTCACGGTCCACCTTCCGAACCGGCCGGGTTCGCTGGCCGACCTGGCAGAACGCATCGCCGCCGTCGGAGTCAACATCGAGGCGCTGGCAGCCATGGGCATGGATGAGTCCGGGACCGTCAAGCTCATCGTCGACGACGAAGCAGCCACCCGGCGAATGCTCGAACATCACGGATTGTTGTTCGAAGAGCGCCGCGTGATCACGACGATGCTCCCCCATCGCCCGGGATCGGTGGCGGCCATGACCCGCCGCTTGGCCGATGCCGGCATCAACATCGACGCCATGTACTTGCTGCGAACCACCCCCGAAGGTCTCGAATTCGCGGTGGCTGTGGACGACGACACCCAGCAGAAAGCATCCTGAACCCCTCCCGCCCCCATCAGGGCCGTCCCGCCGCCGAGTCCGCCGCAGCCATCTCCGCTCGATCATCCAATGGTTCGAGACTCACCGCCCCATGGCGTCGCGCCATGCCTCTTATCAGCAACTCGTCTGCAAATTGCGGGTTTTTGGGCAACACCGACCCGTGGAGATAAGTTCCGAAACAGTTGTTCGTCACCGCCCCCTCCTCATCGGTGGTGTCGTTGTTCCCGTTGCCTTTGACGACCTTGCCCAGCGCGGCCTGGCCGGCGGCCAACATCGTGCGGCCCCCGTGATTCTCGAACCCGACCAGGCGCCCGAAGTCGGATTCGACGATCACGTTGCCGATCAGCCGACCTTCGCCGCTCAAGGTCTCGGCATCGAAGACACCGATCCCGGGCAGCTCCGAGCCGTCGGTGGCGATAAAACGAAGGCCGAACAGCTGGTATGTACCGCAAACGACCAGAAAAGCTACACCGGCGTCCACCGCCGCATGGAGGTTCTCCGACCGTGCCAGGACATCACGGGCGACCTCTATCTGAGAAGAGTCCTCTCCCCCGCCGGCGACAACGACATCGGCGTTCAACAAGTCGTAGTCGGACCCCACCGGAACCAGATCGACCCGGTGGGGAATCGATCGCCATTCCAGACGGCGGCTCAGTGCGATCACATTGCCGGTGTCACCGTAAATGTTCATCCGACGCGGGAAGAGGTGGGCGATGACGACTTCAGTCACGTCCACATCTCAGATCTGGCCGCACCCGGCAACAGCAATTGGAGCAAGGACAGCATCGCCGTGTACGTCGGGATGACGTAGACCACCTCGCCCTCGGCCGCCGCCGAGACGGTTCTCCGCAATGCGGCCTCGAGATCCGGATCGGACCAGGATTCGATTCCCGAGTACTTGAGGCGAAGCGTCATGTCGGCGGCCCGGATGCCGCTGGTCCCGATGCTATGGCCGCTCCCCTCGAGATCTTCGAACCTGACATCCCACAGCCACGATACGTCCCGCCCGTCAGCGTGGTTGTCGTTGATGGCGATCAGCACCTGGGCAGGCGCGGGAGCATCCGTCAGAAGGCGGAGCGCCTGATTGAAGCCGGAAGGATTCTTCACCAGCAGCAGATTCACTCTGCGGCCCTCGAATTCGATCACCTGACCTCGTCCGAACGCAGGTGACATCTCTTCGAGCGAAGCCGCCGCCGCCGCCGGATCCACTCCCAGTTCGACTGCTGCCAGAAGCGCCGCCGCGGCGTTGTACCCGTTGTAGGCGCCGGGAACCCGCAGCGTGGCGTCGAGCACCGATCCAGCGATGGCCACCCGGATCCGCTGCCCGTCACCTTGCTGGTCGGCGAGTTCTAGCAGCGCATCTGCTTTCACGGCGGGCACCTCGGGGCCCGACCCGTCGTAGAGCAGGCGATCGTGCGGCATCGTGCGCCGAATCCCATCTACCGCTCCAAACCACACGGATCTGCCGACGTCGAGGGCCATCACCGCCGGATCGTCCACATTCAGCACCGCCCGTTTCGCTGAGGCCACGGCCACCCCGACATGGCGCGCCGTCGTCTCGAGTTCGCCGTAACGATCCAATTGGTCGCGAGCCAGGTTGGTCACAACAACCAGACGCGGCGCCAGTCGGGGGGCAAGGGCACTCACTGCCGCCTCGTCGATCTCCAATACCGCCAACTCGTAGCCCGAGATTCTTCCTCTACGCGAGGCGGAGATCAGGACCGTTGCCACGCCTCGCGCCAGATTCGATCCACTGGGGTTGGTCAGCACCGGAGTTCCGCTGCGCTCGAGCGCGGTGACGAGCATCTTGGTCGTGGTGGTCTTGCCGTTGGTTCCGGTGACCACCACCACACCGCCGGGAATCGAGGCCACCAGCTTGTCGATCACCAGTGGGTCGAGCACTTCAGCAACGAGCCCGGGAATGGCAGAACCGCCCCGCCCGATGAGACGGCTCAGGAAACCGGCGAGGCGCCCGACGGTGACGGCGACGACCAAACGGAGCACGGTCCCACGATACCTGCCGGGAGCAAGGCGGCTCTCCTCTCCTCAGGGAGCAGCCGAGAACTGGGTCCTGAAGAGATCGGAGTACAAGCCATCGAGCTCCATCAGGTCCTGATGCCGCCCTTGTTCGACCAGGCGGCCTCGATCAAGCACGAAGATCCGATCCGCCGCCAGAACCGTCGAGAGCCTGTGAGCGATCACAAAGGAGGTGCGCCCCTCCATCACCCGCTCCAAGGCTTGCTGAATCAGGGCCTCGGATCGGGAATCCAGATGCGATGTGGCTTCGTCCAACACCAGGATTCGTGGGTCCTTGAGGATGACGCGGGCGATTGCCACGCGCTGCTTCTCGCCGCCCGAGAGCCGATAACCGCGCTCTCCCACCATCGTCTCGTACCCGTCGGGCAGTTCGGATACGAACTCGTGGATGTTGGCTGCGGTCGCCGCCGCCACGATCTCCTCGTCGGTGGCGTTCGGCCGGGCGTACCGCATGTTGGCCGCGATCGTGTCATGGAACAGGAATGTTTCCTGAGTCACAACCCCGATGGCGTCGGCGAGTGAGCGGAGGGACAGCTTCCGCACATCCACCCCATCGATCAGCACCCGCCCCTCGGTCACGTCGTACAGGCGCGGAATCAAATAGGTGACCGTCGTCTTGCCTGCGCCACTCGGACCCACCAGAGCGACCAGGCGACCGGGTTCGACCTCGAAGTCGAGATGCTCGAGGGCGCGACCTCTCCCCACAATCTCCGGCGGTGCGGCATCTTCCGGATCCACCGAGTCACGCCACGAGAACCGCTTGACGTGATCGAGCACAGGCGCGGCGACACTCCGGTAATCGAATGCGACCGCGTCGAATGTCACCCGGCCTTCGATCTCGCCCAACTCGACGGCATCATCCGGCTCATCGATATCGCGCGGCAGGTCGAGAACCTCGAACACCCGCTCGAATGAAACCAGCGACGTGGCCAACTCGACCCTGGCGTTGGACAGTGCCGACAGCGGCCCGTACAGCTGCACCAGGTACGCCGACAGAGCGACGATCGTGCCGACGGTGAGTGAATCCTGGATGACCAGGACGGCTCCAAGCCAGAACACCAGAGCCGTTCCGATCGCGCTGACGACCCCGAGTGCCATGAAGAACCACCGACCGATCAGTGCTCTCCTAACCCCCAGATCCCGCACTTCTGCGGCGTGGTCGCCGAATTTGGCGTCCTCATCTTCGGTCCTTCCGAACAGCTTCACCAGGAGCGCCCCGCTCAGATTGAGCGTCTCATTCATCGTGGAATTCATCCGGGCGTTGGCTTCCATCTGATCGCGGGTAACGACACGCAGTATCTTGCCGACACGACGGCTCGGAATGATGAACAGCGGCAGGATCACCACGGCCGCCACCGTCAGCCGCCATTCGAGGCTGAGCATCACGGCCAAGGTGGCGAAGGCAGAGAGCGAATTGGACACCAGCGACACCGCTGTTCCGGTGACGGCCGATTGAGCTCCAACCACGTCGTTGTTGAGCCGCGACATCATCTCGCCGGGCCGGGTGGCGGTGAAGAAACCGAGAGACATTCGCTGCAGGTGCCCGTATAGGCCCGTCCGAAGGTCGTAGATGATCCCCTCACCGGCGCGAGCCGAAGCCCACCGCTGGATGACGCCGACCACTCCGTTGACGATCGGAATCGCAATCATCCCCAGGCCGAGCCACGTCACCCGACCGATGTCCTTGTCGGGGATCGCCCGGTCGATCAGATTGCGCATCAGCAGCGGTGGCACCAGCGACACCAGCGTGATGACACCAATGGTCACCAGCACGAGAACGAGCAGACCCCGATACGGAACCGCATAAGTCAATACTCGACGCAGCAGTTGTCGGTCGACGCGCGGCCGATCCTGCTCTTCGTCGTACTTGATGTACGACCACCAGCCGCCGGAATGGAAAATGGCTCTACCCTTCTCGCTCGAAGGTCAGAGAGTATCGGCCGTCCCCACCGACACCAGTCGGGTCCGGGTGTCAACCTCCCGTCGGCGCCGGGAGAGAGACCAGGAGCGAGAGTGGGATCGTCGAGTCGGCCATCGCTTCACATGCCTCCGGCGAGACCCCGGTCCGACAGAACAATTGATACACGTATCGGCCGTCCACCCAGGAGAGCTCTCTTCCGTCGGTGACGCTGAACGAGAACACATCGTTGTCCAGGCTCCCGTCATCAAAAGTCTTGAGCCCGACCCGGAGCACCGCCAACTGGGCCTCGCTGCGGGCAGCGGTGTATGGCTCCCCCACCCACAGGCCGAAGGCGGCGGAAGTACCGACTCCGAGCGATAGGGTCTGCACGTCGTACACCAGCTGACTCGAGACATGCGACACGCCTTCTGGCGCCAACTGGGGAAACTCGATGCCCGGCAGCAAGTCGGCGATCTCGCGTCTGCTCGCCTGAACAAACTCGTTCACCCGGTCATCCCGGCGGTCGTTGTCGTACCAAACTGCTAGTAACAGGTCGTCGGGCGTCAGCCCGGCCGTCGCCGCTCCCAGCTCATCGTTGATCCACAGAGCCTGCGTGATCGGACTCAGACGCAGATCCAACTGGCCGGGCGCGGTGGTGGTTGTCGAAGTCTGGTCGCCGCGCACTATCCCGGCCGATAGGTCGCCCACTCCCTGCAGGACATCGCCACATGCGCCCGCCACCAGCGTGAACAGCAGGATGGCGGCCAAGGAGCGCAAGGACATGGTGACCATGGAACCACATGTGCCGCCGAACACAGTGGAAGGTGTGTAGAGGGTGTCGGCCGCACGCAGTAGATCTCCTACGCTCGGTGGCGCATGCCGGTTCTTCGCCTGATCACCGACCACGACGACGATCCGGTGCTGGACACTGCGCTCTCGACCGCCCTCTTGCAACGTGTCGGCTCCGGAGAGGTCGATCCGACCCTGCGTTTGTGGACGCCGGGCCGGATCGTCGCCTTCGGCAGTCAGGACCGGGCCCGGCCAGGTTATTCGGCGGCGATCGATGCGGCCACCAGAATGGGATTCGCCGCCGTCGAAAGACTCGCCGGCGGCAAGGCGGCGGTGTTCCACGAGGGGACGATCGCGTTCGCGTGGACAACACCTCACCCGGATCCGAAAACCGGGATCGCAGAGAGGTTCCGCGCCATCTCATCGATCATCGTCGAGGCTCTCAGTCGACTCGGCGTCACCGGGACCGTGGGTGAGGTCCGTGGCGAATACTGTCCAGGTCGTTTCTCGGTTCAGGTGGGTGGGCGAAAGGTCATGGGTGTCGGTCAGCGCCTGGTCAAATCTGCCGCCCACGTCGGTGGGGTATTGGTGGCGCACTCGCCCGAGCTGGTAAACCTCCCACTGGTGCCGGTCTATGAGGCGCTCGGGTACGAGTGGAGACCCGAGGCCACGGGAGCCATCGGAAATCCGGTCGACGACGTCATCGGAGCTCTCACCGGGGCCTTCACCACCGCCGGTCTATCGCTGCAACGGTCGCAATTCGATCAGGAAACAGCCGCCGTGGCGGCCAATATCGCCGAACGCCATCTACCCCGGATATCCTGAGTCGGTGCAAGTGCTCGTCCTCAATGGACCGAACCTCAATCTGCTGGGGACGCGGGAACCCGAGATCTATGGATCCGCCACGCTGCGTCAGGTGGAAAACCAATGCCGACGCTGGGGCCAGGAGCTAGGTCTGGCCGTGACGACTGCTCATTCCAACCACGAGGGTGAACTCATCGAGCAACTGCATCACTCGATGAACAGGTATGGCGGGGTTGTCTTCAACCCGGGGGCATTCGCCCACTATTCCTACGCACTCCATGATGCGATCAAGGCAATCGCCCTCCCGGTAGTCGAGATCCACATCTCAGACATCTCCAAGCGTGAGGAGTGGCGACGACGATCCGTGATCGCTCCTGCTTGCGTAGCGACGATCAGCGGAGAAGGCGTCGACGGCTACCGAACCGCGCTCGCAATCCTCGCCGACCAGGCTTGACGGTCGGTCGGACGGCCGCGGCATCAGGAGCTCGCCAAGACCTGCCAGCGTTCGAGACCCTCGAGGAGATCCTCGTCGGCGAGGGCGAAAGAAAGGCGACAATATCCGGGCGCCCCAAACGCCTCACCCGGAACCACAGCAATTTCGATCTCCTCCAAGAGCAGGTCGGCAAGTTCCAGGCTCGAGGACGCGGTATGCCCACCGAGCGGCCGTCCCAATAGACCGACTACCGACGGAAAGGCATAAAAGGCCCCTTCGGATTCGCGCACCTCGAGACCCGGTATCTCCGACAGGAGCCGGTGCATCGCTTGGCGACGCTTGTCGAACACCCGGCGCATCTCATCTACCGGACCCATGGGCCCGGTGAGTGCGGCAAGTGCCGCCCGCTGCGAAACGTTGCCCACGTTCGACATGGAGTGAGATTGGAACCGTCCCATCGCTGCCGCCACAGCCGTTGGGGCAATCGCCCAGCCGACCCTCCACCCGGTCATGGCGAATGTCTTAGCGGTCCCATTGATGACGATGCACCTCTCGGCCACCTCCTGAGCCACCACCGGCATCGAAACGTGACGGGCGTCGCCGTACAAGAGATGGTCGTAGATCTCGTCGGTTATCACCCAGATTCCCCGCTCGGCCGCCCACCTGCCTATCGCCGCCACCTCGTCGGGCGGATATACGGCACCAGAAGGATTCGAAGGTGACACGAAGATGAGAGCTTTGGTCCGCGCGGTAACCGCGACCTCTAGTTCCTCGACAGACACCCGGAATCCATCTGCAACGGTTGTGGGAATTATCTTGGCTACGCCGCCGAACAGAGAGATCGCCTCCGGGTAAGTGACCCAGTAGGGACTGGGCAACAGCACTTCATCCCCCGGGTCGAGCAACGTTGCCAAGGCGGCAAACAGCGCTCCCTTGCCTCCATTCGAGATCACAACATTCGAGCGCTCGACCACGAACCCGGAATGTTCTGCGGTACTCGCCACCACGGCATCGCGCAGCTCGGGCAGGCCGATGGCCGGGGTGTAATGGTGATTCCTCGGATCAGAACAGGCGGCGATCGCCGCCTCGACGATGTGGGCAGGAGTAGCAAAATCCGGCTCGCCGGCCGCGAACCCGATCACCGCCCGACCGGCGGCACGCAGCGCGTTCGCCTTCGCCGTGATCGCCATGGTGACGGACTCGGAAAGGGTGGCCACACGTTGCGAAATGCCTGGAATCGCTGCCTGGTTCACCTCCTAGAGGTTAGAGCGAACCAGCAAGACGGAGGCGGTCCGGTCCGGTCGGTATTCTCCCCTTCTATGGCCGAGATACTTCTGCTGCGCCACGCCAAGTCGGACCATCCTTCGGGGGAGGCCGATCGGGATCGTCCACTCACCAGTCGCGGTGAGCGCTCGGCACGTGCCATAGGCCGGGCCATCTCAGGATTCGGGGCGACGCCCGATCTGATTTTGACTTCACCGGCTCGACGTGCCGCAGACACCGCGGCCCTGGCCCGAGACGGCGGTGGATGGTCGGCGCCCATCATCACCGTCGAGAACTTCTACGGGACCGGCGTCACCGCAGTTCTCGATGCCCTCGCCGACCACACGACGGCAGGTCGGATCGTCGCCGTCGGACACGAACCGACCTGGTCGGCGACGGTGTCGGCCCTTATCGGGGGCGGTGCCATCCACATGGTCACGGCCGCGGTCGCCTGCGTAGAAACCGCCCTCCCGGCCACTCCGGGCTCGGGCTGGTTGCGGTGGATGCTCCATCCCCGTCTCTTCACCGACCCCGCGTGAAAGCCCGTTCTTTCGGCGTCGCAATAGCGTTTCTGACCGCCACCCGTCTGGTGGTGAATTCGGCTCACCGGTTCGTCTTCCCCTTTCTGCCTGCGATCAGCCGCGGACTCGGTATCTCGCTGGCTCAGGGTGGACTGCTGATGTCGGCCCGTTCAATCGCCTTCGTGGCAACTCCTGCGATCGTGGCCAGCGCCGGCCGCGGCGAGCGCCGCGTCCGACTCGGAATCTGGGCACTCGGAATGATGTCGGTCGGGGCTCTGATCACAGCCGCAACCGGGGTCTACGCCGGAGCCTTCGTCGGGTTCATCCTGCTCGGACTCGGCAAGCCGTCGTTCGATGCGGCCGCCCAGTCCTACATCGCGGATAGAACCCCGTACGAACGCCGGGCCCGTTACATGTCGATTCTCGAACTCACCTGGGCAGGCGGACTGCTGGTGGGTGCTCCGCTGGCAGGCTGGCTGATCGATCGGTTCGGCTGGGAGGCGCCGTTCTGGCTCGTAGGCGTGCTGTTCGCGATCACGATGCTGGCAGCTCCGGCACTTCTCGAGGCCGACATTCCTCAGGATCACTCGGCGCGGAGCCGACTCTCACTGGACCACACCGGCTGGGCCCTGCTCATCGCCGCGGCACTCTTCTCGTTCGCCGCCGAAACGACCTTCATCGTCTTCGGAGCGTGGCTAGAGGGCGGATTCGGTCTGTCGCTGGCCGCCCTCGGTCTCGCTTCCACATTGATCGCCCTGGCCGAGATGACGGGTGAAGGAGCGGTGCTGGCATTTGCCGACCGCGTCGGCAAATTACGGATGGTGGCGTGGGGACTCGGAGTCTCCGCCATCGGATACGCCACGTTTGCTCCGGCCAGCACTTCACTCCCCTTGGGCCTGGCAGTCCTCGCCGCCACCTTCGTGGCGTTCGAGATCACCATCGTGTCGACGATCCCCCTCGCCTCCGAGTTGGCCCCCGGGGCTCGCAGCCGGTACCTGGCGCTTTTGATGGTGGCGCTCGGAATCGGCAGGGGCATCGGAGACCTGGTGGGTCCGGCGCTCTTCACTTGGCAAGGGATTCCGGCAAATGCGCTGATGTCGGCGGCCGGGACGATCGCGGCGCTGGCGGTGATCCTCTCCATCGCCCGAAGAAGTAGTTAGAGGGCGCAGTGGCTAGGGAATCGGTCGCGGCCTGTTGGCCCAACGCTGGACCTCGTAGGACTACGCTTCCCGTCGCCCGTCTCCCGTTTCCCGAATGGTGCTGCTGGAGCTGTAGTGGCGCCTGAAGCTACCGGGACTTGATTCGGGAAACGGGGAGCTGGAGACGGGAAACGACTTCGATCGATCCGACCGCCTATCCCGCGCAACCCCCTTCGGCGCTACAGACTCAGAGCAGGGCGATCCGCTCTGCCAGGAGTCGAAAGAAGCGATCGGCGTCGATTTCTCGCATCACCGTGGCATTCGGGGCGTCGTCGGTGGCACCCCACCAGTCGACCACCGTCATTCCCATCGTCAACTCAGAGGCCGTCTCGATCCGAACCGGAACCGTCTTGCCCCCAAACAGCTCGGGCTCCAATAGGTAGGCGATCACGCAAGGGTCGTGCAGGGGAGCCCCCTGCATCCCGTATCGCTCGATGTCGAAGCGCTCGAAGAAGTCGAGCATGCCGTGCACCGCCCGCCCCGCCGGGGTGTCGATGGCGGCGAACCGAGCCAGGCGCTCCGGCGAAGTAAGGGCCTGGTGGGTGACATCCAACGGCATCATCGTGATCGGGATACCGCTGCGGAAGACCACATCGGCCGCGTGCGGATCGACGTAGATGTTGAACTCGGCGGCCGGGGTCCGGTTGCCCCCTTCGAAGAAGCCGCCCCCCATCAAGACGATCTCGTGCAGCCGCTCGGCAATTCGCGGCTCCCGGACCAGTGCCAGTCCGACGTTGGTGAGCGGACCGAGCGGGCAGACCGTGATCTCACCGTCCGCGGCCGACATGACGATCTCGATGATGGCGTCGACGGCGTGGCCTGATCGAATCGTCATCGTGGGCTCGGGGAGGCCGGCGCCGGCGATCCCGCTCCCGCCGTGCACGTATTCGGCGGTGACCAGATCCCGCACCATCGGCCGAATGGCTCCGGCGTGAACGGGGATATCAGTTCGACCGGCCAGTTCGCACATCATGAGAGCGTTGCGGGTGGTGAGGGCCAGCGGGACGTTGCCGGCCACCGTGGTGATGGCCACAACTTCCAGGTCCTGCGGAGAGGCAAGCGCCAACAAGATGGCGACCGCATCGTCCTGCCCGGGATCGGTATCGATGATGATCTTGCGGGGAGTCACTGCGTTCCTTCCAACGCTTTCACTTCTTCGGTGGTAGGCAAAGATGCCTGTGCACCCCACCTGGTCGCCGCCACCGCCCCGCAGCGCACCGCCCACCGCACGGCATCCACCAGATTCTCACCGGTGACCAGTCCGTCTGCCAATCCCCCGCAGAAGGCGTCTCCGGCCCCGGTCGGATCGACCGCGACGATCGTCGGTGCCGGTACGTGCTCGGTATATCCGTCACCGACTACGACGGCGCCCGCGGCGCCGAGGGTCACCACCACGGCCCCGGGGCCATCGAGGCGTTGCGCCATCGCCATCGCCTCAGCGGGTGTTACCGGTGGTGGCTTCCCTGCCAGCAGACCCAGTTCGGTGGCATTGGGAACCAGGACGTCGACGCTACTCAGCACCTCCTGATCGAGAAGAGCCGCCGGCGCCGGGTTGAGGATCACCAGCCCGGTGGCCGCCGCCACCACCGACGCCACCGTCTCGATCGGAATCTCCAGCTGAGCCAGCACGACCGCAGCCGCTGCGACGACGGCTAGGGCGGGGTCCAGATCGGACGGACGAAAGGCTCCGTTGGCCCCGGGGTCGACGACGATCATGTTCTCGCCGACAGAATCGACGGTGATCACGGCCACGCCACTGGGTGCGGTACCGCTGACCACAACCGCGGCCACGTCTACACCGGCGGCGGTCAACGATGAAAGCAGCCTGCGACCGGCATCGTCATCGCCGACCTGTCCGACCATGGCCACCGAGCGACCGAGCCTCGAGGCCGCCACCGCCTGATTGGCACCCTTGCCGCCGGTGTCGTCGAAATGCCCGGTGCCGAGCACGGTTTCCCCGGGAGCAGGGAGATGGGGCACGCGTACCGTCGTATCCAGGTTGAGGCTGCCGACGACTGTGATCTCAGGCACCCTTCGAGGCTACCCCAGGTGCCGATCCGTAGACTCAAAACCCGTGTCTGTCACTCTTCGCACCGTCGAGATGCACACCGGTGGTGAACCGGTGCGCATCGTCACCGAGGGTTATCCGGCCATCGAAGGCGACACCATCCTCGACAAGCGCCGTTACGCCTCCGAGCATCACGACGACCTGCGTCGCATGCTGATGCACGAACCGCGCGGCCACGCCGACATGTACGGGGTGCTTCCGGTGGATCCCGATCACCCGGAGGCCGACCTCGCCGTCCTGTTCGTCCACAACGAGGGCTATTCGACGATGTGCGGTCACGCCGCGATCGCCCTCGGCCGGTGGGCGGTGGACAGCGGCATCGTGCCGCCAACAGAACCGCTCACCGAGGTTGCCCTCCAGGTGCCGGCAGGGCTGTTGAGACTCGAAGTCGAAGTCTCGGGAGGCCGGACCGGCCGAGTCACCTTCCGAAGCGTTCCGGCTTTCGTCACCGAACTCGACACCGAGATCGACGTGGCAGGCTACGGCACGGTGCCGATCGATGTCGCCTACGGGGGTGCCTTCTACGCCTTTGCCGATGCCGCCCGATTCGGACTCGATGTTCGCTCCTCTGCTACCCGCGACTTAGTGGACGCGGCGTGGGCCGTCACGGAAGCGGCCAAGACGGCGATCCTCCTCGACCACCCAGACGCCGACGATCTAGCCTTTCTCTACGGGACCATCCTCACCGACGGAGCCGATGCCTGGACCCCTGACCCGACCGCCAACATCTGCGTCTTCGCCGATCGCGAGGTGGACCGCTCCCCAACCGGCTCCGGAGTGACCGGCCGCATCGCCATTCAGCGAGCCAAGGGTCTGATCGACATGGACACCGAGCGCATCTTTGAGAGCGTCACCGGTTCCCGGTTCACCGGCAAGGCAGTCGCCACATGTCGGTCCGGCGATCGCGACGCCTGGATCGTCGAGGTCGGCGGCGAATCGCATTACACCGGGAGGAGCGAATTCACGCTGGAAGACGGCGATCCGCTGGCGTCGTTCTTGCTGAAATAGTCACCAGTCACCAGTCACCAGTCACCAGTCAGAGCTTGGACCGGTTCCTGCTGGGGGCTGGAGACTGGAGACTTCTTCAGCCCGGCTTCCGGGCTCTCAGCGAGTACGCCAGCGGGACCAGATCGCGCTGGTGTTCGGGCAAACGCCATCGACCGTCGTCGTCCTCCACCATCTGATGCTGGCCCTGCCAATCGAGGAAGCGATGCTCCTGGTACAGGTCGATGAGTAGGCCCTGGGAGGTGAGGGCAGCCATGATCTCGGCAATCCCATGGTTCCACTCGTAGGTGCGGGTGTGCTCGATGGAGGCCGAGCCCAGATACGACACATCCGTGTCCCAACCGAGTGGCTCCGACACCTCGAAGTATGGGTACTCGATGATCAGCGTCTCATCGTTCGGGTCCTCGTTCGGGAAGCGGAGCGACCACAGAACCGGGTGGGCTTCTCTGATGTAGAAGGTGCCTCCGGGGTTCAGCATCGCGGCCACGACCTCACCCCAGCCGGCGATGTCGGGGAGCCAGTTGAGGGCTCCGACGCTGGTGTACACGACATCGAACTGTTCGCCGGCGAGCGCCTTCGGAGTGTCGTACAACTCCGTCTCGACGAACCGGCCCGGGGTTCTGCTCTCCTCGCTGAGATTGATGGCTGCGGCGATCGCATCGGCCGAAAAGTCGATGCCGGTCACGTCCGCTCCGAGCCGAGCCCACGACAACGTGTCCATTCCGAAGTGGCATTGCAGATGCAAAAGCAAACGCCCATCGACTTCGCCCAGGTACTGCCGGTCGAATTGGACGACGCTGCTGATCCGTTCCGGGTCGGCGATGAACCCAGGCGCGTCATAGGCATCGGGCTCCCAGTGGCCGGCAACCCGCTCGTTCCAGTTGGCCCGGTTGGCCTCTCGGTACTCGGCGACTCCCATGAAGGATGACGTTACCCGCACATCGGATCGGCTCTCGGCAGCCCCCGAAAGGAGTGGCTCACAGGGCGCCCACGGCGCGGACTCGGTCGATTGGCGAACGTTCTCAGTCGGGTACCCGACTTTCAGCGGTCACCCTCCCGACATTCTGGTTGGATGTGCGCATATGGCTACACCAGGAGGTGAAAACTGCCATGACTGCACGGTTTGATGCGTTGACCCGTCCCAAGGCGGGCGACGATCCCCGTACAAATTCGAAGTACCTGAAGGTGGGCCTGGTATTGGCCACCCTCGGTCTCATGGTGGCGATGGTGACGTTGATCGCCAACATTGCCGCCGCCAACAACGACAACCCGGTGACCGCGGTCGAAACGCTGGCCTGGTCATTCGGGCTGACGACCTTTGCGTTCGGCACGATCAAGCTCGCCATCTCGGTGATCCTGATCGGAATCCTGGTTCGGCTTTGGGCCAGGGTGTCGTCCGTGAAGGCGGCACTGCCGGGCCTCAAGGGCCATGGCGAGGCCGGATCGCCGCGAGGTGATATCGACACCGACCACGGTGCCGCTACCGAGACCGCAGACATCCCCGAACCTCTCCCCATCCACAAGATGGCACGCAAGATGTGGTTCCCGATGGTTGCCATGGGCTACATGCTCGTGGTCGTCGGCACCATTGTCTCGTTCATCTGGAGCGGGAAGGTGGCGGACGGAACCCAGCAGGCCGCTCAGGCCTGGACGGCCGGAATCCAGTTCCTCGGAGAGGCATTCTTGCTCGCCGGGATCTCGTTCCTGCTCGGATCGATTCTGGCCGCTCTCCGCGAAGGCGGAGGCGATGTGCAGAAGTCCCTGGGGCTGCCGGTACGCACACTCAAGATGCCCGTCACCGCCAAACTCTTCGTCGCCTTCATGGCGCTGGGCCTGATGGTGGGGATGTTGCAGTTCGTTCTGTACATCGTCGCCGCAGCAGTGACCAGTCCGCAGTCGTTCGCCGCCTGGGCGGCATGGCTGGGGCCGGTACGCGAGTTCAGCCTCGGGCTGCTGCTGGCCGGCATCGTCCTAGCACTCGTGACGATCGGAAACGTTCTGAGCTTCCAGTTCAGTCGTTTCCGCGAGATCGTTGCGACCGGAAAGTAGAGAGGAGGTAACGCAATGACTACTCGTACAGCAGACGGATTCGACGTCGAGGTCAGCGATCACGGGTTGGGGTACAACGCCCCGCAGAAGATGGGTGACCGTATGTGGGCACCCATGTTCCTCATGGCCGTCATGGCCTTCCCGGTAGCGCTCATCTTGTCGTTCGTGCGGGCTTCGACAATCGCCGATGCCTCCACTCCCGGCGACATCGAGGACGCAGCCCAACTGGGGCACCTCATCGCCGGCATTGGCTTCATCGGCTTCCTGGCGGTGTTTGCGGCGGTCTCGTTCACGATCGCACGCATCCTGGGCCGCTTCCGCAAGGGCGGAGGCGACATCCAGGAGGCAGTCGGAGGCGACGTGCAAACGCTGAAGATGCCGGTCACGGCCAAGATCTTCATGCTCTTCATGATGATGGGCATGATGGTCATCGGCGTCGCAGTGGCACTCCACTTCGTCGCCGCCGGCAACGTCGGCACTTGGTCGCTGGAGAGCGTGGAGCGTTGGGCCCGGGTGCTCGAGGGCTTCCGCAGGCTCGGCGTGGCCATGTACCTGTTCGGCATCGCCTTCGGACTCGGCACGATCATCAACGTGATCCGCTTCCAGTCGATCCGGATCGGCCAGCTCTCCAAGAGCGGCTGACACAACCGACCGAATACGCGGTGGGGCCACCCTCGGGTGGCCCCACCGCCGCGTCCGGTACCGTCACTCTCCCAACAACGTGGAGCAGACTCATGATCGGACCAATGATCCTCGCACAGGTCGAAGGCGGACTCACCGACGCCTGCGGTGCGTCTCCCGGCTTCATCTGTGAATGGGTGTTCGACCTCACCGACAACAGCACATTGGCCAACTTCTCGGAGTGGGTGGTATCCAAGCCGGCCAAGGTCCTGCTGATCCTTTTCATCGCCTTGCTGGTAAACCGGCTGGTGAGGCGCGGAATCGGGAGGCTGATCGATCGCCTCGTCGAGGACCGCAAGCAGAGGGCCGAGGACCGGCAGCGCTCCGAAATCGAGGATGGCCGGTTTGCTGCTTTCAAGGATCGGGCGCGGAAAAAGACTGAGTTCCTAGCCGTCCAGTCGGAACGATCGACGCAACGCGCCCAGTCACTTGGAAGCGTGCTGCGTTCTATCGCCTCGCTGGTGATCTACTCGATGGCGGCAATCATTGCCCTCGCCGAATTTGGCGTGAGCCTCGGGCCTCTGGTCGCCGGAGCCGGGATCATCGGAGTCGCCATCGGATTTGGCGCCCAAACCCTGGTCAAGGACTTCCTGAGTGGAATCTTCATGCTCGTCGAAGACCAGTACGGGGTCGGCGACGTCATCGACGTAGGCGACGCCACCGGAGTAGTCGAGCAAGTAAACCTCCGCACCACCCAGATCCGTGACGTGGACGGAACTGTGTGGTTCATCCCGAACGGCGAGATCCGTCGGATCGGGAACAAATCACAGCAGTGGGCTCGGGCGGTACTCGACGTCGAAGTCTCCTACGACACCGACATCGACCACGCCTCACGGGTGATCAAGCAGGTGGCCGACGGCCTGTGGCACGATCGGCTGGAAAATGCCACCGTCCTCGAAGAGCCCGAGATATGGGGAGTTCAGGAGCTCGGCGCTTCTGCAATAGCGATCCGGGTCGTTCTCAAGGTCGAACCGGGTGAGCAGTGGGCGACCGGGCGCCAAATGCGACGCCGCCTCAAGGAAGCCTTCGATGCCGAGGGCATCGAAATCCCCTTCCCGCAAAGCACCGTGTGGTTGCACCAGGTCGAGTCGCCGGCGACCCCCCAGCCCGCAGACCACTCCGAGGCGGCCCCGACCTCCGGCGAGACACCCGAAGGCGCCTGAACGGACGTAGTCAGAGTTAGGTGGGCCGCCGCCCGGCCCAGGGGCGGGCTCGTTCCATCTGACCGGCCAACTGGAGCAACCCGAATTCGTCGCCGAATCGCCCCATGAAGTGACTGCCGATCGGCAGCCCGGAGTCGTTCCAGTGCAGAGGCACCGACATCGCCGGGAAGCCGGCGAAGTTGGCCAAAGGAGTGAAAGCGACATACGTCAGCAGATCTTCGACCAGCTCATCCCAACCCTGGTCTTGATCGATTTGGCCCAACGCAACCGGAGGCGAGCCGAGCACCGGAGTCAACACGAAGTCGTACTCGACCAGGAACTCGCCGGTCTTGTGCGAGGCCTGCTGCAACACAGTTTTGGCACTGTCGAGATGCGCTGGGGAACGCTTGCGTGACAGATTGGCCAAACCCCAGGTGAAAGGCTCGAAGGCGTCGAGACCCGACCGGCGGCGGTCGAGCCGGGCAATGACCTTCATCGTCCACCAATCTCCAAGAACCCGACGCGTCAGCCGCACCAGGCGCCGTTCTTCTGCCACATCCAGGATCAGTTGAAACACACCCGAGGCGAGAGCGGCCCACACCTCCATGAACGCCTCAGCCATCACCTCGCCGTCGAGTGAAGGCGATGCCTCCACCACCCGATGCCCCAAGCCCTCGAGCAGCTCCACGGTCGACAGAATGCCCTCCGCACAATCCGGATGCACCTGCTGCCCGCGGTGGTCGCGAATCGAGAAGGCGATCGTGCGCGGTGGGGGATCTGAGTCGAGCGCCTCGACAAAGGGAGTCGACGGCGGCGGAGTCCAGTAGCCCGACCCGGGCTCAGGACCGTGGATGACATCCAGCAGGGCGGCGGAATCACGCACCGATCGACTGACGCCGAGGTCGACCGACAAGTAGTCGGAGGATGCGGCCGGCAGGCGTGGGTTACGGCCACGCGACGGCTTGAGGCCGAACACCCCACAAGCCGAGGCGGGAATCCTGATCGACCCACCCCCGTCACTGCCTTGCGCCAGCGGCACGATTCCCGCAGCCACCGCCGCCGCCGCGCCACCACTCGAACCTCCCGACGATCGGGAGAGATCCCACGGATTGCGGGTCGGCCCGTACAGTGTGGGTTCGGTGGTGGGCAGCAGACCGAACTCCGGCGAGTTGGTACGTCCGATGGGAATGAAGCCGGCCTGGTGGATCCGCACCATCACCTCCGACGTGAAGTCGGGGACGAAGTCACGAAAGAACACCGAGCCGAACGTCGCCTTCTCCCCCGCCACCGGCATCAGGTCCTTGATGAGAATGGGCACCCCGGAGAACGCTCCGGCCGGCGGACCTTCGACGGCAAGGGCGCGGGCTGCCTCGTAGTCGGTGGCAATCACAGCATTGATGCTCGGATTGGTGTCCTCGATTCGCCCGATGACGGTCTCCACCAGATCCACCGGCTCGACATCACCAGTGGCTACCAACCGGGCCAGCCCAACCGCGTCGTAATCGTCAAACGCGGCGAAGGGCTCTGGACTCATGCGGGCACACTATCGGCACCAGCGGTCCGGGCGGGCGATGCCGATGAGGGTCTAGATTCATGACCGTGGAGATCCCAACCCAACCGGCGCGCTCACGTCGTATCTTCGGAAACCGCACCCTCAACATGCGATCGATCAAGGCAATCGGCTACGACATGGACTACACACTCATCCACTACAACGTGGAAGAGTGGGAGCGAACCGCCTTCGATTACGCCAAGGATCGCCTGGTGGCCACCGGGTGGCCGGTGGCGGACCTCGAGTTCGATGCTGCCGGCGTGATCCGCGGTCTCACCATCGATGCCGAGCTCGGCAACCTGGTAAAACCGACCCGATTCGGCTACGTCATCCGAGGCGCTCACGGGACCCGGCGACTCGACTTCGATGAGCTTCGCATCGCATACGAGGGCACCTTCGTCGATCTAGGTGAAGACCGTTGGATATTCCTCAACACCCTCTTCTCGCTGAGCGAGGCATCGCTGTTCGCTCAGCTGGTCGAAAGACTCGACCGCAACGAACTCCCAGGACGAATGTCCTACTCGGACCTGTACGGGGCGGTGCGTGTCGCCTTGAACGAGGCTCACATGCCTGGAAGACTCAAGCAGAAGATTCTGGCCGATCCCGGTCGATTCATCGTCCAGGAACCCGACACAGTGATGACGCTGCGCGACCAATTCGCAGCCGGCAAGCGACTGCTGCTGATCACCAATTCAGACTGGGATTACACCAGCCGGATCATGGAGCACGCATTCGACCCGCACCTGCCCGCCGGCATGAGCTGGCGCGATCTGTTCGAGGCGGTGATCGTCTCTGCCGACAAGCCGGCGTTCTTCACCGCCAGCCGGCCCCTCTACCGAATCGTCGATGAGGACAGTGGGTTCCTGCGCCCCCAGTCTGGCCCGCTCGACCCCGGCGGGGTTTTCGTTGGCGGATGTGCTCCCGACCTGGAGAATCATCTCGGCGTCCACGGCGACGAGATCCTGTACGTCGGCGACCACCTCTTCTCCGACGTGTCGGTGTCGAAGGTTCTCCTCCGGTGGCGCACGGCTCTCATCCTGCGGGAGCTCGAGTCCGAAATAGAGGCCGCCGAGGCCTTCGCCGAAGACGAAGCGCGGCTGATGGAACTGATGGATCGCAAGACCGATCTGGAGAGAGCCCTGGCATCTTCCCGACTCGACCAACTCCGGGAACGGTCCGGACACGCCGAACCGATCGGAGGTCCCACCCCACCGGAAGAACGGATCGCCGAGTTGCGGGAGGCCCTGACCGCTATAGACGAGAAGATCGGACCTCTCGCCGGGGCCGCGGGCCGTCAGCGCAACGAGATGTGGGGACCGCTGATGCGTTCCGGCAACGACAAGAGCCTGTTCGCCCGACAGGTGGAAAGGTATGCCGACGTGTATACGTCTCGCGTGTCGAACTTCCTCGAAGCGACGCCCTACGCCTACCTACGAGCAGCTAGAGGGTCGCTGCCTCATGACCCGTGACGGAGCGCCACCTGCCGGGCGGAACGATCATCCGGTTGGGTTGGGCGGCGATCATCGATAGAACATCGTCCAATGAATGTCGTCCACCCGACGATGTGATCTCGAGATAGCATCGGTGGTGGTTGTACCACCCACATGATCAAATCTCGCGGCATCTTTGCCCTGCTCTCTGCCCTTGCCCTCGTCGCGGTTGCCTGCACCAGTAGTGGATCCAACGAGTCCAACACCTCGCCGGCCGACTTGGGCGGCGAGGTGACGACCAGTCCTTCGCCGACGACCGCCGTTACCTCCGGCACCAACCCCCAGGCACTTCTGGCCGGTGTGGCCGACTCCAGTGAACTCCCCGGTGACCTCCCCGCCGTGACCGGTGCCTGGGGTACGGATTGGACGCGTACGACGATCCCCTTCGAAGAGTTGCGGATCGGCATCTTCGCCAGCGATCCCAGAGACGCCATCGCTCCGATCGACAATCCGCAGTTCGAATCGGTGACAGCGGGAGCCGAATGGCTCGACGGACGAGCCCCGGGGGTTTTCGTCCGCTACGACGGAGGAGCGCGGTTCTACCCTCTTGCGATCCTCACCCTTCACGAAATAGTCAACGACCAGATCGGTGACGTACCCATCGCCGTCACCTACTGCCCGCTGTGCAATTCCGGGGTCGTCTTCGATCGCAGGATCGACGGGACCACCCATCGGTTCGGCGTCTCCGGGCTCCTCCGCAAGAGCGATCTTGTGATGTGGGACGACATCACGAATTCCCTGTGGCAACAGATCACCGGTGAGGGGATCGTCGGAACATACGCCGGGATCCGACTCACCATCGTCCCCGCCTCGATCGTCTCCTTCTCGGAGTTCTCCGAGACTGCGCCCGAAGGTGAAGTCATGTCGCGTAGCACCGGCTTCAACCGTACGTACGGACTCAACCCATACGAGTTCTACTCTTCTCGGGGAGCTCCCTTCGCATTCTTCGACGAGGAAGTCGACGACCGCTTCCCGGCTCTGGAGCGGGTGGTCGGAGTCAGCAGTGGCGGAGTCGAGAAGGCCTACCCCTTCAGCGTCATCTCCGGCGTGGGTGTGGTGAACGATGTAGTAGCCGGTACCGACGTGGTCGTCTTCTGGGGCGGTGACACCGCCGACGCACTCGACAGCTCGCTGATCGATGCATCGCAGGCGGTTGGAACCGCGGTGGCATACTCCCCGATCGTCGACGGTCAGAAGCTCACATTCCGGCAGATCTCGGATTCGGTGTACGAGGACGATCAGACCGGAAGCCGCTGGACGATCCTCGGGGTCGCTACCGACGGTCCGCTCGCCGGGGAACTCCTCGAGCTGATCGTCCATCGCAACGAATTTTGGTTTGCCTGGGCGGCTTTCTTCCCCGACGGTGAAGTCTACGGAGACTGACCCGTTTCAGCTTGTCGCCCGAAGCTGACCCTGACATGAGCCGAAGGTGCGGGGTCGTCGTCAAGCACCACTTCGATCGAGCACTCCTCCAAGACCACCGGGGTACCGGTGAGTCGGAGCGACTCAGCACCCCGGCCCGCCGCCGCGACAACCTCAGCAATCATTCGACTCAACTCGATCCCCACGGCTCCTCCTGGTCGGCGGGGCCGCAGCATCGCGACGAGGTGTCTCGCCACTGTCGAAGCCTCCAGCCGTCGCACGCAGTCCGTCCGCTCACGAGTGGGGTGAAGTGCGATTCGACGATCGGATGATCGACGAGCAGACGAAGGGTTCATCAAACGCACCAAAGAGTGTCGGTCCGTGGGTGGGGTTTCGTCGTCTGCCTGGACGCTTGACGATTCAGAGTTGGTCGTCTGAGTTCGGATCAAGTGCCTGGGCCAGGAGCTTCTTGCGTCTCAGGCCTGGTGCGAAGAATCCGGCGGCGCCTGCAAGGAACGGGATCACGAGGGCTTGCCCGCTCGACACCATCGCCTCGATGAGGGCCTCGACCACGACGAGGGGTGCCACCACCACATCGACCGCCACCGGCGGCAGGATCGGAGTCAGCGTACGGATGATGCTCGCAGACACTTTGTTCGTCGGGTGCTCCGTCGGTTCGGGCGCCAGAGCGGCCGCCCCGAGGTGCTGGCTGTAGCCGGTCTGGTCGTGGTCGTCATGCTGGAACAACACGATCGCCGCGCCGAGGTGGACCGGAAGAGACGTGGTGTCCACCGACCCCAATCCGCGCAACGCCGGGGTCACCTCGGCACGTCCTGCCGTGCTGGCGACAGCGTCGTCGTTCTTGTCTTTCCCCTTGTCCTTGTCTTTCCCCTTGTCCTTGTCTTTCCCCTTGTCCTTGTCTTTCCCCTTGTCCTTGTCTTTCCCCTTGTCCTTGTCTTTCCCCTTGTCCTTGTCTTTCCCCTTGTCCTCGTCCTTCCCCTTGTCCTTGTCCTTAGGTTTGGGGTCGTCCTTACCCTTGTCGTCCCTGGACTTGGGGTCGTCCTTACCCTTGTCGTCACCCTTGGGATCGTCCTTGCCCTCGTCGTCACCATTCGCCTGGTACTGGGAATCGAACCCGACGAGGTCGTCGCCGGTCGGGCCCGCCGACGGCGAGGCGAATGCACTGACCGGGAGCAGGGTGAGGGCTCCTACCAAGAAGAAGACTGCGGCACGCCCCAAACGGCGCTTGATCTGTTTCACTCACTCAGAAGATCGGCGTCGGAGACACCAGATCTCAAGGATCAACAAACACCAACCGATGTGTCTAGTCAGTGAGGCAGGTACATGAATCAGCGCGCGCCCAGGGGCGTGCCTTCGCCGGTGGAGCCATCGTGGCCATCTCCGGCCTGTTGGCCGCGCTCGCTCTGGTTTACACGAACGCGACGGGAGTAACCGACGTCGCCGACGATGCTCGGCTGCAACAGCAGGCAGAGTCGGCACTCGGCGCCGCCTCTTCGGCTCGTAACGCCGTCGGCCAGGCGATCCTGATCGCCGGCTCCACCGATGATCCAACGCTGGCGTCGGCGGCCATCTCCGAAGCGACCTTGGTGCTCGAGGCAATGGAGGAGCGAGTGCTGCTGGTCGGCGGCAACCTCGGGAACTCCACCGAATTCGACGCCGATCTCACCACGACACTGGTCGAAGCCAATGCCGTTCTCGATGCTCTCGTCGCAGGAGATGTGGAACGGGCCGGCGAGATCGCCGCCGGCCCCTCGGCGACCGCGTTCACCCAGTTGGTCGAGGACATCGCGGCGCTGCGCGACGAACTGGCGACCGCGATCGCAGCCGCCTCCGCCGAGTCGGGCACGGTGGCGACCGCCAGCCGCTTCATGGTCGCTTTCTTCGTGCCCTCCATAGCTGTTGCGGCCGCCTTCTTGGTGGCCCGGCGACGGCGCAAGCGAGAGCTACTTGCGATCGAACTCGAACAGGAGCGGGCGCTCAACAGATCCAAGGACCAGTTGATCGCCAACATCTCGCACGAACTCCGCACCCCCCTGACAGGCATCTACACCTCGGCGCTTGCCATCGAGGAGGTGGGCACCTCCGATCTCGAACTGACCCAGGAACTGACCGGCATCATCATCGACCAGTCGGCCGACCTGACTCGAATGGTTGAGGACCTCCTGATCTCGGCCCAGGCAGATGCCGGCAGGCTCCACTTCGATCTCCGCCCGACCGCGATCGAGAAGCTCACCGCCGACCTGGAGAGAGAATTCGGAAGACTAGAAGCACAGATCGACTTCACCCTCGAACCGGGGTTTGTTCTGGTAGATCCAGGGCGATTGCGACAGCTGCTGCGCAACCTGGTTTCGAATGGTGCGAAGTACGGCGACGGGCATGTTGTCGTCAAGGGACGGCTCACCGACTCGACGTACATCGTGGAGGTGGTCGATAACGGTCCCGGCGTGCCGCCCGACGTGGAAAAGCGCATGTTCGAACGGTTCGTCCATCGCGGCGACCAGCCCCTGCTGGTGGGAAGCGTCGGGTTGGGTCTTGCCATCTCCAAATTGCTCGCCGAGGGGATGTCGGGGACGATCGCTTACCGCAGAACCGACAAAGAAACAATCTTCGAGGTGACCCTCGAGCGAGCCATCGATCCGGACGCGAAAATGCCTCCCGACCCCGCCCCACACGAAGCACCAACAGCCATCGATCCGGACGCGAAAATGGCTCCCGACCCCGCCCCACACGAAGCACCAACAGCCATCGATCCGGACGCGAAAATGGCTCCCGACCCCGCCGCACATGAAGCGCCAACAGTCGGCGGTTCGGATGCGCAGATGCCCTCCGACCCTTGGGCCTGACCGACATCGGGCTCCGGTCCGGATTCGGAACTACCTCGGCGCCGGCGGAGCCTATTCGGTTGAGGCCTTGCTGACCGGTCACCGAGTGATCTGCTTGCCATAGAAGGAATCGGACCCGCCGGTCGCCGCCGGGAGTGGCCGAGAGCGAACGGCCCCCATCCACTCCTGCGACCGTATCCTCCAAGCATGACTTCCTTCTGGCATCCCTTTGCAGCGATGGGTGCTGTCGCCGGGAAACGAACTGACGATCGAGCACGGTGATGGCGTCTACGTGTGGGATTCGGCCGGGAAGCGCTATCTCGACGGCACCGCCGCTCTGTGGTACTGCAACGTCGGCCACGGCCGAACCGAGATCCTCGAGGCAATCTCTTCCCAGGCAGCCCGGTTGAGCAGCTTCCACACGTTCGGCGACTTCTCGAACCAGCCGACCAATTGGCCTCGCTGATGCGGGCAGGCCTCGACAAAGTGAAGTGATCAGTCGAACGCAGAACCAAAGGTTGCCCGCTCGGTCTCGTGCGGGCTCGGCAGCGAAAGCGCCTCGTGCAGCAACTGATCGATGAATACGTTGAGCGAGACCCCCTGAACCCGAGCTCGGCTCCGCAGCACCCGAACCAAGCTATGCGGCAGCTGAGTAGTCAGCTTCTCCCGGTTGGTGAACTCGGGAGGTGCCATCGGGCGACCCCAGTCCGATAGTTCGTACATGTTCTCCGCCTTTGAATCACATTGATGTGATTTCGGTTCCAAGACCGCAAGATAGTTGTCCACAGGCTGCATTCGGTGGATTTCACGCGCGTTCCGCGCGAACTCGACCATATTTGGTGGTCCGGGAGCGACCATGCCACACCGATCCCAGGCACACCACCTGGACAGGCGCCCCACGCGCTCCGACCGCCTCGAAGGGCGGTCGGAATGTCGCGCGAAACGGGCCTAGATGAAGATGATCTGCGCGCCCTCGCTCATCTCCATGAACTCGGTAGCACCGATGATGCCGTCGACCCCGTCGTAGAGGTCTTCGGGTTCGATCTTCATCATGTCGGTCGACATCTGGCAGGCCCAGAGATTGGCACCGGCGTCGACGAGCGTATCGAGGACATCTTGCAGAGGCCTGTGCCCGCTATGCGACCTCGAAGAGGCCGGCGGCGCCCATGCCGCCACCGATACACATGGTCGAAACCACGTATTTGGCGCCGCGGCGCTTTCCTTCGAGCAACGCGTGACCCACCATTCGACTCCCGGTCATTCCATACGGATGACCGATCGAGATCGCCCCACCGTTGACATTGAGGATCTCGTCGGGGATGCCCAGGGTGTCGCGGCAGTAGACCACCTGTACCGCAAACGCCTCGTTCAACTCCCACAGGTCTATGTCATCCATTGACAGGTTGAACCGGTCCAGCAGCTTCGGAACCGCAAAGACCGGTCCGACGCCCATCTCATCCGGCGAACATCCGGCTACCGCCATCCCGCGGTAGTAGCCGAGCGGGTTGAGACCGCGCTTGGCGGCGTCTTCGGCTTCCATCACCACACAGGCGGAAGCTCCGTCGGACAGTTGGCTGGCATTACCGGCGGTCACCGTGCCGCCGGCAAACACAGGTCCGAGCCCGGCGAGGCCTTCAGCAGTGGTACCGGGACGGTTCCCTTCGTCGAGAGTGAGAGTCACCTCTTGGCGAGACTCCTCGCCGGTCTCGCGGTCCTTGACCACCTTGGTTGCGGTCACGGGGACGATCTCGTCGGCGAATACCCCCGCTTCTTGGGCTGCTGCGACCCGCTGCTGGCTGGACAGGGCGTACTCGTCCTGAGCCTGGCGAGACACTCCATACCTCTCGCCGACGACCTCGGCCGTCTGCAGCATCGGCATGTACATGGCCGGCTGCATCTCGAGCAGGACCGGGTCCATCATTCGGAAGTGGTTCATTTCTTGGTTTTGGACCAGGCTGATCGATTCGACCCCGCCGGCCACCACCACCGGCATCTGATCGATCATCACCTGCTTGGCGGCGGTAGCAATGGCCATCATCCCCGAAGAGCATTGTCGATCCATGGTCATGCCGGACACGGTGTCGGGCATCCCCGAACGCAATGCGATCTGGCGGGCGATGTTGTATCCGGTGGTTCCCTGAGTGAGAGCGTTGCCCATGATCACATCGTCCACCTCGCCGGGGTCGATCGAGGCACGCTCCAAGGCGGCTTCGACCGCATGCGACGCCAACGATGGCCCTTCCAAATCGTTGAAGGCTCCCCGATATGCCTTGCCGATCGGTGTACGCGCCGTCGAAACGATGACTGCTTCTCGCATCGGGTCCCCTTCCGTGATCGGTCGAGGATACGCCTCTTCGCGGCCGTCCGACATTGGCCGAGGTCTCGCCGGCATTGGTCAACAACTGTGGACCACGAGGCGTCGTAGAGTTGGCTCCGTGCGGCACAGGCGGATCGTGGGTCTCGTCGCAGGCTTGGTCCTGCTCATTTCGGCATGCACCGCGGGCGCCGCCCCCACCACTACCACGACCACGACTCCGGTGACGACCACGACCCAACCCGGTGGTCGGGTGATCCTCATCGTCAACGGCCCGGCCGTCATCCATGAGGGCGACAAGGGGCCTTTTGTCGAGGCTCTGCAGTTCTACCTGGTATGCACCGGTCATGGGCAACCTTCGTCCGAAGGAAGCCAGGTCACCGTCGACGGGTCATTCGGCCCGATCACCGCCGATGCCGTCGCCTACTACCAGGCCGAACTGCGTCGAATTCCTACCGGAGATCCCGACGAGGAGACCTTCGCCTCCCTCGCTCGCGACTGCCGCGACGACCGGACCATCACCTTCCCGGAGAACGCCACCACGACCGACATCGCCGGGAACACCGCTCCCGGGGACGAAGAGGTGTTCGTCATCGATGGACGCGACGGGCAGGTGCTCGGCCTCCAGGCGATCGAAGGCCTGGTAGTAATCAGCGTCGTCGGAGTCGATGGGACCGTGCTCGAAAGCAACAACGCGGCGGGACCGTTCGAGGCCGAAATCACCAAGGCCCAGAAGTACCGAGTGCAGATCTCGGCGGCCGCCGAGACGTCGTTTCGGATCACGGTCACCACCCGCTCCCCGAATATCGTCGCATCGGAATTCGGGCCGATGAAACTCGCCCCGGCCGGCCTCTCGATAGCCGACATCGGTGACAACGTGGAGAACACCATCGCAGTTATCACCCTGGTGCTCGATCTCCCATTCGTCGACACCGGATGGCAGAGCGGAGTCCCCGGATGTTCCGGAAGCAACCGTCACTTGACCTGGATCATCCAGAAGGCGGACAGCGGTGAAAGCCACCCGGCCGTCCTCCAGGTCGACTTCGCCGATCTCGGAGGAACACCCTTCTTTGCCCAATATGCCTACCGCTCTTTCGACCTCACTCAACTCGACCCGATAGCCCAAGGTCTTGCGACCGCGGAAGGGTTCACCATCGGCTCGAGCCTGGAGACATTCGAAGACGAGTACGGCGATGCGGACTTCTTCGACGAGCTGCGCGGGCTCACCGACTTCAACGAGCGAATGCTGGCCGGATTCGAACTCGGCGAAACAGCCGCCGAACGTCGGGCGTGGTACGTCGGTGCCGGAGATGACGGCTGTGAGGACTTCGGCTAGAGCCACACCTGTCCCGACGGTTGTCGGCCACGACCCCTACGCTGACTGCACATGTACGAACTGCTCGACCACGCTGAGTTGACCGCTCCGGCACTCATCGCGGCATTCGACGGATGGGTGAGCGCGGGTGCGGCAGGCACGGCGACCGCCGAGCACATCGCCGACGGGGGCGACGTCATCGCCCTCTTCGAGTCCGACGACCTCTTCGACTACCGGGTCAACCGCCCATCGTTGGAATTCGTGGATGGAATCGCGACCGAGATCGGGTGGCCCGAGGTCGTGATGCGTCACCGCAACCTCGACGGACGAGACCTGCTGGTCCTCACCGGACCCGAGCCGAATTGGAAGTGGCAGGCGTTTTCGGCACAAGTCGCCGATCTGGCAGGCGAACTCGGCGTGGTCCAACACGTCTCCCTCGGAGGTATTCCGTGGGCTGCCCCGCACACCCGACCCACCATCGTGGTCACCACGTCATCCCGCCCCGATCTGCTGGGCGACGACGCCAACCATCCCCAAGGAGAACTGCGGGTGCCGGCTTCGGTTGTCAGCGCCGTCGCCCACGCGCTGGCCGATCGGGGAATTCCTACCGTCGGGTTGTGGGCCCGAGTCCCGCACTATGTGGGCGGCGTCTACCACCCGGCCGTGGTGACCCTGGTCGAGCGGTTGTCTCGCCACCTCGGCGTGAAAATTCCGCTCGGCTCCCTGGTCGATGACGCTCAGGATCAACGGAGGAGCCTCGACGAGGCAGTCGACGAGCAGGAAGGGATCACCGATGTCGTCACCCGATTGGAGGCGCTATACGACGCCCAGGGCGAGGTTGCGTCCGGAGAGGAAATCGCAGCCGAGATCGAACGTTTCCTGATCGAATCCGCTGATGACGACTCGAACTGACGCCGCGACCTCGGCCGGCGTAGCCTGAACCGATGTTCGCGATCCGCACCTACGCCTGCCCCGATTGCTCAAAGGCCAACGACGTCCACTCGATCATCATGTCTCACAGCGAGCTCGCCGGAGCCGAGACCTGGGGAGTGTGCTGGTCGTGCTCACGCGATTTCCATCTCACTTCCGATCGAAGACAACCGGATCGGGTCGAACATCTGATCTCGGCGACGCGGTCGCCGATCGCCTCGAATGTCGTATTCCGGATGTGGTGCGCGCGGCTACGGTGACCGTCGAGGAGGTCACATGGACATTGGCGAGCCGAAGAGAGTCTGGGAGTCGGAGCCGCTCGAAGAACCGGAGCTGATCCCCGAGGAGCCCCAACCCGACCCACCGCAACGGGAGCAGGAGCCTGTCCCGGCACCGTAAGCCCAAAACCCGCGGCCTACTCGCCGTCGTGCTCACCGCCGGTCTGCTGGCGGGTCCGGCGCCGGTCCCGACAGCAGGAGCAGCGCCCACCCCGCGATCCTTTACTCTCGCCGCCGCCGGTGACGTCCTCATCCATTCGAGACTCGCCGACCTTGCAGCCCGCAACGCGGCGGAATCCGGGGAGTGGGACTTCTGGCCGATGCTGGCGGCGATCGAACCTTGGGTGGCCTCGGCCGACTTTTCGATCTGCCATCTCGAGAGTGTTCTGAGCAGCACCAACAGCAATCTCTCGTTCTATCCCCGCTACATCGCCCCGAATCAGATCGCCGACGCCCTGCAGGCGGCCGGGTGGGATGCCTGCTCGGTGGCCAGCAACCATGCCCTCGACGACGGATTCGACGGCGTGACTGCCACGCTCGACGAGTTGGATGCCCGTGGCATAGGGCATTCGGGGACCGCACGCTCCCCCGACGAGCGACTCCCCAGCCTCTACCAGGTCAACGGCATCACTATCGCCCATCTCTCGTTCTCTCAGCACTTCAACGGGCTCTCCACTCCGAAGACCCGACCGTGGGCCGCCAATCAGATCGACGTCGAGACGATCCTGTCCGACGCCAGGTGGGCTCGCAGCCGGGGTGCAGAGTTCGTCATCCTCTCGCTGCATTGGGGGGTGGAGTTCGCGTCCAATCCGGTCGAATACCAGTACTCGATCGCTCGGGCAGTGCTCCAAGATCCGGCGGTCGATCTGATCCTGGGCCATCATCCCCACGTCGTCGAGCCAATCGGAATGGTCGAAGGCAAATACGTGGTCTTCAGCATGGGAAACCACCTCTCGAACCAGCATCCGGCATGGGGCCCGAAGTACTACGCCACCAACGAGGGGCAACTGGTGTTCATTCACGTCGTAGACGGCCCGGATGGTCTGGCCGTGACCAGCATCGACGTCGTGCCGACGTGGGTACGCCTCGAAGACCTCCAAGTGTTCGCAGCCCAGGACGCCCTCAGGCTGGGTATCGAGCCGGAACGAGTGCTCACCCGGTCGATAGAGCGAACCAGGGAGCGAACCCTGCGCCTCGGTGTCGCGAACGTCCGGCTGGCGCCCGATCCTTGGCCGTCGGTCTCGTGTGACGGCATCCGGGCGACCATTCTGGGCACCGACTCCGCAGACGTGCTGACGGGGTCGGACGCAGCAGACGTGATCGTCGGTCGCGGCGGGGACGACACCATCCGGGCCGGTCCCGGTGATGACATCGTTTGCGCAGGCGCAGGCGACGACCGGGTCGATGCCGGTACCGGCATCGACCGTGTCTACGGTGGGCCGGGTTCGGATTCTCTCCGCGGAGCCGGACCCATCAACATCCTCTTCGGCGGCATCGGCACCGACGAATGCTGGGGCATCGCGATCGTCATCGGCTGCGAAAACCGATGACGTTCCTCGGCGCCAGAGTCCACCATCTCCACCAGGGCCCCGTCAAAGGT
>JACZWZ010000224.1 GCA_022571885.1 Acidobacteriota bacterium
GGCTCCGGTCGGGTCACCGGCTGCTGTGACGGGTCGGGCTCGGCCCAGGCTCGCATCCCGGTGGAGGGCACCCGGTGGGTCGGTGTCCAGCCGCTTCTGGGTTCCGCTGCGATTTCGGCGGTCGTCTCGCCAGGCGCATCCACTTCCGGGTTCTGGGCCACGCCCGCCGCCGGCTCGTAAACTCGGGTCTCGGCCACAGGTGTGCGGTCGATGGTGTCGACCGCCGCCACCAACTCATTCAGTGCCGTCATGAACGATTGCCGGTTCAGTTCGTCGACGTAGACGTGGTTGGTCACAGTGATGACGACTCCGGCGCGGTCCACTGCAGCCGTGGCGTGAATGGTTGTGCCGCGATCTGGGAAGGCCGAGTTCACGGCGTCGGCCCGTCCTGCACCTGCTCCCGGCTCGGCGGTGACGTGGGTGACACGACGCGACCATCGTCAACAGACAGTCCGAGTTCTAGTGGAGGATCGCCGTCGATCACCACCGTTCCGGACTCATCGATCGTGAACCCGTTCTCGTCTTCGAGTCAGCCGGCGACCTTCTCGAATGCCTTCTTCGGAGTGATGTCGGCCATGGCGGGAACGCTACTCGGGTCGGTGGTCAGAGAAGACCGGCGAGTAGGGTGATTCGGCGGCGAGGAGGAGCGTCATGGTCGTCGAACGTCCGGCTTTCACGATCGGCATCGAGGAGGAATACCTCCTCGTCGACCCCGAGTCCAGCGATTTGTTGCGAGATCCACCTGACAGCCTCATGAAGGAGTGCGAGGAGGTGCTCGGACCTCAGGTCGGCCACGAATTCCTCAGGGCTCAAGTAGAGGTCGGCACCAAGGTGTCGGCCACGCTGACCGAGGCGCGACACGACCTCATCCAGTTGCGGCAGGGTTTACGGGTCGTCGCCGAGCGCAACGGGATCGCCTTCATCGCCGCCTCCACCCACCCCTTCGCCAATTGGGCAGATCAACAGATCACCGACAAGCTTCGTTACCGAATGTTGGCCGACGACCTTCAGACTGTGGTTCGGCGTCTGGTGATTTGCGGCATGCACGTTCACGTCGGAATCGAGGATCCCGACATGCGACTCGACCTCATGAACCAGGTGACGTACTTCCTACCGCACCTATTGGCGCTCAGCACGTCGTCCCCGTTTTGGAACGGAGTCGAGACCGGGCTCAAGTCATATCGGATGAGCGTGTTCTACTCGCTGCCGCGCACCGGCCCTCCGGAGCACTTCTCTTCCTGGGGCGAGTATCAGAGACACGTCGATGCTCTGGTTGATGCAGGTCTCATCGAGGATGCCACCCGTCTTTGGTGGGATATCAGACCGTCGGCCCGTTATCCCACCATCGAGATGCGGATCACCGACATCTCGACTCGGGTCGATGACGGCATAACCATCGCCGCCCTGTTCCTATCGCTTCTCGGCATGCTGTTTCGGCGCCGCCTGGACAACCAGCGGTGGCGCTCCTACTCGAACATGCTTGTTTCGGAGAACACATGGCGAGCCCAGCGTTACGGGGTCGAGGGAACCTTGGCAGACTTCGGCAAGGGAATCCTGGTGCCGTTTGCCGACCTGATCGAGGAGATCATCGAGTTGGTGAGACCCGACGCCGAGGTGTTCGGCTGTCTGCCCGAGGTGGAACGAGCGAACGACATGGTGAGAGAAGGCACCAGTGCCGATCGCCAGCTCACGGTCTACCGCGACGCGATCGAAGCCGGGGCCTCTGAGGAGGAGGCTCTCAAGGCAGTGGTCGAACACCTGATTGTGGATACGCTCGTCGGGCTTGACTAGGTCGGCGGCTGCCGCCGCCTCCGCAATAAGCAATAAGCAATAAAAAAGGGAACCACTCCCCCCTTGAGGTGATCTGTCGCGGTTAGTGCCCGACGGTTGGTTGGATCACTCTCCCCTCTGGGGGGAGCCAATCGGCCGCAGGCCGATTGGTGGGGGACTCACCAAGTCGCGGCAATCCCGCTGCCTATCTGACCACACACCGACTCGGCGAACTGACCCACAAGACGCATGATCGAGTGGTTACCCAACCCGGCGCGACCACCCGGTGAAAGGCCATTACTACATGCAAGACGCGTTGGCCTGCCGGAGACGAC
>JACZWZ010000018.1 GCA_022571885.1 Acidobacteriota bacterium
GTTTCAGGATATGCATGACCAGCGGCGTGGCGGTCATGCTTTCCAGTCCCGCCAGAAGGTCGAGCGCCTTTTCGACGGCGGCTTCCTCGCCTTCGTGCGTGACCATCGAGACCAGCACCGATCCGTCGTCTCCGCCGGAATATTCGGTACCCATCTGGATCAGGCTCTCGATCGAGACGCCCGCGTCGCGCATCGCCGCGGTGATCTCGGCCAGTACGCCGGGGCGGTCCGTGACCGTCATGCGCAGGTAGTAGCGGGTGCGCAGCTCGCCTATGGGGGTGATGCGCAGCGAGGTCTCTGCCCGCCAGGCGAGCCGCACCCGCACGCCGCTGACCACGCTGCGAGAGGCGTCCAGCAGGTCGGCCACTACGGCGCTGGTCGTGGGCAGCGAGCCGGCGCCCTGTCCCTCGAAGAGCGTGCGGCCCAGGAGATCGCCCTCCACCTGGACGGCGTTGAGGACGCCGTCCACTTTAGCGAGAGGCTCCCCCTCCGCCAGCATCGCCGGATGCACGCGTACTTGCACGGCGCCGCTCGGGTCGCGCCGCGCCGTCGCCAGCAGCTTGATGGCGTATCCCAGCTCCCGGGCGTAGCGGAAGTCCCGTTCGATGAGCGTGCCGATCCCCTGGCGATACACTTGCTCCGGCCGGACCTCTCCGTGGAAGGCAAGGCTGGCAAGGATGGCGAGCTTGTAGGCGGCGTCGGTGCCCTCAATGTCGTTCGTCGGGTCGGGCTCCGCGTAACCGAGGGCCTGGGCCTGGGCCAGCGCCTCCTGGAAGGTGCTGCCGTCCTGGCTCATGGCGGTGAGGATGTAGTTGGTGGTGCCGTTGATGATGGCCGTGATGGCGACGATCTCGTTCGCGAGCAGGTCGCGCTTGAGGGGGGCGATGATAGGGATGCCACCGCCGACGCTTGCCTCGTAGAGCACGTCCACGCTGTGCTCCCGGGCCAGGGCGAGCAGCGTGGAGCCGTGCTTGGCCATCACCTCTTTGTTGGCGGTGACTACCGACTTGCCCTCTTGCAGCGCCTGACGCAGGTAGTCCAGAGCGGGTCTTTCTCCGCCCATCACCTCTACATGATCCGGCTCCGGCTCGGTGAGATGTCGAAGACCCATCGCCAGGTATTCGAGGAGCTCCGCCAGCACGGGATAGGCGCCAACCTCCATTACATCCCGGTGCATCTCCAGCCCTACTACCGAGATCTCGGGTTCACCGAGGGTCAGTTCCCGGAGGCAGAGGCCTACGGCAGCGATGCCATCACGATCCCGCTCTATCCGACGCTCACCGAGGACCAGCAGGACCAGGTGGTCGGTGCCCTGGAGAAGATCCTTGGCGGCGACTGAGCGGCTCGCTCTCGGCACGGTTCAGTTTGGTCTGGAGTACGGGGTCGCCAATCATGCCGGTCGGGTCTCGTTTGACGAGGCTGTTCGGATTCTCGGTGTCGCCAACGACGCCGGCATCGACACTCTGGACACTGCGATCGGATACGGCGACAGCGAGGCCAGGCTCGGCGAGATCGGCGTCGCCGGATGGCGGATCGTGTCCAAGCTTCCGGAACTGCCGGATGAAGTCGATGATGTCACCGGTTGGGTCGAGGCCTGTGTGACCGGATCGCTCGAACGGCTCGGGGTCGATCGGCTCCACGGCCTGCTGCTGCACCGGCCGGCCGAACTGTCCGGGGAGCATGGCATCGCTCTCGGCGCGGCGCTGCTGGAGGTTCGACAACAAGGCCTTGCCGAAAAGATCGGGGTGTCGGTGTACGGCCCCGACGAACTCGACGCGGTGTGGGACGACCGATTCGACCTGGTCCAGGCGCCGTTCAACGTCTTTGATCGCCGTCTGGTCACCTCGGGATGGCTGGGTCGCCTAGTGGAGCAAGGGGTCGAGATCCATACTCGTTCGGCCTTTCTCCAGGGGCTGCTGCTGATGAAGGATTGGCCCACCTACTTCGATCGGTTTGCCGGTTGGCATGACGCCTGGACCGCCTATTGCGCGGCGGAGGATGCGACTTTGCTAGAGGCGAGCCTCGGCTTTGTACTGGCGCAATCCGGGATCAAGCGGGTGGTGGTGGGAGTGGACACCGCGGAGCAGTTGGAGGAGATCGTGGCTGTCGACGACCTTCAGATGGCACCGCCACCGGATACGCTGGCGAGTGACGATCTCGATCTGATCAACCCCTCACGATGGGACCTCTCGTGAACCCAATCGCCATCGTTCAGGCCCGCATGGGCTCCACCCGGCTGCCGGGGAAGGTGCTGATGCCGCTGGCCGGAAGACCTGTGCTGGGACATGTGGTCGAGCGTCTGTCGTACTGCAGCACACTGGCGGGCATCGTTGTGGCGACAACCACCCAAGCGAGCGACGACGCCATCGCCGAATTCTGCGAAGGTGCCGACGTCGCTGTGTTCCGGGGGAGCGAAGCCGACGTCCTCGACCGCTATTACCGAGCGTCGGCACGATTCGAGGCCGATCCGGTGGTTCGCATCACCGCCGATTGTCCGGCGATCGACCCGACCGTCGTAGATCAGGTCGTGAGCGGGTTCCTAGAAGGCGAGTACGACCTCTTCGGACTCACGGGCGAATTCCCCGACGGCCTCGACTGCACCGTGTTCGCCCGCAGCGCCCTCGACCGAGCCTGGGAGGAGGCGACGCTGGCATCGGAGCGCGAGCACGTGGGGCCATACATCCAGAACCACCCCGAGCTGTTCCAGACCGGCGGTATAGAACTCTTCGAAGGGCAGGGACATCAGCGATGGACCCTCGATGAACCCGAGGACTACGAATTGCTCACGGCGATCTTCGAGGCCCTCTATCGACCGGACAGCCCGTTCCTCAGCGGAGAGGTGCTCGAGTTCCTCGACGGGCACCCCGAACTGATGGCGATCAACCACAATGTGGTTCGCAACGAGGGTTACATGACCTCGTTGGAGAACGACGAGGTGGTCGAGTGAACACGCTGTCCGAACTGATGGGGAGCAAGGGCGTCGAGTTGTATCGACGGGCCAAGGCGCTGATGCCGGGCGGCACTCAGTTGCTATCGAAGCGTCCCGAGATGTTCGCCCCCGAGGTGTGGCCCTCCTACTACTCCCGGGCCAAGGGGTGTCGGGTGTGGGACCTCGACGACCGCGAGTTCATCGACATGTCGATCATGGGGATCGGCGCTTGCATCATCGGATACGCCGACGACGAGATCGACGCCGCAGTCACCGAGGCGATCCAGCGCGGGGTGATGAGTTCGCTCAACTGCCCCGAAGAGGTGGAGCTTGCCGAAGCACTGATCGAGCTTCATCCCTGGTTCGACATGGTGCGATATGCCCGCAGCGGTGGCGAGGCCATGGGCCTGGCGGTTCGCATCGCTCGCGCGTACACCAAGCGCGACGTGGTCCTCTTCAGCGGGTATCACGGCTGGAACGACTGGTACCTGGCGGCGAATCTGGCAGATGAGGCCGGACTCGACGGGCAACTGATGCCGGGGCTGGAGCCAAACGGAGTCCCCCGCGGGCTGACCGGCACCGCCATCCCCTTCGACGTAAACGACATCGAATCACTGCGACAGACGATCAAGGGCAAGGAACGCGAGATCGCAGCGATCGTGATCGAGCCGGCCCGCGGCGCCGAAGCCTCCGAGGAGTGTCTGAGCAAGTTGCGTGACATCGCTTCTGAGATCGGAGCGGTGCTCCTGTTCGACGAGATCACCAGCGGTTACCGGATGTGCGCCGGTGGTATCCATCGCCGTTACGAGGTGTACCCGGACATCGCCGTGTTCGCCAAGTCGATGGCCAACGGATACGCCATGGCCGCCATCGTCGGGACCGAGGAGGTGATGCAGGCAGCGCAGACCACCTTCATCTCCAGCACCAATTGGACCGACCGGATCGGTCCTGTGGCCGCTCTGGCAACCCTCGATAGGTACCAGCGCGCCAACGCTCAAGATCACCTGATCGATTCCGGCGAGCAGATGAAGCAGATCTGGCGCGATGCGGCCGCCACCTCCGGCCTGGAGATATCCATCTCTGGTCTCCCCACTCTGCCCGGCTTCGGGTTCGAGCATGAGGCTGCGATGGAACTGGGGACCCGGTTCACCATCGAGATGCTGAGGCGCGGCTTCCTGGGTTTCCGTCAGTTCAAGCCGGCGCTGGCTCACGGGCAAGCCGAGTTGGACGCCTACAGGGCTGCGGCCAAGGACGTGTTTGCGGTGCTGGCCGGGCTATCCGAAGCCGACCTGCTCGAGACACCGGTCGCTCATTCCGGGTTTCACCGGCTCACCAAGGAGTAGGTCGTGACTCCTGAGCCGAAATCTTGGTCGGACGCGGCCGGAGCCGAGCATGTCGGCGCCCTGGTCCAGTCTTACAAGAACAACGACGTGATCGAGTGTGGAGCGTGTGAGTTCAAGCACCTGGTTCCGATTCCGACGGATGAGGAACTGGCCGAGGCCTACGAATCCGAGTACTACGCCGAGGAGAAGCCGCACTACTTCGATCGGCATCGTGAGGACCTCGACTGGTGGAACCTCGCCTATGGAGATCGTTACGACGCCCTGGAGGAACATCTGGGACCGGACCGGCGCACTCTGCTCGATATCGGGTCGGGCCCCGGGTTCTTTTTGCTTCATGGCAAGGAGCGGGGCTGGCAGGTGCGGGGGATCGAGCCGTCCGGGCAGGCCGCCGCGCACAGCCGGGGACTAGGTCTTGAGGTGGAAAACGCCTTCTATTCGAGCGACACCGCCACCGGCCTGGGGCGATACGACGCCATCAACATGAGCGAGGTGCTGGAGCACATCCCCGATCCGGCTGCCTTCCTGTCGCTCATTCATGACCATCTCGAAGACGAAGGCCTGCTGTGCGTGGTCGTTCCCAACGACTTCAACCCGTTCCAGGTTGTGCTGCGCGACTCGATGGACTTCGAACCGTGGTGGGTTGGACCACATCATGTCAATTACTTCGACTTCGAATCGCTTACCGGGCTGTTCGAACGATCCGGTTTCGAGGTGGTCCACACCGAGGCCACCTTTCCGATCGACATGTTCCTGCTGATGGGCGACAACTACATCGGCAACGACGATGTGGGGCGCATCGCCCATGGCAGACGCAAGACCTTTGAGTCCAACCTGGCGGCCGGAGGTAGGAACGACCTCAAGCGCGACCTGTATCGACGTTTGTCGGAGATGGGCCTGGGTCGCGAGATCGTGCTCGTAGGACGCAAGCGGTGAGCGAGACTCTGCTGACTACGTTCCCCCCACCAATCGGCCGACGGCCGATTGACTCCCCCCAGAGGGGAGAGTTGTCTTTTCTGGATCCGTCGGATGCTGAGGGCGACAGATCACGTGCAGGGGGAGCGCTTCGCAACAGCGCAGTGGCTCCTCTTGAACACTCCCCCCTTTGGGGGGAGTTGCGCGACAGCGGAGTGACTCTTCTTGATCACTCTCCCCTTTGGGGGGAGTTGCGCACCGGCGCAGTGGCTCCTCTTGAACACTCTCCCCTTTGGGGGGAGTCAGCGAGCGGAGTGAGCTGGTGGGGGGAATCTGATCGTTCTGGGTTCGACAGGCGGCGAGATCCTTGCGACGTGATGAGTCCCCCCAACCAATCGACTTTCGGTCGATTGACTCCCCCTCCAGAGGAGAGTGAACCAACCAACTGTCGGTCACAGACGAGCCTGAGGGGAGTGTCCTCAGATGACTGATACATGGGTTTGCGTCATCGGGGGCGGAAAGTCTCAGATGCCGTTCATCGAGGCGGCAGGCGAGCGTGGACTCAACACGGTCGTTTTCGACCGCGATCCGGACGCTCCGGCCAAGGACATCGCGACGGAGTTCGTAGCGATGAGCACCCACGACACCGACGGCGTGATCGCCTACCTGGAGGAGCACCCGCGGGACCTGGTGGGATGTTTCACCTATTCGTCGTATGAGGGCGCACTTCTCACGACCTCAGCCGTTGTAGATCGGTTCGGCTTGCGAGGGCTCCGACGGGAGGCGCTTGATCGGATGTGGTCGAAGCCGGAGATGCTGCGCGCTCTCGACAGTGCCGGCCTGGCGACCCCCGACTGGACGGTGACCTCGGATCCGGTCGAGCTCGAGGAGTGGGTGGCTCGGCACGGTGCTTCGATCGTCAAGCCGGCCCGGGGCGGTGTCGGTTCGGTCGGTGTCGCTTTCGTCGCTCCCGGCACGGAGGGCAAGGGGGATCTTCTGGCTACGGCGTGTGCCGCTTCTTCGGGCGGAATGGCCCTCATCGAAGGCTATCTCGCCGGCAGCGAGTACAGCGTGGACGGCTACGTGTCTGGTGGCGCCGCAGTCGTGCTTTCGGTCAGTCGGAAATCATCGCTGGGCGCCGAGGGTGGGTTCGTCATGGCCGGTTTCGTCACCGGGCCGGGCGCCATCCAGGAGGACGTGGCGTCCGCCCTCACCGGACTCGCCGAGCCCGTTCTGTCGGCGGCCGGGCTTGATGACTCGTACTTCAGTCTCGACGTGATCGAGTCCGATGGTGTTCTGTTCGTCATCGACGTTGGGCCGTTGCTCGACGCCAAGATTGATCGACTGCTACACCACGCCGGGGTGGACGTATACGGCGTCGCCTCCGACATTGGCCTAGGTGCCCCGGTTGCAACCGCGCCGTCGCCTGGTCGGGCCCACGCCCTGCGCTTCATTTACGCCAGCGAACGGGGTGTGCTGGAGATGGGCTCGGCAGGCCGCGTGAAGACGGAGAGTGGATTCGCATACCTCGAATTCGAGAAGGCCGCTGGTGATGAGGTACGCCCTCCCGAGTCTGTTGCCGACGTTCTGGCCTGGGTGATCGGCTCGGGTAGCGACGCCAGCCTGGTCGAGGCCGACCTCTTTCGGCTCGATCTCTCGGATCGGATCGTGATCTCGTCATGAAAACGGTCATGCTCATCGGTGGTGGTGTGCAAGAGGTCCGGGCCGTCGAGTTTGCTCAGCGACTCGGGTACCGAGTCGTCGTGACGGATCGTCTTCCCGATGCTCCCTGTGTCGCGGCTGCCGACGAGTCGTTCGTAGTCGACGGCAGAGACATCGAAGGGTTGGTCTCTCTGGCAGGGGAGCTACAGACCGACGGAGGGCTCCAGGGTGTATTCACTCTCACAGAGCTGGTGACGAGTGTGGCGGCGGTGTCGGAAGCGTTGGAGCTCCCGGGGGCTTCCGTTGCAAGTGCCGAGACATGTCAGGACAAGGGTCTGGCCAAGCGGGAGTGGCTGCGGCAATCGATCGAGACTCCGGCTGGTGGAGTGGTGGAGAGCAGGGAAGAAGCGCACCAGGTTTTCTCATCCCTATCGGGCCCCGGCATTATCAAGCCGGTCCGAGGATTCGGGGCGATCGGCGTTGCAGCCCTGATGACCGCTGACGACGTCGACGGATACTTCGACGACATGACAGGTGTTCCCAGCCGGGCCTGGGTAGTGGAGGAGTTGGTGACCGGTGCCAGCCACGACGTAAACGGCCTCTTCGACGGTGACGGGGTGTTCCATCCCCAGGGGATCGCCGACCGGGAGTTCGTAGCCGGCACGTTTGCCGAGCACCAGGTACATGCTCCGACCCGGCTCGCGGTATCAACAGAAGGATCTGTACGACCTGTTGCGCCGGTGCGCGGCCGCATTCGGGATCGACTCGGGACCGGTGAAAGGCGATGCCATCCTGACGGATGGCGGCTTTACGATGCTCGAGATCGCCCCCCGGCTCCACGGTCCCAAGATGAGCCTGTACGCCCTCCCCGAGAGCGGACAGGACTATTGGGCGGACTTCCTGTCGGTGATCACCGGCGGTCCGGTCGTCGGCCTTCCCGACCTTCCGACCAAGTACTTCCTCAGCAACTCGATCCCGGTAGCACCCGGCCGTATCAGTCAGATCACGGGTGTGGAGGAGGTCCGGGGCTGGGACGACATCGTCGATGTGATGTTGTTCCGACAGCCGGGAGACATCGTGAGCCAAACCGTTAACTCGACGGATGTGGTCGGCTATGTGTTGGCTGCGACCGAAAGCAGGGAAGAGTCGCGATCGCTGGTCGAGCGGGCGCTTGTCGAAATCGCGGTTGAGTTGGAGTGACCGCGACAAGCCGCCGTCTCGCTGGCGTCCCCCGTGCCTGAGCGAACTCGTAGTGTTGAGGCGCTTCAGCGCAGCAGCGAGGATTGAGGGTCCATGACAGAACCAAAACGAGATCAACAGACGGTCAGCCCGGAAGGAGTTCCGACTGCGGCGCTTCCGGAGGGCGTCAGGTTCCGAGAGACCAGGACCCACGTTGACGACCGCGGGGCGTTGTGGGAGCTTTTCGATCCCCGTTGGGATTTCCACGACGAACCGCTCACCTACTCATATTGTTTCGAGACACGGCCCGGGAAGATCAAGGCGTGGAACATACATCGCGAGCACGAAGACCGCTACGCGATGCTCTATGGGGAACTGGTCGTTGTGTTGTATGACGACCGGCCGGACTCTGCCACCAAGGGCCTGGTCTCGGAGGTTTTCCTCACGGAGTATCGACGTGGCGTACTGAACATCCCTATCGGCGTGTGGCATGGGGTGCATAACATTGGTGCGCGGACCGCGGTCGTGGTGAACTTTCCCACGGCGTTGTACAACCATGAGAGCCCCGACAAGTACCGGCTTCCGATCGATTCACCTGAGATCCCATACACCTTCCGCACAACACGCGGTTGGTGAATCAGAGGTGCCTGACCCGTTTGTCTCGATAGTCCTTCCGACTCACAACAGTCCACAGACACTGCGGCTCGCCATCGAGTCGGTACTCAGCCAGACCCACACAGAATTTGAGCTCTTGGTTGTGGGTGACGGTTGTACCGACAACACCGGCGAGGTGGTGGAGGCGTTTGAGGACGAGCGGGTGCGCTGGCTGGATCTGCCTAAAGCACCGGGGTTCGGCTACGCCAACCGAAATGTCGCGTTGCGGCAGGCTCGGGGCGACCTGATTGCCTACCTCGCTCATGACGATCTGTGGACTCCGGATCATCTCGAGCTGATGACCGCCGTGATTGCAGAACGCTCGGTCGAGTTTGCGTACAGCCGAGTCCTCACCGTCGATGACCAGGGCCACTTGTGGCCCACTACCTGCAACCTGGAAGGTCAAGACGCTCTTGAAGCATTGACCCCCGACGGCCTCGTCATCGGAATCGGGTCCGTCGTTCACACGAGGGGTTGCCTTGAACGCTTTGGCTATTGGGACGAGACCGGCAGGGGAGGGGGGGACCACCGGCTGTGGCTCAGTTTTATCAGAGGCCTTGGGCCGAACGGCTTCGCCTTTGTTCCGACGCCGACCAATCTGCATTTCATCGCCCAGTGGAGGAAGGAACGTCAGAGATGGTGGCTTCCCACCCGCGCCTCCCTGTTTCGGCGGCTCGGGGTCTATGAGGACGTTCTCCCCCCGGTCCTCAACGTCGATGTCCCGCCGGGTATGACGGAACAACAAGCGGTTTGGGCCTCGATGAATGTCGACTCTGCTGCCTGGCCGGCCGAGATGCGACGGGCGGTCATTGCCCTTCTCGATGACAGGCTGGCCAGGACGGATGACGGGATGTCACTGATCCTGAGCGTGGCATCAATCAGATTGAAGCGATGGTCGTCGAGCCTGTATCGGCGGCTCTACCGGCGCCAGATCGATGATCTAGAGGAGTCGCGCCGCCCCCGTAAGTAGCTTGGTGTGGCGAGTGTGGTCAGCTGTGCGAGCTCGAGAACATTCCCCCGATTCGTGTCGGGCGCGAGCCGCTCTGCCGCGATGGGAGGAACGAAAACGCCCTGTTCTTGGCGCCCTTTGGCAGTTGCTTTCGGGCTCACCGGCGGGGGACAAATAGAATGCTCTGCACACAACCGACGGGGACCCACATGAAGATCTTCATTGACACGGCGAATGTCGACGAGATCACCAAATACGCCGACCTCGGCATTATCGACGGGGTGACGACCAACCCGGCCTTGATGGCCACCGAGCAGAGGACTGCGATCGACATCATCCACGAGATCGTCAAGATCGTCGATGGTCCGATCTCGGTAGAGGTGGTTTCCACCGAGGCCGGTCGGATGGTGGCCGAGGCCCGTCACCTGGATTCGCTGCACGAGAACATCGTGGTCAAACTCCCCGCCATTCCGGCCGGATTCGAAGCTCTCAACGTTGTCGTTCGAGAGGGCATCAAGGTCAATTTCACGATGATCTACACCGCCAACCAGGCGTTGCTGGCGGCAAAGCTCGGAGCCACCTATGTGAGCCCCTTCGTAGGCCGCCTCGACGTCACCTCGACCGGAGGTGCGGAGCTCATCGAAGAGATTGTGACCATCTTCGACAACTACGGCTTCGAGACCCAGGTGTTGGCCGCCAGCATGCGCAACTCGATCTACGTCAAGTATGCGGCCCTGGCCGGCGCCCACGCCGCCACGATTCCCCCGGCCGTGCTCGAGGCGATGATCGATTCTGAGATGAGCCGGATGTCTCTCGACGGCTTCCTCGAGGTTTGGGAGACCCTGCCGGAGGAGTCGAAGGCGTCGCTGTTCGACGGCGTCGAAGAGTGAGGCTCGAAGGCAAGGTCTGTGTCGTCACCGGGTCGAGTCGTGGTCTCGGTGAGGCCTTCGCCCGTGGCTTTGCTGCCGAGGGGGCGACCGTGGTCGTCACATACTCGGAGCAAGCGGCAGCGGCCGAGAAGGTTGCGAAAGAGATCGGCGCGGATCTGGTCGTGCAGCTCGATCAACGTGATCGCGACTCGATCAACCAGGCTTTTGGCCGGGTCGGGGAGAAGTACGGGCGGATCGACGTGCTGCTCAACAACGCCGGGATCAACCGGACGGCCGACTTCGACCAGCAGACCGACGAGGAGTGGAACGAGGTCCTCGACGTCAACCTGACCGGTGTCTTTCGCTGCTGTCAGGAGGTGCTGCCGCACATCTCGGACAACGGCCGCATCATCAACATCGGATCACTGTCGGGCCAATACGGCGGACCGCGGACCCCTTCGTACGCCGCCGCCAAGGGAGGGCTGATTCAGCTCACCTACAACGTGGCCCGGTTCCTCGCTCCGCGCGGCATCTGCGTCAACACTCTGTCACCGGGAGTGATCGGCGGCGATCTCACCGAAAAGACCATGTCGCCCGACGTCAAGGAGACGGCGTTGTCGCTGATGCTGATCAAGCGCTTCGCCATCTACGACGAGATGGTGGGGGGCGCCATCTTTCTGGCCAGCGACGAGTCCTCCTACATGACCGCCCAGACGCTCAGCATCAACGGCGGCGCCTGGGTCCACTGATGGCGGGTCTGGCAGATGCACGGTCCGAGCCGACCGGGGGGTCGGGTGGTGCGACGGGGCGGGCGGTCTTTCTTTCTGACCACTCTCCCCTGGAGGGGGAGTCAGCGAGCGAAGCGAGCTGGTGGGGGGGATCTGATCTTGAATCTGAGCACATGGGGAGCGATGGCCGATCCGCCGCGGGTGATTTCCTCGAGATGTCGCCTCCCCCCACCAATCGGCTTCGCCGATTGACTCCCCCCAGAGGGGAGAGTTGTCAGAAGAGTGAATCGATCCTTCCGACAACCTTGAGATGTCGGTCCCCCCTCCGACCGACTTTGTCGGTCGACTCCCCCTCAAGGGGGTCAGGCGGTCCCCCCCTCCGACCGACTGCGTCGGTCGACTCCCCCTCAAGGGGGTCAGGCGGTCCCCCCCTCCGACCGACTGCGTCGGTCGACTCCCCCTCAAGGGGGGAGTGGTGGGGATGAGCAAGACACTTCTCGTGGTCGGTGGTGGCATCGAGGCCTTGCCGGGTGTTGAGCAGGCCAAGGCCCTTGGTCTCCACGTTGTCGTCTCGGATATTAATCCGGCTGCGCCCTGCATGAAGATTGCCGACGACACGTTTGTCGCCAGCACCTATGACATCCCAGAGACGATCGACCGGGCGCGCGAATTCCACGAGGAAGTCCGTCCACTCGACGGAGTGATGTGTATCGCCACCGACGTGCCACTTACGGTCGCCAGCGTTGCCGCGGAGTTGGGGTTGCCCGGCATCCCGGTCGAGGTGGCTCGCCTGGCGTCGGACAAGCTGGCGATGAAGGATCGATTTGCCGCCGATGGCATTCCGATCCCGTGGTATTCGGAGGTGACCGGGGTCGACCATTTGGTGAGCATCAACAATGAGCGGAACACCACGCTGGTCATCAAACCGGCCGACAGCCGGGGGTCGCGTGGGGTCCTCCGCTTGGTCGGTGATGTCGACTTGGAGTGGGCGTTCGGCGAGGCGTTAAGGCACTCGCCGTCGGACCGAGTGATGGTCGAGGAGTTTCTCACGGGTCCTCAGGTGAGCACCGAATCGCTGGTACTCGACGGCGTGGCCTACACCCCGGGGTTTGCCGACAGGAACTACGAGCTCCTCGAGGAGTACGCCCCCCACATCATCGAAGACGGCGGCGAATTGCCGAGCCACCTTTCGGACGACGTCCAAGACGCGGTGCGGGATCTGGTGGAGCGGGCGGCCCGCAGTCTCGGGATCGCAAATGGCGTGGTCAAAGGAGACATCGTCATCTTCGACGGACGTCCTCACGTCATCGAGCTGGCCGCTCGGCTCAGCGGTGGATACTTCTGCACTCACGAGATTCCGCTCAACACCGGCGTCGACCTGGTCGGAAACGCCATCCGGCTCGCGGTAGCGGATCCGGTCGATTCCGCCGACCTCGTCCCGCAATATCAGCGCCACGTGAGCCAGCGGTACTTGTTCCCCGGAGTGGGACGAGTCGTCTCGATAGGAGGTCACGAAGAGGTGGCGACCTGGCCCGGTGTCGAGATGGTGGAGATCAGGGTGTCCCCCGGTGATACCTTGCGGTCGGTCGACAGTCACCCGGCCCGTGCTGGGCTGGTGCTGGTGACCGGAGCAAACCGGCAGGAGGCCATGATCTTGGCAAAGCGGGCGATCGAGGCGATCGACATCGTGATGGAACCGGTATGACCTCGGCAAATCCGTTCTTCATCGCAGAGGTGTCATCGAATCACGGTCGCGATCTGGAGCGGAGTCTTGCCTTGATCGATGCTGCAGCTGCTGCCGGTTGTGATGCGGTCAAGTTCCAGCTTTTCAAGATCGATGAGCTCTTTGCCCCCGAGATCCTGGAGCGTTCCGAGGAGCACCGGCGACGCCGGCAGTGGGAGCTTCCGGTGGAGTTTCTGCCGGCACTCGCCACCCGATCACACGAGCGCGGCATCGAATTCGGTTGCACCCCCTTCTACCTGCGCGCAGTCACCGAACTCGAGCCCCACGTCGATTTCTACAAGGTCGCCTCGTACGAATTGCTGTGGGACGAGTTGCTGGCCGCCTGCGCCGCCACCGGCAAGCCGGTGATCCTCTCCACCGGGATGGCGACACTCGACGAGATCACCCACGGGGTGGAGGTGGTTCGCACCAACGGCGGCGATCCCGCCGTGCTCCACTGCACCTCGGCATATCCGACTCCATACGACCAGGCCAACCTGGCGGCGATCGAGACGATCAGGGAGGCGACCGGGGCTCGGATCGGATGGTCCGACCACACCGCCGATCCGGCTGTGATCCTGCGTGCCATCCATCGCTGGGGGGCCGAGGTGATCGAGATCCACATCGATCTCGACGGCTCGGGTGAAGAGTTTGCCCCTGGGCACTGCTGGCTGCCCGATCAGATTGGTTCGCTCATCTCACTTGTTCGGCGCGGGCTGGAGACGGACGGCTCCGGGGTAAAGGAGCCGGTCCCGGCGGAGGCCTCCGATCGGCTGTGGCGCACCGATCCGACCGACGGGCTGCGGCCGTTCAAGCAGGTACGGGATGAGTTCGAACCAGGATCCTGAGGAGACGATCTCACCACTCCGGGTATTGCTCGTCTGCCATGCCGGGGTGAAGCTCGGGCTGGGGCACCTGACCCGAATGCTGGCGCTGGCCGCTGCCCTGGAGCGGGACGCCCGGCCAGAGGTTCGACTCCTCATTCAGGGTGATCGGATCGAGCGGGCCGATCTGTCCGGTTTCGACCACTCTTTCATCGACCTCGACGCCGATCTGTTCGATGCGGTGACCGAGGTCTGTGATCGGTTCGAACAGGGCGTGGTCGTCTTCGACCTGCATCCGAAGCTGCTGCCGTCGGACTTCGCCGATCGTTCTGCCGGGTTGAGAAAGCGCCATGTTCGTCTCGTCGGTGTCGACAGTCTGCTGCCGGTCTGTGACTCACTCGATCTCACCTGGATCCCCTCGCTCCTGGTTGGCGATGCCGAGGTCGCAGGTTGTGATCGGACCGTCTACTGGGGATGGGACAGCTTCTTGATCTCGAAACGGTTGTCGGCCGAGGAGTGGGCGCCGGGAGCCAAGGTCCTGGTCTTGACCGGAGGGAGTGATGTGGCCCGTCAGCGCGACACGCTCCCGGTGCTGCTCGACGCGAGGCTGCCCGACGGATCGGAGATCTGGTGGGTACAGGGCCCTTTCGCTTCGGCGCCGGTACTTCCTGCCGAGCCGAGGCTGGAGTGGGTGATACACCAAGCTCCTGCGGGACTCGACGAGTTGATCGTCGGCTCCGACTACGCCATCACCGTCTTTGGGGTCACGCTGTTCGAGCTACTCCAATACGGCATACCCACGATCGTCTTTTCGCCCTACCAGGATCGAGCATTCCCCGAGCTGGACTCGGTGGCGGCGGCCGGTGTCGCAGTCGTCGCCGATGACGCCGATGACGCAGTGGGCGAACTCGTCGCACTCATGGCAGACGACGATCGGGCCCGGGTCTACGCACAGAAGGCGCTCGATCGGATGTCGGTCAACGGGGCAGACCGACTCGCCGGTCTCATACAATCGCTCAGCGAGTGACCATGCAGCCGCGCGCCTACTCCGTCTTCCACCTCAACTTGGCGTTCTCTTCGATTTCTCAAGAACAGCGTCCGGACGTGGTGGAGCGGTGTTACCACCCACTGCTCGACTTGGTCGAGTCTGCCGGGCTCCCGTTGGGGATCGAGCTCACCGGTTGGACGCTGCAGCAGGTGCAGGAGATCGATCCCGGCTGGGTGGAGCGCTTCAAGGGACTGATCGGTGCCGGCAGGTGCGAGCTGATCGGCAGCGGGCGGAATCAGTTGATCGGGCCGCTGGTACCGCACGCCGTCAATGTGTGGAATCAGAGACTCGGGATGGAGATATATGAGCGGGTGGTGGGTTTCCGGCCTCGCATCGCCCTGGTCAACGAGATGGCGTTTTCGAGCAGCCTGGTCGATCTCTATAAGGATGCCGGTTACGAGGGCCTCATTATGGATCGCGACAATGTGCGGTTGGCGCTCGGCATCGAGGACCGGCCCGTGGGCGAGGTGCCGACTCACGCTCTCGGACCCGGCGGAGCCTCACTGCCGGTGCTGTGGTCCGACTCGATTCTGTTCCAGAAGCTCCAACAGGTGGCTCATGGCGATATCCGCGAGTCCGACTACCTCGACTATCTGCACGGTCGGCTCGAGTCGGGCGATCGGCTGTTACCGCTGTACATGAACGACGCCGAGGTGTTCGACTACCGCCCCGGTCGATTCGGATCCGAGAGCCGGCCGCATTCGGAAGGGGAGTGGCGCCGGATCGAGCGGGTGTTGGCAGCCGTCACCGAGCAGGAGGAACTGGAGTGGCTTTCGCCGACTCAGGCATTGGCAGCCTCCGACGGCGCCGAGTCACCGCTGGTGAGCGCGGCGCATCCGATTCCGGTCAAGAAGCAGGCCAAGTACAACCTGGGTCGGTGGGCCGTGACCGGCCGCAACGACACCTGGATCAACACGATGTGCCATCGGCTGGCCTCCCACCTGGTAACCGGTAGCGATGATGATCCTGATCGCTGGGGCCGCTTGTGCGACCTCTGGGCCACCGACCTGCGGACCCACATCACCGAAGACCGGTGGGAGCAGGCCGAGCGCGATCTGGCCGGTCTGGCGAATGAACTCGGTGTGACGCTGGAATATGGCCTGCAGGGGTCGCCCGAGGGCCGACCGGAGCCACCGACTCTGAATGGGATCGATGTGGCCCGTGACACCGAGGGCATCATGCTGAAAGTCGAAACGGCCTCGATCCGGCTGACGCTCAATCTGCGTCGCGGTCTCACCGTGCACAGCCTCGGATTCGCCTCCCACGGATTCGCCCCTGCGGTGGGGACCATCCCGCATGGTTTCTTCAGCACCATCGCCCTCGGTGCCGATTTCTACACCGGTGGGGTCGTTGTCGAGATCCCCGGAGAGCAGCTGCGGATCACCGACCTCGAGTGGGTGGAGCCGAGCTTCGAGCAGGTCGGTAGCGGGCTTCGGATCGGCGCTGAGATCGCCACGGCGCACGGTCCGATCGTCAAGACGATCACTCTCGACGCGAAGGCGGAGTCGGTGACGATTGGCTACTCGTTCCCCGGCTGGAAACGACCACTGGGGACGATCCGGGTCGGCACCCTCACCTTGATGCCGGGCGCCTTCCCGAGTCCGATTCGACTGGAATGCGCCAACGGCGGTCCCGACCGCGAGGTGTTTGCGATCGACGGCCGGGTCGATCACACCCGGGCGACATCGAGACTCATCTCGAGTACCGCCGGTCTTGGCGCCACCGATGGGTCGATCCTGATCGGTGACGGGGAGCGTCGCATCGTGGCCGCTTGGGACCCGGGTGACGGCGCGGTGCTTCCGATGCTGAGCCACGAACCCTCACATCCCGAGGCTCTCACCCGGCTGTACTTCTCGTTGCTGGAGATGGATGACACCGCTCACGCCGGCGGTCCTGTCGGGTCGTTCAGTCTGACCGTCCGTAGTAGTCGGTGAACCAGGCGGCGAAGTCGGCCAACCCTTTTTCGAGCGGAGTGTCGGGTGAGAAGCCGACTGCCTGTTGCAGTGCCTCGATGTCGGCGTAGGTGGCGACCACGTCACCGGGCTGCATCGGGAGCATGTTCTTCTCGGCTGGTCGCCCCAACGCCGCTTCCAGCGTCTCGATAAAGGTCATCAATTGCACCGGCACATGGTTCCCGATGTTGTAGAGGCGGTACGGGGCCGAGCTGGTGGCTGCGTCCGGATCGGAGGGATCGAACTCGGGATCTGGTTCCGGGATGGTGTCCAATACCCTCATCACGCCTTCGACGATGTCGTCGATGTAGGTGAAGTCGCGTTGCATCTTCCCGTGGTTGAACACGTCGATCGGTCGTCCCTCGAGGATTGCACTGGCAAACAGCGAGGGCGCCATGTCGGGTCGCCCCCAGGGGCCGTAGACGGTGAAAAAACGCAGCCCGGTGGTGGGGATCCGATACAGATGGCTGTAGGTGTGGGCCATCAATTCGCCCGACTTCTTGGTAGCGGCGTACAGGCTGACCGGGTGGTCTACGTTGTGGTGGACGCTGAACGGCATGCTGGTGTTGGACCCGTAGACGCTGGAGCTGCTGGCAAAAACCAGGTGTTCGACGCGGTGGTGGCGGCAGCCTTCGAGCACATTGAGAAAGCCGATGAGATTGCTCTCGAGATAGGCGTGGGGGTGATCGAGTGAGTATCGGACCCCCGGCTGAGCGGCCAGGTTGACCACTCGCTGAAACCCGTTGTCCTCGAACAGTTCTTCCATCCCGGTGCGATCGGTGAGGTCGAGTTCGAGGAAGCGAAAACCCTCATAGGGCTCGAGTTGCGCCAGTCGGTCCCGCTTGAGGCCTACGTCGTAGTAATCGCTGAGATTGTCGATGCCTACGACCTCAGCCCCGTCGTCGACCAGGCGACGGGCGACGTGCATGCCGATAAACCCGGCTGCTCCGGTCACCAATACCCGCATGGGGTCTCGTTCGTTGGTGGTTGGATCGGTCACTTCGGGTGAGGGTACCCGTCGCTCCGCCGAGTGAGATGCTGCGGCCATAGAGGCCCGATCGCGCATACATCGCCTATCGGGCCTTCTAACCTTTACCTCCAATGAGCCGTCGTTTTCTTGCCTCGATAATCTTCGTTGACCTGGCCGTGCTGCTTGCCGCCATGGTCGTCGGCTCTCTCGTCGTGCTCGAAAGCACGCTGCCATGGGAGTCGGTCCTGATCAGAGGCCCGGTTCGCACCACCCTCACCGTCCTTCTTGGAGGCGCCGCCTTCAGTGAGTACATTGCATTCAAGGTATTGACGACGACAGTCCCACGGCCCTCGTATGCACGGGCGTTTCTCGTGGTGATCGGCACCTACATGTCGCTGGCGGTGTACATCACTCTCTCCCGCCCGTGGTACTCACTCGGCTTTCTAGCTGTCACCGGTGCGGCGTGGCTGTCGGTCATGGTTCTGCACCGCTTCGTGCTGCGGCTGAGCCCGTGGAGCGAATCGATGGTGATCATCACCACCAATGAGGCGGCGGTCGACGAAATCAACTCCTCTCCCCACGCCACGATCAGGAAGGTTCTCGACCCCCAAAGTGGGCATGTTCCCGATCCGCTGGGGGAAGGAACCGGACTGGTCATCGACTTCGGGATCTCGTTTTCGGACAAGGTCGGGCAGTTCATCTCGTCGAGCCTGCTCACCGGCACCAATGTGCGCGCGCTGACATCGGTGTACGAGGAGCACACCGGGAAGCTACCGCTGACCCATCTCGCCGAGGGCTGGGAGATCCCTCAGCTGGTGAAGCGCAACCGCTCTTACGGTCCTTTCAAGAGGTTGCTCGACCTATTGATCGTTCTTCTTCTGATACCGGTTTCGATCCTGATCGGGATCCCGGCGGCAATCGCAGTCAAGCTGGGTTCACCCGGATCGATGATCTACCGACAGCCCCGAGTCGGTCGTGGGAGCCGACCATTCACGCTCTACAAGTTGCGGACCATGTTCGACGACAGCGAGGCAGAGGGCCCCCGGTTCGCCTCGCTGGACGATCCTCGGATTACCCCGGTCGGACGCCTGCTGCGCAAGCTTCGTCTCGACGAGCTCCCACAGCTGTGGAACGTCCTGCGCGGCGATTTGAGCCTGGTCGGACCCCGTCCCGAGCAGGAGAAGTTCGTCGAGGAATTCACCAGCGAGATTCCGTTTTATGCAGACCGCCACCTGGTGAGGCCGGGGATCACCGGATGGGCGCAGGTGAACTTTGGCTACGCGGAGACAATCGATCAGACGATCGAGAAGCTCAAGTACGACCTCTTTTACGTCAAGCACATGTCGGTGTGGATGGATCTTCGGATCCTGTTGCGGTCGGTGGCCACGGTTCTCACCGGATCGGGATCGAGGTAGCCCTTCCGGTGCCGCTCGGTACCATCGATTGGCCGACGTCGACTCGGAGTCTTGATCAGTGAGCCCTCGGCGTACAGTCTTCGTCGGTACCGATCCCCCGCGCGGGCGAACTTTCGACTGGGTCGTGGAACCAGCTGCCCGGGTCTCGCTGGCCAAATCGGTCCGGCTTCCCGACATCAGGGTGGTCAAGCAACTGCTCGACGAGGCGGTGCCCGTGATCGAGGCGCTGACGGACGGGACGGTCGAATCCTCATTGCGCGACGAGTTCTTTCAACTGGTGCTCTTTGTCGCCAGGGCAGAAGCGACGCTGCGGGCCCTCGACTCATCCGAAGCTCACACGGTGGTTGCCACGCAGCGCTTGCCGCGCCCGTCACGTCCGGGTCGGATCGGTGCCGGGTTTGCCCATTTCCTCGGAGCCGATCTCGAATGGATCGGTGGCCGACGGCCACCGCGCTTTCCGGCTGGTGTGGTCGGCTCGACGCGCGCTTGGCGGTGGTCGCGGGGTAATTCCGGATTCACTCCCTCTTCGATCGTGGCCGCGGTGGGTGGTCCTTCGGAGCGGCGGGCTCTCGAGCCGGTGTGCGATCGACTGGAATCCGGGACGGTCGGGTTGCTCGACTTCAGCCTGATGCCCGATCCCGACCTCGCTTCGTTTGGCTCGTTCCTCACCGGACGCGACGCCATCGGCGGCATTGGTGCCGGCGCCTTCCTCCGGCGGACGACCGACGTCTGGGAATCACACGATTGGTGGGGAGCCCGATGGCTCCCCTGGGTGAGGCCCTCGATGTCGGTAATGGCTCGGATCACTCTGCGCGAAGCAGTGTTGTTCCGTCAAGCCGCATTGCGAGCACTCGAGGGTTCGCAGATTCTCCTCACCGCCAAGGTTCGGTTCGCCAGGGCACGGGCGATCGTTGGCGCCGCCCGGGAGTTGGGTCTCACTACGGTCGGGATTCAGCACGGCATGTACGTGGATGGGAACGAGTGGACTGATATCAGGACCGACATCTTTGCGGTTTCGGGTGATTCCTTCGCCAGGATTCTTGAGCGCCACGGCTACCAGGGCGAGGTCGTCAAGGTTGGGGCACCGTTCTATCGGATACCCGATCAAGGCTGGGATTGCGGAATTGCGCTTCAACCTCCCGAAGGAGTTGTGATCACCTCATTCGAGGATTACCAGCGTCACGCCCTTTGGGCGTATCAGACGGCGCGCCGCGTGCTTGGAGAAGCGGCAACCATTGGATTCCGCCTTCATCCCAGGGAGAATGAACGGACGTTGCGCGACATCGTTGGTGAGGGCCCATCCTTATCGCGGGACACCGGCCAGGGCGCGGCGTTGTGGATCACCATCGAATCGTCATTCGTCGTCGAGGCGGTGCTCAGCGAGGCACCTGTGGTGCTGATCAACTTCAATGAACACCCCTGGGAGTATCGCTTTGTGGACATGCCGGGGAGCCGAGTGGCGACCAGCGAATCCGAGTTGAGAGAGGCGCTGGTGGAGATGCAGGGTGGGGTCACGGTTGCCCTGCTCGATGTCTGGCGCAAGGAGTTCGCCACGGCAACCGGCGACGAAGCGAGCGCCGCGATCGCCCGGATGCTGGTCGATAGGGTCGGATGATGCCGGTTCCGATCGATGTGGTCATCATCACCAGGGAACGTCGTGACGATGTCGTCAAGGTGGTGGGTTCGGTGCTGGCGGACCTCGGTCCGGACGATGTCGTTCATGTACTCGAGAACGGCTGCCCGGTACACAGCACCGCGGGCCTGGACGAGCTCTTCCCGACGGTGCATTGGCATCGAGAGGAAGAGAATCTCGGCGTCGCCGGGGGTCGGAACCGTCTCATCGAACTGTCCGAAAGCGGTCTCATTGCGTTTGTCGATGATGATGCGATCGTGGAGGCGGGGACGTTTGCCCGAGTTCGAGCGGCCTTTGCCTCTGATGAACGGTTGGGGGCGGTGGCGTTTCGTATCGACGACCCGGCGACGGGCGAGCCAAGGTCGTACGAGTACCCGTTCAAAGGGACCGCCGAAATCGATCGGGAGCGCCCGGCAACGTATTTTGTCGGAGCCGGCTTTGCACTGCGACGGACCGCCATCGATGACGTAGGTGTCTTCGACGGTCGTCTGTTCTATGCGCTGGAGGAGCTCGACTTTTCCTATGCGCTTGTCGCATCGGGTTGGGGAGTCAGATACGTTCCGGGTGCTCGAGTGGTGCACCACGCCTCGCCGGCGGGGCGCCCCTCGGGGCAGAAGGTCTACTTCATGGTTCGGAATCGGATCGTGGTCGCTCGCAAGTGGTTGCCGCGGCGCTTCTATCTGTCCCAGGTGGTCTTGTGGGGTGGACTGTGGATGCTGCGTGCGGTGCGTTCACGCCAACTGCGCCACCTCTGGAAGGGGTTGCGAGATGGGCGCCGGATGTCTCGAGAGTCGGACCGCAAGGTGCTGTCGCATGAAGCGGTGGCCTACCTGAAGAAACACAAGGGCCGTCTCTGGTATTGATCGGTCGCGGCCACCGAATCAGGGGAGTCTTTGTCGGATCCCCCCATCGAACACCAACCCAATTCGCATGTCGACCAGGAACCCCCCACCAGCTCGCTTCGCTCGCTGACTCCCCCCATAGGGGAGAGTGATCCAGAAGAAGTATCACCGACCGTTGGCGGGAGCGTTCCCCTGGCTCTTGTCTGACAACTCTCCCTGTGGGGGGTCGCACCACCGACCACCAACCCAATCGCATGTCGACCTAGAACCCCCCACCAGCTCGCTTCGCTCGCTGACTCCCCCCATAGGGGAGAGTGTTCAGCAGAAAGAAGTGTCACCCCCGCTGGTGGGAAGGTACGCCCGTCAGTCTTGTGGAGTGTGAGCCGACGCTCGGCCGATTCCGATGTAACTGAGTCCGGCGTCGGTGACGGCAGCCACATTGAACGCGTTACGAGCATCGACGAACAGATCACCGGCCATCTTGTCGGCGAGTGTGGTGAGATTCATCGACAGGAACTCGTCCCACTCGGTTACCACCACCGTGGCGTCGGCACCGGAAACCGCATCGGTCCACGATGGGGCGATCGCTAGGTTCGCCAGTTCGGGAACCGAGGTCACGATCGGATCATAGGCCGTCACGGTGGCTCCGAAGTCGATCAGACGCCGTGCCACCTTGAGCGAGGGTGCATCACGAAGATCGTCGGTACCCGGCTTGAATGCCAAACCAAGGAGGGCGATTGTCGCTCCAGCAAGGTCGAGCTGATCGCTGAGCTTGCCGACGAAAAAATCGATTTGTCGCTCGTTGACCGCCACCACTGCTCCGGTGATGAGCGATTCGAGTCCGTGACTCCGGGCTGTGGCCTGCAGGGCGGCGAGGTCTTTGCCGAAACACGAGCCGCCCCATCCGACCCCGGCAGCAAGAAAACTGGAACCGATCCGCTGATCCATCCCGATGGCGGTGGCGACCTCTGTGACATCCGCTCCAACGGCGTCGGCGAGCATCGCCACCTCGTTGATGAACGAGATCTTCATGGCCAGAAAGGCATTGGCGGCGTATTTGACGATCTCGGCGGTCTCGAGGTTGGTTCTCACCAACCCGGGCCGATGGTCCGGTCTTCCTCCGGTAAAACTCTGCTCGATGATCGGGCGGTACACCTCGACCAATGTCGCGATCGCGGCCGCATCGTCCGAGCCGAGGACGATGCGGTCCGGATGGAGGAAGTCCTTGAGGGCGCTTCCCTCGCGCAGGAACTCTGGATTGGAGGCGATCGATACCCGATCGCCATCAATCAGTTCATTCAGCCAACGTCCGCTCCCGATCGGAACCGTGCTCTTGGTGACAACCACCATCGGATTGGCGACCCACTCGGATATAGATCGTGCTGCATTCTCGATCTGGTTCGTGTCTGGACTCCCGTCTGGGAGAGATGGGGTCCCGACGCAGAGGAAGGTCACGGCGGTCCCATCCATCGCATCCTGGTACGAGTCGGTGAACTCGAGGGAGCCCTTCTCCATCTGCGAAGAGAGGAGTTCGGGGAGTCCGGGCTCGTGGAAGGGGACGACTCCCGATCGGAGCGACTCGAGGCGCGACGGGTTGCTCTCGACCCCGACGACGTCGTGGCCGATCGAGGCGAGGCAGGCAGCGACAACAGCACCCACATATCCGGTGCCTACGACGGCGATCTTGCTCACAGTGCCACCTCGAACCACTCCTTCATCGCTTTCAAACCGGACGTTAGATCCACGGTCGGCTCCCATCCCAGCGCCTCTCGGGCCAATGTGGTGTCGGGGCGCCGCCGAGTGGGATCGTCGACTGGGAGGTCCGTGAATTCGATCCCGGGGTGGTTGCCGACGGCATCTTGCACCGCTTGGGCCAGTTCCAGCATCGTCACCTCGTGGGTATTCCCCAGGTTGACGGGGCCGGCGAGGTCGCTGGCGAGGAGCAGTAGAAGTCCCTCGACCAGATCGGACACAAAACACAGCGATCTGGTCTGGGTCCCGTCGCCGTAAATGGGGAGTTCAACATCGCGCAGGGCGGCGGCATAGAAATTGGGAATCGCTCGCCCGTCGGCAACCCGCATTCGAGGGCCATATGTGTTGAAAATGCGGGCGATGCCTATGTCGAGGCCATAGGTTCGGTGGAAGGCCATCGCGATCGCCTCCGAGTAGCGCTTGGCCTCGTCGTATACCGAGCGGGGGCCGATCGGGTTGACTTTCCCCCAGTAGTCCTCGGTCTGCGGGTGTACCTCGGGATCGCCGTAGACCTCAGAGGTCGACGCCAGCAGGAAGCGTGCCTCATTCGCTCTTGCGAACTCGAGTGCGTTATCGGTTCCGGCTGATCCGGTCCGCAGGGTGAGGAGCGGCTGACGCAGGTAGTCGGAAGGTGCGGCCGGAGAGGCAAGGTGGGCGACAAAGTCGACGCCTTCGAAGTCGGGAATCCCGTCGATGATGTTGGCCTCGACTAATTGGAAGGCCTCTTCTCCATCCAGGTGGGCGAGATTCGACCCGTCGGAAGTGGAGAAGTTGTCTACCCCCAGCACCGTTGCTCCGAGCGCGAGAAGTCGGTCGGTCAGGTGAGAGCCAATGAAGCCAGCGGCACCCAGGACGACAACCCTCGAGTCGCTGAGGCGGCGAAGATCGATCGGTGCGGTCACTGTTCCTTCCTCCGCAACAGGTTCCGGCCGAGACCTCGCAGGAACCCGAGACCATACGACAGGTGCATGACGACTATCGCCGCCACCGCCCGAAGGGCCAAACCGAACCGGAATCTGCTCTTGACCAGGGCGGTGATTGCGACGACGGCGCCATATACGAGGAGCGCACCAATGAAGGCGCGACGGGTGGAGTCGAATTGCCACCACAGTGGCCCGAGAAGAAGTCCGAGCACGAACAAAGCGGGTGCCAGCGGGCGCCATACCGGCAGCGCATGGTGTTTGCGGAGGGTCGATACCTTCCCCTGGCCGTAGTTGTGATATTGCGTCCACAATGATCGCGGCGTCGAGCGCGGGTGGTACACCGATCGGATGGTGGGGTCGAGCAGAATCTTGCCGCCGTTCTTGGTTATTCGGAAGTTGAGCTCATGATCTTCACCGGCCGGACGGATCCTGCGATCGTCGTACCCCCCGAGCGCCAGGATGTCACTTCGTCGGAACGATCCCAGGAACACGGTGTCGACCCATTCCTCGACCTCGCTGTAATGGAAGCGGCCCGGGCCGACACCGATGGGTGTCGTCGTCGCCACCGCTACCCCCTCGGCAAATGGCGTCTCGCCCTCGGGTCGCATCGGTCCTCCCACGACGGTGGCGTCGGTCCTCTCCAGGGCGTCGATGCAACGCTCCACATAGTCGGCGGCGTAGCTGCAGTGAGCGTCGAGCCGAACGATTAGATCATTGCTGGCTGCGGCTAAGGCGATATTGAGCCCGGTCGCCTGATGGCGCTTCGGGTTGTCGAGCACCTTGAGGCCGGGAAGGCGATCGGACCACGCCGACGCCAATTCCCTGGTGCGGTCCTTCGATCGTCCGTCGGCTATCAACACCTCGAGGTTTGCTGTTCCGTACGTCTGGGCTACGACCGATGCCAGGCAGGCGTCGATGTGCCGTTCCTCGTTGTAGGTGGGGAGGATGATCGTGACCGGTGGACGGCGCGTGTCTGACTCAAATTGGGGTGGCATGGGTCGTTCCCCGGAAGCGAACGCCGAATCGTACCGCCATCCTCGGCGTCGGCCGCTCTTGCGCCCCTCCCTACACTCTCGCTCATGTCGGATCGACCAAGTGTCGCCATCCTCGGAGCCGGCGCCATGGGAGAGGTACTGGCCGGCGGCCTGCTCCGGGCTGGGTGGGATCCGTCTGAGATCTCACTGGCGGCGCGACGCGAGGAGCGGCGTCGTGAGGTCGAAACGGCGACCGGGATTTCCACCAGCCTCGACCCGGCCGAGGCCGCCGCCGGCCGCCGGATAGTGGTTGTCGCCGTAAAGCCGGGCGATGTACCGAGACTGCTGGAGCAGATCGTCGGGTCGATCTCCGCCGACCAGGTCTTGATCTCACTGGCAGCCGGCGTGTCCACTGCCGTGTATGAGGCATCACTGGGAGAGGTTCCCGTGGTGAGGGCGATGCCCAACACACCGGCTCAGATAGATGCGGGAGTGACGGCGCTGGCCGGCGGCGCCTTTGTCGATGATGACGCGATGGGCCTGGCGTCGGAGGTGCTCGGCGCCGTCGGAGAGACCATCGTCCTGGCCGAGCAGCTGATGGACGCCGTCACCGCCGTCTCGGGCACCGGTCCCGCCTACGTCTTCATCCTGGCCGAAGCGATGGTCGAGGCGGCCATCCGGGAGGGTCTCCCGTGGCACGCCGCCGAGAAGCTGGTCGAGCAGACGATCAGAGGTGCCGGGATGTTATTGGCACAGACAGATCTGACTCCGGCACGGCTGCGAGCACAGGTCACGAGCCCGGGTGGAACGACCGCCGCCGCCATCCACGTGCTCGAGGAGCGTGGCTTCAGAGCGCTGGTCGAAGATGCGGTTCGGGCTGCCGCGCAGCGATCACGCGAGCTAGGCGAGCGAGCTTCTTCGACTTCCGGATGAAGGGGCTTGTCGTTCGGGTGGTGCTTGCGGTCACCCGGTGGCGATGGGTTCGCTGGATCTTTACCCGTACTCGGGTAGGTCGCCGGGTCTCCTTGAGGTTTGTCGCCGGAGAGACCCTTGCCGAGGCGATCGAGGTAGCCGTCGCCGCCAATCGGGCCGGCATGCCGGTGTCGCTCAACCTTCTCGGCGAGAACGTCGGCGACGAGGCGTCGGCGCGTTCGTCGTTCGATTCGTACGTCGCAGCGATCGGGCAGCTTCGACAACACGGGGTCGACGGCAATATCTCGGTCAAGTTGACCCAACTGGGGCTCGGCTTCGACGTCGAGCTGTGCGAGCAACTGCTCGGCGATCTCGCCCGTCGCGCCTCGGCAGCCGAAACCACCCTCACGATCGACATGGAGGAGAGCAGCCTGACGGACGCCACGCTCGACATCTACCAGCGAGCCCAGCAGGCGCACGGCAATCTCGGCGTCGCCCTCCAGGCCTACCTCAGGCGCACCCCACAGGATCTGGCCCGAATCGCCTCGCTCGGCGGGCATATCAGGCTGTGCAAGGGGGCCTATGACGAGCCGGAGTCGATCGCGTTCCGGTCGCGACAAGACGTCAACGACGCTTACGACGCCCTGGCAGAGACACTTCTCGCTGATGAAGGTCTGATGCCGGCCCTGGCGACTCACGACGACGCCAGGGTGGCGGCGGCGATGACTGCGGTGGACGGGCGTAGCGCCCCTTACGAGTTTCAGATGCTGTACGGGATCAGGGTTTCGCTACAAGAACAACTCGTCGACGACGGTGTGCCGGTGCGCTCATACATTCCCTACGGCGAAGCCTGGTACCCATATCTGACTCGCCGAATGGCGGAGCGGCCAGCCAACCTGTGGTTCTTCGTGAGAGCGCTGCTTGGCCATTAACCAGTCTCCAGTCCCCAGTCGCCAGTCTCCAGCCAGAGACTCTTGGGTTCTCTGGGCTCGGTCATGACAGCTTCTTGTCTGGCTGGGGACTGTGGACTGGCGACTGGGGACTTCTCCTAAAGTTTCCCCCGTGAAACGCCTCGTAGCCATTCTCAGCGTGATTTTGCTGGTCTCGCTCCCGGCGATGGCGGGGGCGCAGACGGTTTCCGACGTGGTTTCAGACCTCGACGACGGCGTATATGTCGCCGACGGGCTCTCGGTGGACGAGGGCGCAATTCACGATGCGGTGAATCGGGCTCGCAACGCCGGCATTGGCTTGTCGGTGGTGCTGCTCGATGAGAACCCCGGCAGTGGAGCCACCGCCTTTGCCGATTCGGTGCTCAGCCAACTGGGGACGGGGACGGTATTGGTGTTGTCGGCGTCCAATGAGGGCATGTCCAGCAGCGAGATCGATCAATCGGCGATCGAGGCCGCGCTCGACACCGGGTTTGCCGCCGGCGGCGGCGACGTCGGATATGTCGACGCAGTGGTCGATTCGATCACCGGCTCGGGTGGCAGTTTCGGTTTTATCGTTCTGCTGGTGATCGTCGGTGGTCTGGTGCTGCTGGTGTGGTGGGCGATCCGACGATCGGACAAGGCTTCGAAGAAGCGTCGTGGCGATCTTGTCGGCGAGGCTCGAGACGAGATCAAGGCTCAGCTCGACGCGATGGCCAACACCATCCTCGAGATCTCGGATCTCGTTTCGGCATCGAGTTCCGGCGAGGACAACGAGTACCTGGAGAAGGCAGGAGCCACATACTCGACGGCGCTCGAATCGTACGAGGAGGCGAACGACCTCAGAGCGCTGGAAGATCTGTCGGATCGCCTCGATGAGGCACGCTGGCAGCTCGATGCCGCCGCCGCCATATCCGAAGGCTGGCCGGCGCCCGACAAGCCGGAGAAGAACGAGCGGCCGGTCTGCTTCTTCGATCCGACCCATCGCGATGCCACCGAGATGGCCGACATCGAGACGTCCTCGGGCAAGCGCACGATCCGGGTGTGTCGGGCCGACGCCGAGCGCCTCCGTCGAGGATCGCAGCCCGAGCCGCGGATGATCAAGGTCGGCGGACGTCGGGTTCCGGCGCCGATGGCGCCTCGCTCGCATGGTGGAGGCGGGATGGACTGGCTGGAGACCTTCTCGATGATGGCCGGCGGTGTCGGGCAGGCAGCATCGTACGACTGGGGTGGTTCTCGTCGTGCCGGTCGTGGCACTGGTCGGTCGAGCGGGGGCGGTGCTTCGCCGCGTTCGAAGGGCGGCAGGGCACGGGCCGGTCGTTCGCGGCGTCGGCGCCGTTGACGCCGGTCACGATCTGCGACGACTCCCTACTATTGATCGCCTAACGAGAGAGGATCAGACCATGGGCTTCTTCAAGCGGCTCTGGGGCTACATCAAGACGCTGTTTCGTGTCAAGGCGGAAGCGGCCATGGACCCCGAAATCGAGATCGAGCAGGCAATCCACGAGGCCAAGAAGCGAGACCAGGATCTTCGCAATCAGGCCGCCAAGGTTGTGGCGCATCGCGTCCAGTTGGAGAGCAAGATCGAACGAGCAGCCGACGATGTCGGCGAGGCGCGCGAACTGGCCAAGCAAGCCTTGCTCAAGGCCCAGGAGTCGACCACCGGTGGTGACACCGCTGGTGCCGACAAGTGGACCAAGGCTGCTACCGGCCTCGCCATGAGGCTGCAGGCCTCCGAGAACAATCTCAACTCGCTCAAGAAGCAGTACGAATCGGCAGTGGAGCAATCCGACGACGCCAAGAAGGCCACCCAGCAGAACGCGTTGCGCCTCCAGGAGCTGGCCGCCAAGCGGATGGAGATGCTTGGCGATCTCCAGCAGGCGAAGATGCAGGAGTCGGTCAACAAGGCGATCGAGGCCATCTCGTCGACGATGGACGACGAGGCGGTGAGCCTCGAAAAGGTCGAGGACAAGATCGAGCAACGTAAGGCCATGGCCATGGCCAAGGCCGAGCTGCGTGAGGCGACCCCCGATGGCGCCGAGATGGAATTGCGTGAAGCAGTGTCGATGGCCCAAGCCGACGCCAAGCTGGACGAGCTGAGGGCCGAGCTGGGGATCTGATCAAACTCCGAACAGTGTGTTCGCAGGGCGCCGCGACCGCGGCGCCCTGCTGTATTCGGGAGACGTGATGGATAGGCAATCACTTTCACCTCAGTTGGCCGCTTGGGCGGTTAGACGACGGTTCCTGATCACTCTCCCCTTTGGGGGGAATCAGCGAGCGGAGCGAGCTGGTGGGGGGTGCCGACTATGACCAACACCCCGTTTCGCCCCAGCGCCGAGATCTACGACGTCGTCTATCAACACCTCGACTATGTCGGTACCGCTTCCACGGTTGAGAAAGTGATCCGCGATCGGAACCCGAGCGCTGCTTCATTGCTGGACATGTCGTGCGGTACCGGGCTCCATCTTGAACATTGGCGGGCACGCTTTTCTGAGGTCGAGGGCGCCGACGTGGATTCGGCCATGCTCGAGGTGGCGAGACGGCGACTTCCCGACATCCCGCTCCATGTCGCCGACTACACCGAGTTCGACCTGGGTCGGACCTATGACGCAGTCACTTGCATGTTCTCGTCCATCGGATATGTCGGTACCCCGGAACGGCTCGACTCCACGTTCGCCGCGATGGCTCGTCACCTGGCACCGGGCGGGGTGCTGATCGTGGAACCGTGGCTGTTGCCCAGTATGATCCAGCCACCCTTTCTGCGAGTGCACACTGCCGAGGCAGATGACATCGTCGTCTTGCGCACCACCCGGCACCGCTACGAGGGTGATGCCGAGTCCGGTGGTTTGAGCGACATGGAGTTCGCCTACGTCGTGACGACTCATGACGGGTCAGAGTTCTTCACGCGTCACGTCATGGGTGTGTTCCCACCGGCGAGGTATGTCGAAGC
>JACZWZ010000225.1 GCA_022571885.1 Acidobacteriota bacterium
TTGGTGCGTCCCCCCACCAATCGTCCTGCGGCCGACTGACTCCCCCCAGAGGGGAGAGTGATCCAACCAACCGTCGGACACCAATCGCGAGACATCACCCTTGAGGGGGAGTCAACCGGCGCAGCCGGTTGGTGGGGGGTGGCACCCAACCGGCACAGCCGCGCGGCACGACCTGCGACAATCCGCGTCATGCGCGCACTCCGCCTCCACGGCCCCGGTGACATCCGCCTCGATGAAGTCGATCCTCCCACGCCCGATGCATCGACGGTGATCGTCCGGGTCGAGGCCTGCGGGGTCTGCGGTTCCGATGTTCACTTCGCCGACGGGTCCGCCCGCACCGGTCACGTACCGATCACGCTGGGCCACGAGGTGGCGGGGACTGTGGTGACCGCCCCCGGAGAGAAGTACCCTCCCGGCACCGACGTCGTGGCAGAGGTCGGCCGGTTCTGTCTGGCGTGTCCGCGTTGCCTCGAAGGCCGGCCCAACCTCTGCCAGCGGGCCCAGATGCTCGGCATCCACGTAGACGGGGGCTTCGCCGACCTTGTTGCCGTCCCGGTGGCGTCGATCGTGATTCGTCCTCCCGACGTCTCGGTGGCGGCCGCGGCCACAGCCGCAGATGCCGGAGCGACCGCACTGCACGCCATCGAACGCCGGGCTCATGTCACCAAGGGTGAGACAGTTCTCATCATCGGGGCCGGAGGGCTCGGCATGTACGGGATCCAATGGGCCCAACTGGCAGGGGCCGGTGCGGTCATCGTGGCCGACACCAACCCTCGGGCACTCGAGCAGGCGGTAGTCCTCGGAGTGGACGAGACGGTGCTGGTGGAGGAAGGCGCGTCTGTGGGCCGCCAGGTCAAGCTGCTGAGCGACGGTGGAGTCGACGCCGCCATCGAATTCGTCGGCGCCGCGGCCGCCGTCGATGCCGCGGTGAAGTCGATACGTCCCGGCGGGCGGGCGGTTGCCGTGGGAGTGGGGTTGGAGCCGGTGGTGTCACTGCCGGTCGTCCTGTGGTCGAACCACGAATATGTCCTGATGGGATCGTACGGAAGCCTCCCCGGAGACACCCATCGGGTCCTGGAAGCCCTGTCCGCAGGAACCGTCGTCTCCCCTCGAACGGTCGACGTCCCGCTCACCGGTGGACCCGCTCTGTTCGAGTCACTCGTCGCCGGACAACCACAGGTTCCGGGACGACCCATCATTCGCCCGTGAGTCACTTCGAACGCCGCCATCGCGAGTACCTGATCAGCACCGACCCCGATCGGATCGACGTCGATGTCATCCATCACTGGATCTCCGAGAAGTCGTACTGGGCCGCCGGCCGATCCCGCAAGACCGTCGAGGCTTCAGTGGACGCCAGCCTCAACTTCGGGGTGTACACCGATTCCGGCGCCATGGTCGGTGCCGCCCGGGTGGTCACCGACTTCTCCACCTTCGGATGGCTGTGCGACTTGTTCGTGCTCGACGATCACCGTGGCCGCGGCTTGGGCAAGGCACTGGTGTCGGCAGTCGTCGAACATCCCGATCTCTCCGGCATGCAACGGATCATCCTGGCCACCGCCGATGCCCACGACCTGTATGCCACCTACGGCTTCGAGTTGATGGCGAACCCGGAACGCTGGATGGAGCGCAACCGCCCGGTGTCGTGAGGAAGGGTCCGATCTTGAGTCGGACCGACTGGTCACACAGCTGCAGGTTGGCTCGGCCAGATCGGGACCGAGATTGGCGCGGGCTCGACGCCGACCCGGTCCTTCTGCTCGATGCGGCGTGGAGGTTCGAGTCGGCTCTCCCACGCGGGATAGGGAGGAGTGCCGTCCTCGCGGACGAAGACAAGGCCGTTGTCCTCCCACGCTTCCCCGTAAGCAAGACGCTCTCCCAGCTGCTGCTTGCGACGATTCCGAAGCGCCTGAGTGGTGCGGGCGTCGAGAGCGATCAAGCGGCGACTAGAAGACGTCTTAGGCTCAGTGAGCATGACCAGCTCCGCGTTGCAACAAGCGGTTGAACCGGCCTCACTAGGTTCCGTTATCATTCAGCTTGGATGCACTAAAGGAGGTTTCGAATGGAATTGG
>JACZWZ010000125.1 GCA_022571885.1 Acidobacteriota bacterium
CTGATGTCGGGCGCGCCGCACCCTGAATGCGGAGCACGAGTCGGGCTAGTCGAAGCTATTCCCGTAGAGGAAGCTGCAGGCGGATGGAAGTTCCGCGGCCGGTTTCGGATTCGATCGTGAAGTCACCTCCGAGCTCTTCGGCTCGGGCGCGCATGTTGGCCAGGCCATGCCCTACAAACTGGTCTTGCTGCTGGAGGTCAAAGCCGAGTCCGTCATCCGAAACGCTGAGCCGGATGGAATCCGGGTCCTGCTCTAGCCCAGCGACACGCTGGCGGCGCGCGAATGGCGGGCGATGTTGGCCAGGGCCTCCTGCGCGGTCAGGTAGACCGCTTGACTGACCGAGGCAGGTAGCGAATGGGAAAGGTCTTCCGGCAGCCGAACTTCGACTTCAACCATCGCGTTGGCCTCAAATTCGCGCATTAGCCGTGCGATGCCTGCCGCCAGGTCTCCCTCAAATCGGCGCGGGCGAAGGTCAAGGATGAAATTGCGAATATCCTGGATGGCGTCATTGAGTCCGGCAATGGACTGCTTGAGAAGTCGGCGAGCTTCATCCGGTTTCTCCTCAACGATCTTTTGAACCGTTTCCAGCGTGAGGCCGACACCGTAAGTGGATTGGATCACGCCATCATGAAGGTCCATACCGATGCGGGATCGCTCTTCGATAATAGCCAGCCGTCCAACTTCCTCGTACAGTCGGGCGTTCTTGATGGCCACCGCGGATTGAGAAGCGAAGATCGTGATGAGTTCTACGTCCGCGTCGGTGAACTCTTCCCCGCCCTGCTTGTTGGTGAGATATAGATTGCCCCGAATTTCATCTCCTGCTGTAATTGGGACCCCCAGAAAGCTGGTCATCGGCGGATGGCCAGGGGGGATGCCTTCCGACCGCGCGTCGCGGCTCACGTCCGATACACGTATCGGGTCTGGGCCGTCCAAAACCGCGCCCCTCCGGATAAGTCTGAATTTCAGCCGCCTGTTCGGATGTCAGGCCAGAGAACACGAAAGTTTCGAGCCCACGTTCGTCGTTGAAGACACCAAGCGCGGCGTAGCGGGCGGATACTAACTCCCGCGCTGAATCGACGATATGTTGCAGTGTCTGATCGAGCTCCAGATCCTGACCGATGGCTAGAGCAGCCTTGTTGAGAGCTGCCAGCGCCTGGATTGAGACCGCTCGGGAGCGGAGACGGTCTCATCCTTCACCGATCACCTGCTGAATGTTGTGTTTCACGGCATAAACCGCGGCTTTGGCCCGGTTTGAAACGTCCAGCTTGGAGAGGATCTTGCTCACGTAGTTGCGTACGGTCCCTTCCTCGAGATACAGTACATTGGCGATTTGGCGATTGGTTTTCCCCCACCACCTCCATCTCGGCCTGGGCGTCGAGCAGACTCTTCAATCCATGGCGGACGACCTCGTGATCACCGGCAAGCGCCGGTCGCCGGATACGCAAGCCTCTCCGGCTGGCCAACCTGGCGACGGAGGGTCTCATCCAGCGAGCTGGATCGATCGTGCTGGTTCGTCCGACCGTCCCTTACCTATCACCGGCCCAGCGGCGCAGGCTCCGCCCCGCTCTCCGCTCGGAGTATGCGGCAATTGTGACGCCCTGAGAGGGCTCGCCGATAGGCGTGGACTCGGCGGCCTGGGGTAGGGGCCCCGGGTCGCAAAGCAATGAGCCGCATGGCCAAGAGCCATAAGCCAAGAGGACTCGCCGATAGGCGTGGACTCGGCGGCCTGGGGTAGGGGCCCCGGGTCGCAAAGCGATGAGCCGCATGGCGAAGAGCCATAAGCATGGCTCTGAGCCAATATCATCGGCTGGTGACCATCGATCGGGCCATAGAGGTGCTGGCGGTCAAGCAGTCGATCCTGGTGTTCACCGGTGCCGGCATCTCGACCGAGTCGGGCATACCCGATTTCAGGGGTCCGGATGGTGTTTGGAGCCGGGTCGACCCGGCCGACTTCACGATCGAGCGTTACCTCTCGAGCAGCGAGACCCGGCGCCGCTCCTGGGAGATGAGGACCGACAGCGGGGTGCTCGACGCGATGCCCAACCAAGGCCACGCCGCCATCACCGCACTATGGAACACCGGACGGATGATCGGCTGCGTCACGCAGAACATCGATGGTCTCCACGCCGCGGCCGGGCTGCCGAGAGAGGCAATCGTCGAACTCCACGGCAACGTCCGCACCACCAGCTGTGTCGACTGCAACAACGCTATGCCCACCGAAGACGCCCTCACCCGCATCGATAACGGCGACTCCGATCCGCACTGCCTCGAGTGTGGGGGGATCCTCAAGGTCGATGTCGTCTTCTTCGGTGAGAGCATGCCCGAGGCCGAGATGACGCGGGCGCTGGCGTTGGCGACGGCATCCGACGCCGTGGTTCCCGTCGGATCGACATTGTCCGTCTATCCGGCCGCCTATGTGCCGCTGACCGCGGCCGAATCCGGTGCTCCGCTGATCATCATCAATCAGGGGGTGACCGATCTCGACCGGCTGGCGTCGGTGACTATCGACGCACCCGCCGGAAGCACCTTGAGTGCCATTGCCCGCGCCCTGGAGTAATTAGTCACCAGGCCAAAAAAGTCGTCAACTCGTACGCTTGAAACACCGATGGCGAGGGTATGCGAGTTGGCAACCGGGTGCGCTCGTCGCTCCGCTCGATCAGGGCGTTGGCGGCAACTACAGCAGTCGCGCTCGTCGTCACCCTGCTGCCGATCGTCCCCGCCGCCGCATCCGAGCTCTTTACGTTCGATGGGGGTGGCTGGGGCCACTCAGTCGGGATGAGCCAATACGGCGCGCTCGGCATGTCCCAAGAGGGGTTCTCCTGGCAAGACATCGTCACCCACTACTTCACCGGTTCCTCGACGGCGCCGGCCGCCGAAGATCTTCGTCGGCCGGTGTGGGTCAACCTGACGATGGAGGATCAGGCGCTCACTTTCACGGTCCGGGAACTCCATTCGGGTGGGGTGCCGGTCACGTTTACCATCAGCGGCCAGTCGGCGACGGTGGCTCCAGGCCAGTCGGCGACGGTGACCAGGCACGGCAGCGACACGTGCCACCTCTCCACTCCGTCCGGCACCCTGAACGGCAACTGCTTCATCGATGGCGAGTGGGACGGATGGATCGACAGCCCGACCACCGCAATCGAGATCGCCGGCTGCTACATGACCAATTGGAACGCACCCGGCGGTTCGGTCTCGCAACCCTGCACCTATTCCCGCGGCACGCTGCATATCCGTCCCGACAACAACACCAACACTCTCAACTCATCGATCGAGATCGACATAGAGGACTACATCGTCGGTATCTCCGAGATGCCGTACAGATGGGCCGACATCGGTGGAGTGGCGGCGCTGCAGGCGCAGGCCGTCGCCGCACGCTCCTACGCCTATGCCCGAGCTCGAATCCGCCCTGATCCCGCAGCTCGTCCATGGTGCTGGTGCCAGCTGTACGACACCAACTACGACCAGAACTACGTCGGATACGGTCACAGCAATCAGGCCTGGATCGACATCGTTCGCTCGACCGAGCACCAGGTTCTCACCCACCCGGCGGTAACCGTCGGGGGCCAACTCGTTCCCCTCTCGACGTTCTACTCCTCGAGCACATTCGGCAAGACCGAAAACAGCGAGGACTCGTTCCTCAACCCGGTCGCCTATCTGAAATCGGTGGACGACCACTGGAGCCAGCTGCCTTCGGTGGGTAATCCACACGCCACATGGTCGAAATCATTCACCGGGTCTCAGTTGGCTTCTCTGCTCCCCGGAATGAATTCGGTGACAGGCGCCGCGGTCACCTCCTGTTCGGCCACCGGTGCCGCACTCGAAATCACCTTCTACGGTTCCGGTGGACCCCGGGCATTTCGCACCAGGGACCTTCGCGGTCGCCTCAACTTGCGTTCCCAGCAGATCGTGACTCTCACGACACCCGGTGGAACCTCGACCTGCGCCGCCGAGGACCCGCCGCCCACCACAACCACCACCACGACGGTCCCGGCGACTACCACCACAACCACAGTCCCGCCCACCACAACCACCACGGTCGCGCCCACCACAACCACCACGGTCGCGCCCACCACAACCACCACGGTGCCCGCCACCACTACAACCACCACGGTCCCGGCAACTACAACCACCACCACCGTGCCGTCGACCACCACAACTACGGTCCCGACCACCACAACCACCACCGTGCCCGCCACCACTACAACCACCACGGTCCCGGCAACTACAACCACCACGGTCCCGGCAACTACAACCACCACCGTGCCCGCCAGCACCACCACTACGGTGCCGCCGCCCCCTGACACCTGCCCCAACTACGACTTCTCTATCAACGACCTGCTGTCGAGCCAGCGAGTCCTTGGCTATGGCTCACTGGGCGCTGACGTCGCCGACGTGCAGCAGATGCTGCGGGCCCTCGCCCACTATGACGGCCCCATCGACGGCATCTTCGGGCAGGGGACGACGGCTTCGGTGAGGTCGTTCCAGGATGCCAAAGGTCTCGCCATCGACGGCATCGTCGGTCCTCGCACCCGGGGCGAGATCGCCAGCCTTCACACCGCCGCGACGAGCGGCGCGATACTCACCGCCGACGGAACCCTGCTCCGGCGGGGCATCAACGGCGCAACCGTCCGAGCCTTGCAGGCGATCCTCAACATGCTCGGCTACAACTCCGGCCTGGTGGACGGTCTGTTCGGATCACGCACCACCGCTGCGGTGTTGCTCTTCCAGAACTCGCAGAACCTGACGGCCGACGGCATCGTCGGGATCCAGAGTCGAGCGGCCCTCACGCAGGAACTCGATCTCCATGGCTTCGGAAGCTGCGACTAAGGGCGGGCAGCCTGCGGCCTGTAGGAAGAGCAGATTGCAGATCCAGCCGGCGTCTCGATAAACACGCAATGACGCGTCTGGCCGCCTCGTAAATCACCCGCGGTCGAGATAGCGGACTTCAGACTAGGGGCTCGGTACCGCCATCTCCCATCTGCAAGCTGCACGCTCCAAGCCGCTTGACTACTCCGCCATCCTCCGCGCCAACTCGACGATGGTGCGGACGCCGAATCCGGTGCCTCCCTTGACGGCGTAGCCATCTGTCTCGGGGGCCCGAGCAGGACCGGCTATGTCCAGGTGGGCCCAGGGTCCGTCCCCGGCGAATTCCTGCAGGAGCAGCGCGGCCGTGATGGCTCCGCCGTAACGCTCCCCGGTGTTCTTCATGTCGGCAACGTCCGAGTCGATCTGCTCGCGGTAGTCCGTAGGGAGCGGAAGGTGCCACATTCGCTCTCCGGCGGCCTCAGCCGCCTCAGACACCATCTCAACCGCATCGTCGGTGCCGAACAACCCCCCGATCTTCTTTCCAAGAGCAACCATGCAGGCGCCGGTGAGCGTGGCCAGGTCGATGACGAGGTCGGGCGACTGCTCGGCGGCGAGGGCCAGCCCGTCGGCCAACACCAAGCGACCCTCCGCATCCGTGTTGAGCACCTCGATCGTCTTGCCGTTCCGGGTGTGCAGCACGTCGCCGGGCCGCAGCGCGGCTCCTCCGGGCATGTTCTCCGTCAGCGGCGTGATCCCCACCACCTTTACCGGGATGCCCAGCACCGCGATAGCCTTCATCGCCCCGAAGACCGCTGCCGCACCCGACATGTCTGTCTTCATCTCCTCCATCGCGTCGGCCGGCTTGAGTGACAAACCGCCCGAGTCGAAGACGATCCCCTTGCCGACGATGGCGAGAAAGGCCGTGGCGTTCTCCGGTTCGTGGCGAAGCTCTACCAGGCGGGGTGGGTTGGCGGCCCCCAAGGAGACACCGTGCAATCCGCCGAGGCGTTCGGCTTCGATCTCGATCTCGTCCATCACCCGGATCTCGAGCCCAACTTCCGCTGCCATCTCGGTGGCGATCTCGGCCATCACGACCGGCGACTTATACATCGCTGATTCGTTCACCAGATCGCGAGCCAGCATCACGGCATCGGTGATGATGTTCGCTTCGGCCGCCGCCTCGAGGTCGGCATCAGATCCGTCCACAAAGGACACCATGTCGATTTTCGAAGGCTTCGGCTCGCTCTTGTGTCTGTCGAACGAATAGGCCCCCAGCACCAGACCCATGGCCACCGCGCCGGCACCGTCCTCACAGGCAGCGTGCAACGTCGTCGCGATCGTGGCCGACGACTTCAGTGCCCGCGCCGCGGTCCCCGCCGCCTGGCGCACAACCTCTGCGGTGGGTGCCTCTCCCACTCCGACGAAGGCAATCTCGTGGTAGGGGAGAGCGTCGCCGGCAGCAATCACCGAAACGCTCCCCTTCTTACCGGTGAACTCATTGGCTTCGAGCCGCTCGCCGACCCAGGGGAGCCGGTCGATGACCCAGGCGGCGCCGGCGTCGTAGGCACCGTCCGCCCCCACCGCAACCAGCAGGGCGTCTTCGGTCCCATCCTCGATACCGCCGGTGGTTCGGAATTCGATCACTCTGTTTGCTCCCTGGTCGGCACCCATTTCTCCTCCTCGGCCCGGGCCATCATGTAGACGTAATCGGCCAGTCGGTTGAGATAGGGGACGACGAACGAGTCTGCTATCCCCGTCGCTCGCATGTGCGACACCGCTCGCCGTTCGGAGCGACGGATGGTCGTTCGTGCCACATCGAGAGCGGCTGCCACGACCGACCCGCCCGGAACCACAAACTCGGTCGGCATACCGGACCGATCCTCGATCTGATCGATCCTGACTTCCAAGGCAGTCACCATCGTCTCCGAGACACGGCTCTCGCCATCTACCAGTTTGGATCGGTTGTCGGCACCGGTGGCCAGCTCGGCGGCAGCCACGAATAGATCGCGCTGTACCGCCAGCACGGCCTCGGCCAGCGGCTCGGAGGCGATCGCCCGCACCGCCCCGAGGGCCGACACCGCCTCGTCGACGGCACCGTATGCCTCAGGACCTGAGTCGTCCTTGGCGACCCTGCCGCCGTAGAAGAGCCCAGTTGAACCGTCGTCACCCTTGCGCGTATATATCTTCACGACTCGAGATTGTAAATGGAGCCCGGTGCCGTCCGGTTCTGCGGGCCGGCAATGTCCGTTCCCAGTTCCCCGTCGAGAATCGCTCCTTGGGGGGAGGTCGCCACGACTGCAAGGTCGACGCCATTCGGGAACCGGGAACCTCCACCTCCTCCTCGGAAGAACCGGGGAGGCGACGGAGAAGGACCGCCCATCACGACAGAACCGGACCTTCCACCAGCATTCGTCCCACCACTGCGGCCCCGATTGCCGTCAGTAGAGCGAGATACGAGAGGCCGGTGGCGGCCATTACGCCGGCGTATCCCTCTTCACGCAACGCACCACCCACTGCGGCCATCAGGACCACGGTGGTCACGGCCAACAGCACGAATCCGAGTCCAACCGCGGTATCGCCGGCCGACCATGGGAAGACGCCCAGCCAGGCCAGGATGGCGAAGTCGACGACGGCGCCCCCCGCACCAGCCAGCGCCAGTCGCCGCAGCGCCCATCGAGGCAACGTCGGATCGATCAGATACCAGTGGCCCAGGACCATCGCCGTACACACGCCGCCCAACAATGCCGCCGATGACAGAAAACTCAAGATGGTCAGCGCCGGTGCCGGCCCCATCTCGACCGCCGAGAGGCTAAGTCCTTGGGCAATCAGAGCGACGCCGCCCCCGAGCAGCGTCGTCCACAGCAGCAGGGGCCGGAC
>JACZWZ010000126.1 GCA_022571885.1 Acidobacteriota bacterium
TCGGAGCGATGCTGAGGCTCGGAGACATTGCACGGGCTCCCCGGGAGCTGGCCAGGGCCGCCTTGGAGGACGAGCCGATGGCGCAGAGGCTCGTTGCCCTGGTTGGCGGTAGTCGGGCCCTGTCCGCCGCGGTGGTGCGTGCTGCCGACCCACATCGGATTCTCGGAGAGAAGTTCGACCCGCCCGAGCCGGACTCCGACGGCCTGGCTCGCTGGGTGAAGGAAGCCTTGGCGAGTGTGGCCGCCGCCGATCTGGCCGGGCAGATCGAGATGCCGGAGGCCGGGGCCAGGGTCTCGGCCATAGCCGACACCGCGACTCGAGTCGTGGTCGACTCGGTCCTCGACGGAACCCGGGTTCGGCTGGCGGTGATCGCCATGGGCAAGTGGGGTGGGCAGGAACTCAACTACGCCTCGGACATCGATCTGGTGTTCGTACACGAGGGCTCGGATGAGGAGGCGCTTGTCGCCGCTTCTCGGGTGGTCGAAACTCTGGGAAGGCGCTCTGAGGGTGGATCACCGTTTCGGGTCGATGTCGATCTTCGGCCCGAAGGGGCTTCGGGCCCGTTGAGCCGGTCGCTCGATTCGTACCGGGCCTACTGGGAGCGGTGGGCGGAGACCTGGGAGCTCCAGGCTCTCCTCAAGGCGCGCTTCGTGGCCGGCGACACAAATCTGGGGGAGGACTTCGTCGATTCGATGGTCGAGGCGGTTTTTCCCGAGCGTCTTGGAGCCGATGCCGTCCGGTCTATTCGGGCCATGAAGCGCCGGACCGAGAACGTGGTGGATGGATCGGTGACGGAACTGAAGCGGGGTGTCGGCGGCATCCGGGATGTCGAGTTTGCGGTGCAGCTGCTCCAGCTGGTCCACGGCCGGGCCGACCCGACTCTTCGGATCTCGGGCACCCTGGCGGCGCTGGGTCGTTTGGCGGTGGGTGGCTATGTCCTCCCACAGGATGCCGAAACTCTGGCCGACGCCTACCGATGGTTGCGCGATGCCGAACATCGGCTTCAGCTATACGACCTCCGTCAGACGCATGCACTTCCTCGAGCGGTTGAGGATCGTGAGCGAATCGCTCGAGCGATGGGCTACCGCGACGAACCCGACGCTTCGGCCCTGATGAGGTTCGAGGCGGATCTCACGGCCAAGCGTTCTGAGGTGCGCTCGATTCACGAGCGGTTGTTCTATCGACCGGTGCTGGACGCTCTAGCCGAGAGTAAGGCCGCTTCTATGCCCGCCACCGCGGCGATTCGCCGCCTGGAGGCGTTCGGGTTCGTCGATACGGAGGCAACTCGTCGGGCCGTCGAGGACCTCACCAGCGGCTTGTCGCGTCGAAGCTCGTTGATGCGCCACATGCTTCCTCTGATCATGGAATGGCTCTCGTTGGCACCGGACCCCGACCTCGGGCTGAGCCAGCTTCGAATGCTGCTGGGCGAGACCGCCGATGCCGGCTCGATTGTCGGCACACTGCGAGACGATCCGGTGGCGGCCGAACGATTGTGTCGAGTGCTCGGAACCTCGCGTTTGATCGGACGACTGGTGGATCGCTTGCCGCCGCTGGTTCCGATCTTCGGCGACGATGACCAACTGGTGGCGTGGCCGACGCTGGACGAGCTGGTCGACGAGGCACGTGCTCGTGCTTCGGTTCCCGGCGATGCCACGTCTGCGATCCACCGATTTCATGCCGAGCACCTGCTGCGGATCGCGGTGGCCGACATCGCCGATCTGATCGACGAGGTAGAGGTGGGCCAACGGCTGTCGATGCTGTCGGATGCCACGGTTCAGGCGGCGTTGGACGGGGCCATGCGGGACTTGAAATCGAGTCCTCGGCTTTGCATCGTCGCCTTGGGCAAGTGGGGCGGGGGCGAACTGACGTATGCCAGCGATCTCGACGCGGTGGTCGTTACTTCGGATGCCGACGACACCGATGCCGCAGCATCTGTGATCGAGCGGGTTATCGCTTCGCTCGAGCGCCCTGTTACCGGGTTTTCCTCTTTGGAGCTCGATCTGGATCTTCGTCCCGAGGGAAGAAAGGGTGCTCTGGTGCGCAGCCTGGGGGCTTATGAGTCCTACTGGCAGCGTTGGGCGGAAACGTGGGAACTGCAAGCGATGTTGCGCGCCCGACCAGCAGCCGGTGACCTCGACCTTGGTGGTGCGTTGGTCGATGCCTCCATCTCTCACGTCTTTGCGGATCGTCCCGGTCGTGACCAAGAGATCCGGCAGATCAAAGCGAGGGTTGAGGTCGAGCGCATCCCGATCGGCGAGGACCCCGACTTCCATCTCAAGCTCGGCAAGGGCAGTCTGGCCGATGTCGAGTGGACGGTTCAGCTGCTGCAGTTGCAACACGGTTCCGATCATCCCGAGGTGCGAGGGGCGTCGACTCTCGATGCGCTGGCTTCGCTTGCGGCCGCCGGTCTGCTGGATCGTGAGGAAGAGACCATCCTGTTGGATGCGTACCGCTTCTGTGCCCGGGTGCGGAATCGCCTCTTTCTTCGTGCCGGGCGAGCCCGCGACTCCCTTCCCGACGAACCCACCGAGGCAACCAGGCTGGCTCGCTCTCTCGGCTACACGCACTCGCCTCGCACCGCGCTGCGCCAGGACTATCGGCGAGTCACCAGGAGAGCCCGTCGCGTGGTGGAGCACCGGTTCTACGACACCTAGCGGCGCAGCCGGCATCACATGTCGAGCCGATCCGCGTTTCGATCTGAACGATTACGCCCTTCCTTTGGGGATGATGGTTGAGGGACCCGCCTTGCCGGTGCTGCCCTAGGTGGCCGATGGTTGGCCGCTCCGGTCCGATCCGGGTCAGATGGTCCGGCCGACTGCGGCGGCGACTCGGCCGACTTGCTGCATCAGGAGCGAGAACTGGTCGGGGAGGATGGCCTGGGCCCCATCCACCAGAGCGGTCTCAGGCGCAGGATGGACATCGATAATGAGGCCGTCGGCGCCGGCAGCCACCCCGGCGAGGGAGAGCGGGATGACGAGGCGGCGTCTTCCCCCGGAGTGGGACGGATCGACTATCACCGGGAGGTGAGACAGACCCTTGACCACGGGCACCGCCGAGATGTCGAGGGTGTTTCGCGTCTGGGTCTCGAAGGTCCTGATTCCTCGTTCACACAGGATGATGGCGTGGTTGCCTTCCTTGTAGATGTACTCGGCCGCGTTGAGCCACTCTTCGATCGTCGCCGTAAATCCACGCTTCAGCAGGACCGGCTTTGGCTGACGGCCCACCTCGGCGAGCAGGGGGAAGTTGGCCATGTTCCTGGTGCCGATGCGGACCAGATCGACGTACGACGAGATCAACTCCATGTCCCTCGGGTCTACAACCTCCGCTACGAAGGGCAGTCCGAATTCCTCCCGCGCTTCGGCGAGCAATTCCAGGCCCTTCTCTCCGAGCCCCTGAAACGAATAGGGCGAGGTTCGGGGCTTGAAAGCATCCCCACGCAGGATCGTTGCTCCTGCATCCTTGATGGCGGCGGCTGCGGCGAAGAGTTGATCTCGGTTCTCTACGGCACATGGACCGGCGATGACGGTCACGGCTTGCCCGCCGACCGATACGCCACCCACGTCGACGATTGTATTGGTGGCGTGGTGGTCGCGGCTGACGAATTTGTAAGGCTTGAGGACGGGCACTGCCCGCTCGACTCCCTGGAAGGCTTCCCACGGCAGCTGTTGGATCGTCGATCTGTCGCCGACCGCACCGATGACGGTTTGTGATTGGCCTTCGGACACGTGGACCTCGGCACCGATGTCACGCAACCGTGTGACGACGTGCTCGATGTCGGCGCGGGTCGCACCACTCTCCATCACGATGATCGTCGAGTCGTCACCCGCTTCTTTCGACAGGCTGCTCCCTTCGCCGCACGGCGACGTTAGCCCTGTTGTGTGCGCTTGCTTTTGGCTAACGCTGGAGCAGGACGAGAGATGATCGTCGCCGGCGCCGTTCCTGTTTCCAGCTCCCCGTTTCCCGAATCAAGTCCCGGTAGCTTCAAGCACCACCACCTCCGGCAACACCATTCGGGAAACGGGAGACGGCCAACCAGAAACGGCGCCCTGATGGACCAGGGCCGGCCAACGGGTCGACCGGCTTCCTACGCCTCCTAATACTTCACGGCCGGTGCCAGCTTCTTGGCATCGGCGATCCAGCGCGTGACCATCGACGAGGTGGGGAGACGGCGTACCAGCCGCTTCTTCTGATTGATCTCCGCCATCTTTTCGGTGAGGTTGGCGGCGTTCCGGGTGCGCAACTCCTTGACGGTGTCGACCCCCGATGCTTCCAGGAGGTCGCCGTACTCCTCACCGATCCCCTTCACTCTGAAGAGATCGGCGCGGTTGACCCACTCGAGGATCTGGTGATTGCTGAACCCGGTTGCCTCGCCGAGTTGTTTGCGACCGGCGCGATCGGCGCCACGCTTGAGCAGGGCTTCGGTGGTCCTGATTCTGGCCTTGCGCAGTTTGGTGGCGTACTTGGGGCCGATCCCCTCGATTGCATCGATGGAAGCCATCGGGTTCCTTTCGCGTCGCGGGCGTCGGTTCCACCGTCGCCGGGTTCTTGATCGGGAGCCTAACGACCAGCATCGGAGCGGGTGCTGCGGCCCCGGCCGGTTCTGAGGGAAGCCAGGTCGTCGGGGATGTCGATGTCACTCGGGGGCAGGTCGGAGAACCGGACCTCCTCAACGAACTCCGGGTGGGTGGTCAACAGCGGTGAGGATCCGGTGTCACCGGTGAGGGTCATCAAACGCGACCACATTGACCGATCAAACAGAACAGGATGACCTCGTGCGTAGCGGTATACAGGGACGACCGCCGGCCGTTGAGTCTCTTCGGCCACTGCGATGAGTTCTTTGGGGAGGCCTTTCGGAATGTTCGGTTGATCGCCGAGGGCCACGAACGTTCGATCCCACTTTGGATCTCGGGTCAGGACGTCGAGGCCGACCCGCAATGACGAGGAGACGCCTTCAGACCAGTCCTCGTTGATCGCCACCACCACATCCTGGAAGTCGATCGAGTCGAGGATCTCGTCGGCGAAGGCGCCGATGACCACGACGACGGTATCTACCGGCCATGCCAGCACGTCGGTGACGATCTGTTCGAGCAGTGGCCTGCCGTTCAAATCCGCCAGTTGCTTGGGGGAGCCGAATTGCTCCGAAGACCCGGCGGCCAGGATGATTGCAGCGTTGAGGCTCACGGTGCGACGATACCGCGGACGGCTCCCAGCAGCAGCCAAACGGGGAGAGGTATTAGGTATTAGGAGTTAGGAGTTAGGAGTTAGGAAGATTCTTCTGCCTAATACCTAATACCTAATACCTTCTTTAGCCTTCTTTGACCAGACCGATGATGTGAGCCCTGTCGTCCTCGTAGCTGAACACCACGAGCCAGGCCGGAAGATCGAGCCGCTCCCGTCCGGTTACGTCGGCGCCGATCGAGACGGTATGGAAGTTGGTGAACTCGACCGGAATCATCGTGGAGGGGATCGTCCGTTGATCGTGGAGGAGTTGGCGTTGGGGATGTTCCCAGGCGTCGAGGAAGCTGGTAGCGACTGCGATGTCGAACGTGCCTCGAAAGGCGGGGAAGGCGGGGTTGCGCCCCGGCCAGGTGCGGATGGACTGGTCATCCATGAGGGAGTCGAGTTCGTAACGCCGGTAGCGTTCGATCGGACCGTGGTGGGCGATCCACAGACCGTATTCCGATACCAGGTCCGAGATGGTACCGCGGGCTCGCATCCGAACTACCAATTCCTCGATGAGTTGAAGCGGCGTCGGATCGTTGATGAATCCGGCCCGATCTACCTGTTGGGCCAGGTGGACGGCCGGTACCCAGGCCGGACCGTCCGGGGTCTCGATCTCAGCCCACCTACCGTCAAAATTCTTGGAGCGACGGCCCGTCGCCTGGAGGCCTCTATCGGTTGCCAGGAATTCACACACCGGCTCTCCGTTCCCCGGCTTGGTGAGTGCTTTGAGTTTCTTGCCGTGAGCCACCATCACCACTGCGGCGTTGCGCGGGGTACGTCGCACGATCATCGGGATCCCACCCTTGACCGCAAGCCCGACGTTTAGGATCCCGCCGAACATCAGCGACCAGAGCACGGCGCCGCCGAAGAGGGTGAGAGGGAATCCCAGCACGTACAGAGACTGGACCACGGATCCGAGCACGAATGCGGTTCCGGCACCGAAGTCGAGGCTGATCTCATCGAAGCTCAACGATGGCGGTGTCGCCGGTTCCCATTGGAGGGCAGCGGCCGCGAGAACCATGCCCAGCGATTCTTCGACCGTGATGGTGATCAGGCCGGTGGCCTGGTTGCCGGTCTGATCGACGACGGTGTAGGTGAACTCGACCGTTCCGATCCAGCCCTGCGGGGGTGCGAAGAACACAAGACCCTGGACGATCGCCGCGGTCCCGACCTCGGGTTGGCTCAAGCTCAGCAGCGAAAGCACCGCGCCTTCGGGGTCGGAGTCGTTGTCGATGACATCGACGACGATCCCACTGCCGACGGCTTCGGCATCGATGCGAACGCGGTCGGCCGAGGCGATCGGTGGGAGGTCGAGATTGGCGACGGTCCAGATGAAGGTGGCTTCGACCGATTGGTTGCGACTATCGGTGAGGGTGACCGAGACCGAGAACACGCCGAGGGTGTTCGTTCTGCCGCTGATCTCACCAGTTGCCGGGTTGATGTCGAGGCCCGTCGGCAGGCCGGCGGTCGACCAGGTCATCGAGAGAGCATCGGGATGCGACCCGTCCGCTCGTAGCGACACGAGATCGCCGACCAGCGTGTGCTGATTGCCGATTGCCTCGATGATCGGAAAGCCCGGCGGGGCTTCCACGGTCCAGGTGAACGTGGCGTCGGCCGAGAGATTCGGGTTGCCGTCGTCGGTCAGCGTGACGGTGACGGTGAAGGCACCGGCGACGCTCGGCGTCCCCGCCACCACACCGGTGAGCGATGAGATCGTCACTCCCGCCGGCAAACCAGCGGCAGCCCATGTCAGGGTGTCGCCGTCGGGGTCGGTACCCGATACCTGCAGGCTGATCGAATTACCCTTGACCGAGGCCTGATCGGCGGGGCCGATCACGATCGGTGCCCGGTTGGTGTCCGCCACCGTCCAGGTGAACGCCACCTCGGTAAACAGCGGAGCGGCATCGTCATCGGTGGCCCGCACCAACACCGCATGGGTTCCGGCGGCGGTATAGCCGACGGTACCCGAGATGGTCCCGCTGCCAGCATCGATACTCAAACCGTCCGGCAGCCCGGTAGCCGACCAGCTGAGGGTGTCACCGTCAGGATCAGAACCAGAAACCGTCAAGCTGATCGAGTCGCCCTCAGCATCGGACTGGGCGCCGGGGTTGATCACGATCGGTGTCCGGTTGGTGTTGCTCACCGTCCACGCCACCACCACCTCGGTAAACAGGCTGGGGGTCCCGTCGTCCGTCGCACGGACCAACACCGCATGGGTGCCATCAGATGTGTAACTGAGCGTCCCCGAAATGGTCCCGCTACCAGCATCGATGCTCAAACCGTCCGGCAGCCCGGTAGCCGACCAGCTGAGGGTGTCACCGTCAGGATCAGAACCAGAAACCGTCAGGCTGATCGAGTCGCCCTCAGCATCGGACTGGGCGCCGGGGT
>JACZWZ010000127.1 GCA_022571885.1 Acidobacteriota bacterium
TCAGCCGAGACCTGATCGCCCGGATCGGTCACGCTGGGAGCCCGGTTGGTGTTACTCACCGTCCAGGTAAACGCCACTTCGCTAAACAGTGGGGCGGCATCGTCGTCGGTGGCGCGTACCGTCACCGGATAGGTCCCGGCAGCGGAATACGAGATCGTCCCGGTGATGGTCCCGGTACCGGAATCGATCGACAACCCTGACGGGAGGCCGACTGCGGACCAGGTGAGACCATCACCGTCAGGATCAGAACCGACGACCGGCAGGCTGATCACGTCACCCTCAGCCGAGGCCTGATCGCCCGGGTCGGTCACGCTGGGAGCCCGGTTGGTGTTACTCACCGTCCAGGCAAACGTGACTTCATCGAAGAGTGGAGGAACACCGTCATCGTCGACTCGGATCGTGAAGGCGTAAGGCGACGCCGCGGCGGCGGTGTAGTCGATAGTTCCGGAGATGAGTCCGGAAGCCGAGTTGATCGACAAGCCGGTCGGGAGCCCTGTCGCCGACCAGGTGAGGGTGTCGAAGTCCAGGTCGGTGACCGTCCAGACGAAGCCAACCGTGTCGCCCTCGGCGTTGGTTTGGTCGCCTAAGAGTGCCAATTCGGGAGCGACGTTGACGGCGTCGACGGTCCAGGTGAAGGTGTCGACATCGCTGTTGCCACCCGGATCTGCGACCGTCAACTCGACGGCGTACGGGGAGCCCGATGCCGCCGTCTGGCTGATGGTTCCCGACACCAGGCCGGTCGCGGAGTCGATCGTCACGTCGGGTGGCAGGCCGGTAGCCGAGTAGGTGAGGGTGTCTCCCTCGGGATCGGTCGCCGATGCCGAGAAGGAGACGGTGGCTCCTTCGTCGTCGGTCCGATCGCCGATGTCCTGGTCGAACACCGGACTGAGGTCGAGATGATCAAAGAAGGTGAATCCGTCGAGGCGTTCATCGTCGCTGTCGAATCCCAGGTCGTTGCCATCCCAGGCGAGAATCCCGTTGACCCGGGCGGTGCCGGACAAGCTGGTCGTGGATACGATCACGCTCACCAGAGCCCGCTTCGGGATCGCGGTGTTATCGACGCCGATGGTTACGTTGCTTTCGATCGTGAGCACGATGGCGCCGCGGGGGAACGGCCACCCATATCCCTCCTCGATCAGATCGATACCCCATATCTGATCGGAGAATCCGATCTCGGTTCCTTCGAGCAACTTGAGCGCGGTTCCGGAGGTAGATCCTTCACCGGCGCCGGTGGCGTTGTATTGCCAGACGTCCTGATGGGTGCCGGCACCTTGGGGGGCCACAAGGAACGTCCCTGCGGGAAGCGTGACCTCACCGACCACGGTGGCCTGCTCGACGAGGGTTAACGCTCGTAACTCCCTTGCGAAGGGGCTGTCGAGCAAGATGATGAATTCGCCGTCCGAGTAGTCGCCCGCAGTGGCCGGGCGGAATCTGCCGACATCCTCATTGGTAAAGGAGACCGGTCCCGACGGACCCGGCAGATCTGCGTTGCCGTCGAGGGTGAAGAGAAGATCGCCCGGCAGCAGACCGATCGAACCTCCAATAGTCATCGCAGAGCCGACCAGATGCAATCCGGAAATATCGAGTGTCGAGAACGTGGCGTCCCAGTCTGCGACCGTGCTCAGGGTGCCCGCGGTAGTCCCCGGTTCGTATGCCATCCCCGGCTGGTCGAACGAGGCGATGGCTCCGTTATCGAGCGTCGTTACTCCGGTGGGGCCGGTCGTCGTGTCGGCACGGATGGTGAACCACAATTCTGATTCGATGTTGCCGGCCGGAACCGCTTCGATCTGGACGTCGTCGAGGTAGAACTCATCGCTGTCGCCGTCGGCGCTCGAGGTGAACCGGATTGTGGTGGTCGCCGAGATGAATGGGGTGAGGTCGAAAGCCTGGGGTATCGCAAATGTGTCGGTGGCGGTGACCGTGTATGTGACGAGCCTGGTCCACGGTCCGGTGGCGGTCGAGGAGGCGTCGAGGTAAAACTCCGTTGGGAGGGAGGTGCTGTCCTCTTCGAGGTGATAGCTGTAGGTGAGGGTGGCCGCGGCCGCTCCGGACAGGTTGGCGGTCCGCTGCAAGCCGAATGAAGTGCTCGACGACGTGTCGTTGATTCGGAGGCACCCTCCACCCGCAAGGCACGGCGAGGAATGCGAGCCCGCCTGGACCGATCCCAAAGATGCTCCATCGCTTTCGCCGATCTCTACCCAGGGGCTTCCCGACCAGTCAAGCGAGCCGTCAGATCCGGAGTAGCTGGCGGCTCCAACCGAGTCGCGATATATCCCCTGTGAAGCCGCCAGTGCGTTCGGCCAGAATGAAACTGTCGCCACCACAAACACGGCCATAACAATCACACTCGAAGCAGCACGAGCCGCTCGACCACGATCGAAATATGCGCGTTTCGACTGCAAGGCAAGCAGCCAGGCGCGGCGGAGTTCGGAAAGCCGCATAAGGTGTTTATCGGTGGCTGACTACTTCAGTACAGGAGCAGTTCGGTGGCTTCCGAAGTGACTAGTCAAGGGAGATACTGGAAGGGGTGGGCTCGGATTCCGATTGCTGGCTCGGGGGGTGGGAACCGGGCGCCTCGCGGAACGCTGAGACCTCGTCGCTGGTGGCGAGTGGGATTCGCACGACGAACGACGTCCAACCTTCGTTGCGTTCGTACCAGACGGCGCCGCCCATGCCCTCGGCGAGGGCACTCACGATCGAAAGGCCGAGTCCCACCGACCCCAGCACGGTGGGCATATCGCCCTCGTGCAGGTACCGCTGGAAGAGCCGCTGGCGGAGTTCGTCGGGGATTCCGTCGCCGTCGTCTTCGACCCTGATCTCATACCAGCCCGTCACCTGGCTGGCGACGATCCGGGCGTTGGCGCCGCCGTATTTGCGGGCGTTGGACAGCAGGTTGCGGATCACCTGGCGGAGTCGGAGTCGATCGGACCTGATTTGGCCGGGCTCGGCTTGGACGGCTATGACGGCACCGGAGCGCACCAGCGGGTTCACCACCTCTTTGATCTCATCGACCGCGTTCAGATTCTCCAGTTGGAAATGCAGCGCACCGGCATCGAGCCGGGCTGTGGTGAGAAGGTCGTCCACCATACGGGACAGGTCGTTTGCCTCGCTGATGATGAGGCCCACCATCTCGGTGATCAGGGGGCTGGCTGCAGCCGCACCGTCCTCCTCGATCAGGTAGGCCAATCCGAGGATCGAAGTGAGCGGTGTTCGAAGCTCATGGGAGGCGTTGGCGACAAAGTCGTCGCGCGCCTTACCTAGTTCCTTCTCGGTGTCGAGTCGAACTTCCAACTCCTTCTGGCGGTTCTGGCGCCGCGCCAACTCCCGATACAGGAGGATTGCCGAGGTCGGAACCAGGAAGGCAACCAAGAATCGTGACAGATTGCTGATTTTCCCCATTATTGCGCTGGCCGTTGCCACTGCGGCGGCTTGGCGGTCGCGTTCGACGACGAGGTTCCCGACGAATCGGCGGAACGAGACGTCGAGTTCATCGATCGCAATCTGCTGGGCCAGGGTGATGTCGCCGACCTTGAGCGAGTTGAGGATCTCGATCGTGGTGGCGTTGAATAGCGCGGCGCTGGTGGTGATCGGTGCCTGAAGATCGGTGACGTCCCTCAACAGCCCCAACAACGCTGAATCGAGGTCGTTGAGTGCTAGGCGTACTTCTGACAGCGACAGTTCGACCGCTTCGGCCGATCCGAAGCCGAATTCCCGCTCGAGCACTGCGAGGTGGGTAGCGAGACCGGCCTGTGCTCGAACAATCGTCGCAGCTCGAAGTGCCTCGTCGGCGTTGTGGAGTGCCAAGGCGTGGCCGGCGATTGATTTTGTTCCGAACGCGATGGAAAACACCAGGGCGAAAACGAGGAGGATTGCCACGCCCACACCGAGGGTGAGCGCGGCAAAGCGCCCGCCGCTGGAGCCTCGTCGCAGAGGCCGGGCCTGATGGACACGACCCTTCTTGGTCATGGTTCGTCTATCGGGCGGTACCGGCCTGGAGTTGATCGTTTGCGGTGGCCGCGTTCTGGCGGGCATCTCAACGCCGGCGTCCCTCACAAGGGTGCGTAGGCTGCCTCCGTACCCGTCCCCGCGATGGGGATGGGTGCCTTCGAATGAACTGACAGGAGCCTCTTTGTGATCATCGGCGTCCCCAAGGAGATCAAGACCGAGGAATACCGGGTGGCGATGACGCCGGTCGGAGTCCGCGAGCTGGTGGCTCACGGGCATCGGGTGTTGGTGGAGAAGGATGCCGGTTCCGGTTCGTTCGTTGCGGACGAGGCTTACACCGCGGTCGGGGGCGAGATTGTTTCGAATGCGGCCGAAGTATTCGGTGGAGCCGACATGATCGTCAAGGTCAAGGAACCTCAGCCGGCCGAGATCGAGATGCTCGAAGAGCGGCACCTGCTCTTCACATACCTTCACCTGGCTGCCTATCCCGAAGAAGCACGCGGTCTGCTCGAATCGAAGGCGACTGCCATTGCCTATGAGACGGTCGAATTGGATAACGGTGCACTGCCGCTGCTGGCCCCGATGAGTGAGATAGCGGGTCGGTTGGCTGCCCAGGCCGGTGCCCACTACCTGGAGAAGCCGAACGGCGGCCGCGGCGTCCTACTCGGAGGTGTGCCGGGGGTGCCACCGGGCAAGGTCACGGTGCTGGGAGCAGGGATGGCGGGCCGCAATGCGGCGATGATCGCCGCAGGGATGGGGGCGGAAGTAACGGTGCTCGACCTCAACGTGAATCCTCTTCGGCATCTGGATGAGTTGCAGTGGGGCAACGTGAGGACGGTTACCTCTTCCAAGTTCGCCGTCGAGCAGTTCGTTGCCGACTCCGACATGGTGGTGGGGGCGGTCCTCATTCCGGGTGCCCGCGCTCCGGTGATAGTCGACGAGGAACTGGTCAAGCGGATGCGCCCCGGCAGTGTCGTGGTGGACATCTCGATCGATCAGGGGGGCTGTATCGCCACGGCCCGGGAGACCACTCACAGCGACCCGGTGTACGAGATGCACGGGGTCGTGCACTACGCCGTCGGCAACATTCCGGGAGCGGTCCCCAACACAGCAACCTACGCCTTGACCAATGCCACGCTTCCCTACGTGGTGGCGCTCGCCGATGGGGTCGCCGGCGCCGTGGAACGCCGTCCCGAACTTCTCGGCGGCGTCAACGTCGCCGGAGGAGCCGTGGCCAATCCCGCAGTCGCCGACTACCTCGGCGTCGAATGTGTAGACGCCAGGACCGCGCTGGGGTTGTAGGAATCGTGCGGCTTGCAGCCTGCAGATGACAGACTCGGGCTTCAGGATGAAGCGCGATCCTCTGAAGTGTGACTGAGAGCTGCAAACTGCAAACTCTCCTCACAACAGCTCGCTGAGGACCCCTACTGCTGCATCCTGGAGATAGCCCAGCCAGCCCAGCAGCGCCAACTCCGGGTCGGATTGCATGTCCGCTTCTGCTTCCCACCCGTCATCTTCGATTCCGAGCCGACCGGCGAGGACGAGCCGAGCCTCGCCTACCACCCGCATGAAGGCTTCGAGGGCTTCGGGTGATCCCGGCTCTCCGGCGACGAGATCGTTGAAGGAGTCGCGGTCCTGCCTGCGAAGGTGGGCCAGATCGTCACCGATCAACTCGCGGTATTCGGCATCGGCGGTCGGGTCATCGGGATGGGGCGTGTAGTCGAGCCGGCCTCCGGCGTCGTCCCCAGATTGGAGGAGAGTGGGGAGGCTGAAGAGCATGCCTTGTTCATCTGCTCCGACCGAGAGCCGGATGCCTCCGTCGGTTACGACGAATGGGCCGGTCACGTCTTTTCCAGGGTTGCCCACAACCCGTGATGGTGCAGCCGGTGGCAATCGAGTTCCGCCTTCTCGAGCGGGCCACTGGAAACGATGGCGCGGCCTTCGTGGTGGACCTGCAGCATCAGTCGAGTGGCTTCGGTCTCCGGGTGGCCGAAGAGCTTGCGGAAGACCCACACCACGTACGACATCAGGTTGACCGGGTCGTTCCACACGACGACTTGCCACGGGTGGGCGGTCGCGTCGAGTTCGTCGACGTCGGGAACGTCGACTTGATCCGGTGCGACCGTCACTTGGCGTCGAGACGCGTTCGGAGCGCCGAGGCGAGCCGCTGGGCGTTGAGCCAGTTCTCGAAGTCGCCGCGTGCGATCCGCCATTCACGTCCCATCTTTACGGCCGGGAGCTCTTCGGAGCGCAGGACCCGGGTCACCACGTACGCCGAGACATCCATGTACTCACAGATATCGGTGACCGACAGCCATTCCTTGGGTAGGTCGACGGTGATTCTCTCCACCCCCCGAGCGTACTGATCCTGTGATTCTGCGGGAAGAGGAGAGTGTCCAGTCTCCAGTCTCCAGTCACCAGTTAGAAATCAGAAGCCGTCGATCACCAATCCAAGTCTGGTGTCTGCCATCTGCCATCTAGAGCCGCACGCCGCAAGCTGCCCGCTACAGATGTCCGGCCGCTGGCGTGAGGGCTGCCGAGCACGCCGCGATCAGCAGTCCGAGTCGCTCTCTCGGGTGTTCGTCTTGAAGCTCGATCACAGCGTCGATGGTGGTGCCGATGGCTGCATACAGGCCGTCCAGCGACGATGGGGGTGTCTCGGTGGCGCGGCGGGCGAGTTCCAACGGCTGCAGCCGTGTCACTCCGGCAAAGGTTGTCTCGATGGCTCCGAAGAGGTTAGAGGCCACTCGCATCAGACCGAGATCCATGAACGCCGGCACGCCGACTCCCATCCGAGAAGCCGGCTCTCCGGCCAGCACCCGGTGCAGGTTGCCTCCAAACACTGCGGTGAGTGCCGCACCGCTGAGACCGGCCTGAATCGCCGCCCGGGTGCTGATGGTGGACGACATCAACGGCGCCCCATATGGAGAATCGGAGGCATAGAGGATTTGGGAGGCGTCCACCCACGAGAAGAGCGCCGCCAGATCGGCCGGGTTCCACCAGGCGGTGTCGAACATCAGGCCGGGTCGGCTCTGGCTCTCGGTGGACAGTGTTCCCAGGTCACTGATTCCGCAGTGGGCGAGGATGATCTGTAGTCCCGGGTTGGCGTCGATGAGACGCACCGGGGTGTCACCCAGGGGATCCATTCCGCGTCCGGCGTGGATCAGCAAAGGCACCCGCCGCGCCGCCGCCAGCGCGGCAACTTCGCCGACCACCGGGTGATCGAGATCGAAGTCCTCACTCCGCGGATGCAGTTTGATGCCGCGGTGTCCGGCGTCCAGCGAGCGCTCCGTTTCGGCGACTGCGGAAGCGTTGTTGGGATCGACCCGCAGGAACGGAATCAGCCTGCCGTCGGACTGTTCGGCCTCGTCGAGGATGCGGTCGTTGTGAAGCCGATAGCCGAGCGGGTCGGCATTGGTGGTGACGACGGCGCCGGCGTGGCCCGCCCGGTCGAGTGCCGCCAGCAAGGCATCAGGGGTGTTGACGAAGCCATCAGGGTCGGTGTCGCCGGTGTGGGTGTGAGCGTCCCAGACCGTGGTGGACGGTGGCATCTGTGCTGCAGCCAGCTCGTGCCACCCGGCGAGAATCGGGTGCTCCATGCGAACCGGAAGGGTACCGGTGGAGAGGTAACCA
>JACZWZ010000128.1 GCA_022571885.1 Acidobacteriota bacterium
CCTGCGGCTCGCTGCACGCTGTTCTGGTGACTGGTGACTGGTGACTGGTGACTGGTGACTGGTGACTAGTGACTGGTGACTCGGATTCCGATCTTCGTTATCCGTTGTCCGTTGTCCGAAAAGCCTCACGGCGACTCTTACGGGAAACGGAAAACTCGACGAAGCACGAACCAACCAACGGCAGGCGCGTCCACCCCTTCCAACCGGATCAGGTCTAGAACGGAAAACGCCCGCCCTAGGGGCGGCTCTTCTCCTACTCCCCCAACGCCGACGCTTCGTCGGTCGTCTCGCCACCGCAGTCGACCAGCGCTTCATCTAGCCCCTGACCACCGAAAGCGACCCGCTCGTAGAGCGCCACCGCCGCAATCTCCTGTGATGACAAGCTGGATCCGAAGCCCGGCATCACGGCTCCCGAACCGCCCACCGGCTTCTCATTGGCACCGTACGTCGATTCGGGCCATCCCGTCGTCCCGAGTCCAATCCACTCGACCTGTGCCGAACACGAATCCTGCGGAAAGGTGGCCAGGAGGGCGCCGTCGATGAATGCGGGGAACGTGGCGTTCCCGCCGCCGTTGGGTCCATGGCATGCCGTGCAGCCAGCACCGTTGTAGATCTCGGCGCCAAGAGAAAAGAGGTCGAGCAACTCGGAGCCGAACTCGGAGCCGTCACAGTTGACCGCCAGGCCGATAACCGGATCGATCGCCAGGCTGCCGGCATCCCCGCAGTTGGGACCGTTGGGCAGGAACAGTGCATATCCGATGGCGAACACAGGGACGAGAACGAATAACGCCACCAACCAGCGCGGAATCGCGCCGCCGGCCGTTGCTTCTTCCTCCGACTCGAACCGGTCGGGCGGGTCCGGCGGCTCAGAAGCTGCCGGTTCGTCTGAGCCTCCCAGTACTTCCGGCTCGATAGCGGCCACGGAAACCGGCTCGGCCGGCGCCGTCACAGCAGGGGCCGGCTGCACCGCCGCAGGCTCAGATGTGGCCGCAGGCGCAGCCGCAGGAGCCGCAGGAGCCGCAGCCGCAGGAGCCGCAGCCGACGCATCGACACCCGCCCAATCCATCAACACCACATCGACATCGACACCCTGCGCCCTGGCACGCGCCGCCGCCGACCGCCTCACCATGCTTTCGGGCATACCCATCTTCTCGGCCGCCGCCGCCACGATCGACGCCTCATCCATGGCCACCGGCACCGCAGACGCAGGCTCAGGCGCGGGAGGTGCCTCTACCGCGGCTGGAATGTCAGCCGGCGCGTCCCCCGACTCCGCCACTGGAGCGGTATCGGTGATCTCCACACCACTCGACCAGGCGCGCAATACGTCTTCGATTGCCACTCCCCGAGCATTGGCGCGGGCCTGGGCCGACCGCTCGACCATCTCGACCGGCACATTCATCGCTTCGGCTGCTGCAGCAAGGAGCTCTTCCACCGCTAGTCCAATCCTGCGACGTAGGCGGCGAGGGCGGTCAGTTCAGAATCTGTGAGGTGTCCGTACGACGGCATCGTCGACCAAGGCCTTTCGGTTCGGGGGTTGGACAAATGCGATCGCACCCAAGATGCATCATTGGTCGGAGCCCGGCTCCCGGCGTGAGCGAGATCCGGACCAATCCTGGCGACACCAAGAATCCCGGCCGGATCGTGCGCATAGTCACCGCTGGTCGAAACGGGCCCAAGACCCACATCGGTGACGATGGCACGGACCTGCTGGGTGTGGCAGTACCAGCAGCCCTCGGCAACGTAGATGTCCCGCCCCTCGAACTCCATAGAGCCGGGGGCAAGATCGCGACTCGAGTCGGCCAAGAGCGTCGGCTCGTGATCGGCATCGATCGCGGGGAACACGAAAACCGCCAGCACGGTGAGCGCAAATATGGCTGCGGCGCCACGCCGCACGACCGATGGCCGCTCGTCGTCGGGCCAGGCGAATTGAGAGATCTCTTCATCGGCCGATCCCCCGATCCGCATTACCGCTCCGACGAGAAACACGAGTATTCCGGCGGTGATCACCATGAGGCCGACCGCGGTGAGCGCATCAGTTCCCTGCAATGGGGCCGTGGTGTTGAAGAAGCCTTCGCCGAAGTTCTCGTAGGCGTTCGATTCGACTCCTGCCAACCAGGTGTAGCCCTGTTGCAGGCCGGCGATCCATCGATTTCCCGCGGCAAAGAGCACGCCCCCGGTGATCGGAAGGGCGATCAGAACACCCCAACCAGCTCTCCACCTACGACCCGACTCCGATGCCAGCACATGGGCCAGCAACGCGATCGTCCACAGGCTGAAGGCACCCATCACCGCCATCAGGTCGAACGCCGCCTCCCATCCGGTAAACCGGATGACTGCAGATGAGGACCGCAGGCTCTGCACCAGCATGTGACCGGGGATGAGAACGAACAACGCCGTTCCGGCGGTGAAGAGCTGAAGCGGCATCGACCGAGTGACCGCATCCCATTTGCCACGCAACGCCAGGGCGAAATCTGCCGCAATCGCCAGTGCGGTCACCATCAACATCGAGCTGGAAAGAACCGGCACCGTCTCCATCCAGTCGCCCATCGGGCCGTACTGGAGGGTGCGTGCCGCGGTCCACGCCCACAGGAGACCAAGCGACCAGAATCCGATCCGGCCGAGCCGGGGATGGAACTCGGCATCGGGCACCAGACGGGCGACGAGCGCATAACCACCGCCGATCGCCGCCGTGGCTATCCACATTCCGAATACCGCGGTTGCGGTGAACGCACTCTGCAGTTCGGCAGGAGCTCCGGCCAGGCCAGGTATCGCTCCAGCCGCAAACGAAAGCAACAGCCACCAAGGGGCGGCAATGAAGTACCAGATGGGTACCCCGACGCGTTCGAGGCCCGAGCGCTTGACGGTCGTGGTGATGACGACCGCTACCACCAGAAACGACAGCGCCAAAGCGGCGTCCGAGTACCAAGGCATCTCGAGGAGTCGGCCTCCAGAACCGTTGCCAGCACCGATGGCCGCCACGCCGGCAACGACGCCGCCGGCCATCAACAAGACGTTGACCGCGGCCACGACCGGCATTGCAAGCTGCGTACCCACCAGCTTCGGCAAGAAGTAGTAGATGATCGAGACCAATCCGAAGGTCAGCCATCCGAACACGAGCACGTTGAGAGCCATCGGCAGGGACCGGCCGTAGGTCAGGTACTCGGCGAACGTGCTCGATTCGATCGACCCGGGCCAGGCGATGCCGCCGTAAGCGACCACCAGTAGCGTTGCACCGACCAGCAGGAAAAGGAGGGCGAACAAGCCGTGCATCCTCATCGCAGCACTCGCGACGAAAGAGCCCGAGGCGTCGATCGCCGATCCCGGCTGGATTTCTTCCGGCGCCGTCACTACCCCGATTCCTCCCTCTACGTCCGGCCCGATTCGCGGCGGAGGTTAGCCCCCACAACCCATCGTTCGACAACGCATCGGTCGGGGCATTGTCGCCGTCCCCCTCCAACCGTCAAAGTTGGTCGCCGGACGTGGTTTCGCGGTATACCGCCGCTGCGTACAATGGCGCCGCCCCGAGGAGGAGCACCACCCGGTGACGGAAGCACAGCGGCAACGGATCGGCGTGATTGGCGTCGTCGTCGGCGCCGCCCTCTTCGTCTTCGGGGTGTTCGCCGCTCACTTCACCGGGCTGTCCGAAACGAACAACGTCGGCCAGGAGATCTACCCGCACATTCCGCGCTGTGCGTGGTTCGAGACCGGTGCCTGTTGGGTGATCCCGATGGCCAGCAAGATGGTCGCGTTCATCGGAAGCCAGATCGCGCTTGGGGCGGTGGTCTTCGGCTGGATATGGGAGCGACCCTCGACGTGGGCCCGGGCAACGGTCGGAGCCTTTCTCTTCACGCTGGAAGGAATCATCCTCTTCGGCATAGTTGCCAACGAATGGCTCGGCCTTGCTCAGGGGACACTCGCCTGGACCGAGCAGAAGATCCTGGTCACGATTCCCAAGTGGATCGTTCTCAACAACGACCTGCACATATCGTTCGGAGTCCTCAAGGACATGATTGTCGCCGGGTACGCCACTACCTTGTTGATCGCTCTAGCCGTGGGCGTCTACCAATTGCAAGAACACGAAAAGAAGGCCGACCAACCCAAGCCGCAGGTCGTTTCCGGCTACGGCCGCCCCCTCGTCAAGGGTGACCGCTGATGCTCCGACCAGCCACCCTCACCATGCTCCCGACATCGAGAGACGGAACAGCCGACGCTGCCCGCTGGCCGGCGCCAGCATGCGGAGCTGTTCGAAGCCGAGTAGGACTCGAACACCGCAGCCACATTCCTGGCTGCGTCGTCGTCCTCGGAGCACGAATCGCCCGCCGTAATCCTGCGTCCTTGCCAGGCATGCTTCTTGCACGCCCCCAGAGGCGCCGGCGCTACCGGACGGAGCATTAGATGGCGCCCTCCGACGTCTGGTTCGAGATCCCTCCGATCAGGGATGACTACCAATTGACCCTGGTGGATGGTGCCTACCTGACCGCGGCGGTAAAGCCGAAGCAGTTCCTCCACATAGATGAATCCGAGTGCATCCTGTGCGAGGGGTGCGTTGACATCTGCCCATGGAAATGCATCTTCTACCTATCGGTCGACGCCATTGCCGAAGCGACCAACGTCGACGACCCGCGTTCCGATGACGAGAACTTTGGATTTTTCATCGTCGACGAAAACGAGTGCACCCGGTGCGCGCTGTGTGTGGACAGGTGCCCGACCGGTGTCATCTCTCTCGGAAAGTTTGAAGGTTCGGTCGCAGCCCAGACCGATGCGCGCGCCATAGAGGCGCCGTGGGAGATAGACAGCGGGCAACGCGACCATAAGAACGGCTATGCGTACGGCATGAGGTTCTGAGGGCGAAGATTCGAAGGATTTGACCGACGGGGGCCTTGCCCTGAGACTGAGGAAGGACCGGAGGACACGGTGGCGAACGGAACCAATAGCGGGAACGGGAAGACGACTCTCGGCGAGCGTCTTGCCGGCGTCGGGGACCGCATCCAAGGCAGCGAAGCCTGGGAGTCGATCTTTCGGCCCGGGTCACCGTTTCGCAAGGGCTACACCGATAGCCCTCGAAATCGCTCCTACGTGGTGATGAACAACGTCCTCTACCACCTACACGCGGTCAAGGTAAAGCGTCACGGAGTCCGACTCTCTTACACGCTGTGTCTCGGCGGGTTGACCTTCTTCATGTTCATCGTGTTGACGATCACAGGCATCTTCCTGATGTTCTATTATCGCCCGACCTCGCCCGAGGCATACGTAGACATAGCCGCACTGTCCACGGATGTCGCCTTTGGCCAGCTGGTCCGGAACCTTCATCGCTGGGGTGCCCACCTCATGGTGATCACCGTCTTTCTCCACATGACCCGTGTCTTCTATCACGGTGCCTACAAACCGCCCCGGGAGTTCAACTGGGTCGTCGGTGTCGTCCTGCTCTTCCTCACTCTCCTGCTGTCGTTCACCGGCTACCTGCTGCCGTGGGATCAGCTCGCATTGTGGGCCGTGACAGTCGGAACGAACATGGGTGGATACACCCCGGTATTCGGCGACCAAGTCTCGTTCGTATTGCTCGGTGGCATCCAGGTCGGAGGCCCAACGCTGTTGCGGTTCTACGTGCTACATGTGCTGGCGCTGCCATTCATCATTGTGATCTTTATGTCCGTTCACTTCTGGCGAGTCCGCAAGGACGGCGGCATCTCGGGGCCGCTCTAGGAAAGACTTGTTATGGCAGAAATTCCAGAACATCTTCTGAGGCGATCCGCTGAAGCGAAGGCAAAGGCGCTCGGGGTACCCGTAGAGCAGCTGATGACCGAGTTCCTCGGCGAGGCGGCTCCGGCTGCCGCTACTGCGGCTGAACCGGTGGCATCGCCCGCATCGACAGCCACCACCACGGCGCCGGCGGCGCCGGTGATCCCCGAGGGTGTTCGCACCCAGAGGATGCTCACCGTCGTCAGAGCTAAAGCGATTCAGGGTGCCCCGCGGGAACCGAGCGACAAGGTGAGCACCTGGCCGCACCTATTGGCGATCGAGTTCGTGGCATTGCTCGTCGCGTTGGGCCTGTTGATCGTCTTCTCTGTCTATCAGGACGCACCCCTCCTCGAACTGGCCAATCCCAACGAGCAGCCCAACCCATCGAAGGCTCCCTGGTATTTCCTCGGACTTCAGGAGCTTCTGTCGTACTTCGATCCGCAGGTCGCCGGAGTTCTCATTCCCGGCCTTGGCCTCGCCGGCCTGGCGCTCATCCCCTATGTGGACCGCAACAGGTCGATACGGCCGGCCGATCGTAAGTTCGCCATCATGATGTTCACGTTCTTCGTGATGGCGGCGGCGATCCTCACCATCCTCGGTTCTTTCTATCGAGGCCCCGGCTTCAACTTCACCTTCCCATGGAGAGATGGGATCTTCTTCGACCTATGAGCGCCACGCAGATTCTCCTCCTCGCCATCGCCGGAATCGGCAGCCTGGCGATCCTGTCGATCATCTCAATCGCTTGGAGGCGTGGAACCGACCCGCCCGGCATCAAAACACAGGACTCCGCAGCCGTGCGACAGGATCTTGCTGCCGAGGACAAGGCAGACGAAGACGACAGCGTCACCGCCTACGATGTCGCCGAACTCGTCTCCGTCGATTCGGCCCCGACCGATCCCCTTGTCGACCGGCAAGAGGTCGATGCCGAGACGATGGGAGTCACCCGACGGCAGTTCTTCAATCGCGGGCTCCTCGGAGTCTTTGGTCTGTTCCTTGCTCAATTCGGTATTGCATCGCTTGCCTTCTTGTGGCCTCGGCTCAAGTCGGGCGGCTTCGGCTCGAAGGTGAACGTCGGAAAGATCGAAGACCTCCGCATCGCCGCCCTGACAGCCGACGGCAGGGCGCGACCGGTGTTCGTGTCCGCGGCCCAGGCCTATGTGGTTCCGGTGCAGGGCTCACTGGACGGTTCGAGCTTCGAAGGGCTGCCGGTGGTGGCGGGCGGCATGATGGCCCTGTGGCAGCGCTGCGTTCACCTCGGCTGCCGGGTGCCTGAATGCGAGAGCTCACAGGGGTTTGAGTGTCCTTGCCATGGGTCCAAGTACAACTTCCACGGCGAATACGAAGACGGCCCGGCCCCGCGTAACCTGGATCGTTTCGTCGTCTCGTTGAACGACGCCGACGAACTCATAATCGATACCGGCGACGTCATCGAAACGGCCCGAGCATCGTTCAAGACGATCGAGTACCCGCAGGGCCCATCGTGCATCTGATCACCCGACGGGCGGGGACGCCGGTGGTCTGCCCGTCAGGTGGAGGTCGCGTGTCCCCGAGGCAGCGGCGTCATCTGGCAAGGATCGACAACGAAGGCGCAGTCTCGTATTGCGCCGAGGCGGAGGACACCGCCAGGGACGTCGCTGGCCGAGGAGACTCAGCTCTCACCCGACGGGCGGGCCACTAAGTGGGCTTGGGAGCGGTCACCCTCGCCATTGCTGTTCTCGGCGTCGTCGGTTGGTTGACCTTTCTGGTCACCCAGAGCAGAGTGCGGCGGCGCCGCGAGGCCGCACCGCAGAACCTCTCTCCGTTTCTGACCGACGATGAGCTCGAAT
>JACZWZ010000226.1 GCA_022571885.1 Acidobacteriota bacterium
GCCAGCGACGGGGCGGGGGGGCGAGGAGTAGCTTCGCGGCATGAGCGGCCGGAAGGGTTTGAGGGAAGACTTGCTGGGGATCGGACGCGTCGCCGAAGCTGCCCATTGGGCGTCGTACGAAGGGCTGCTTCGCCCCGAAACGATCGGCAGGCTGGTTCTACGGGAATTCTCGCCGTCGGTCTTGGCGAGGAGGTTGCTGCGGGGAGGAGTGATGGTGGTCACCGCCGGGGATGAGGTCGTCGGATTCGCCGATGGAGAGATCACTCCGGACGCGGTTCACCTGAACGCGATTGCGACAGATCCGACACAACGCCGTCGCGGCATCGGTACCGCACTTCTGGCAGGGGTGCGGGAGCTCTCCGACGCACTCCCAACCGCCGCCGACGTGCTCCTCGGCAATCTCGAGGGAGAACAGTTCTTGGAGGTCAACGGGTTCGTTCCCGGCGAGATACAGCACGGCTCACTCTTCAGCGAGGACGTGGTGGAACGGCGATGGTGGCGGGAGGCGGTCGCCGATCTCGAGAGGGAGTTGGGTGTCGCGTCCGACGGCCGGGAGCCGCGCCGATAGGTGGTGTGAGTTGGTTGCGGGCGTTTCCCGTTCCGGTCCTCCGTTCTTCCGAAGCGATGCCCGCTGGCTTCAAGAATCACGACGGCTTGACAACAAGATTTGGGGAGACGGGCACCGGAAACGGACCCTTCGAGGTCCGGTGTCGGAGCCAACACGCCGCCACCTGGTCCCCTCCGCCACGCCCCCTAGCTCGCAGAGTCGGGGTCGAGATCAAGATCATCGTGGAAGCTCCCGGGGGGAGCTATCGCTGATGTGCGGGTGCACTAGCCTCCCAGGACGATGTCCCCAGAAGAACTCCGGATGCTTCCCAAGGTCCTCCTGCACGACCACCTCGACGGCGGGCTGCGACCTCGAACCATTCTCGAGCTGGCAGAGACCGATGGCTACACAGGACTCCCGTCTGACGATCTGGAGGAGTTGACCGATTGGTTCTTCCAGGGCCAATCGGCGTCCCTGGAACGCTACCTAGAGGCGTTTGCACACACGGTGGGCGTAATGCAGACCGCCGACGCAATCGAACGTGTCGCCTACGAAGCCACAGAGGATCTCGCCGCTCAAGGGGTGGTGTATGCCGAAATACGCATGGCGCCGTCGCTGTGCACCGAGCGCGACCTAGATTTGACCGAGGCAATCGCCGCCATTCTGGCCGGACTGGGGCGCGGCGAGGCCGACTTCGGGGTGCCGGTTCGGCTGATCGTGGACGCCATGAGACAGCAGTCAGACTCGAGCGAGGTGGCTCGTGCCGCAGTCGACTTTGCCGCCGCAGGAGTAGTTGGATTCGATCTGGCCGGCCCTGAAGCCGGCAATTCGGCCCTCGATCATCGATTGGCGTGCCAGATTGCCCTGGAGGGTGGGCTCCACCTGACCATCCACGCCGGTGAGGGAGATGGGGTGGAGAGCATCGTGGGGGCGATGGAGGTCGGCGCCGAACGGTTGGGCCATGGGGTGCGCCTGGTGGAGGACATCAAGGTCGTGGCCGGTGAGGCTGAGACCTTGGGGCCGGTTGCTCGGTCGGTCCTCGACGCCGGCCTGACCCTGGAGATCTGTCCTACCTCCAACCTGCACACCGGCGTGTTCTCGGATGCGAAGTCACATCCGCTGGGGCTGCTCCACCGGGCCGGGTTTGCGGTGACGATCAACACCGACAATCGTCTGATGAGCCGGATCAGTTCAACCGACGAGTTCTCGTTCGCGGTCGAGCATCACGGATTCGATGTGCAGGATCTAGAACTGGTGACGATGCGGGCGATCGATGCGGCGTTCTGCGACCGGGCGACGAAGGATCGCATCGTGTCAACGGTGATGGCCGGCTACTCCGACTGATCGAGCGCCGGCCGACACCGGTCGAGGCCGCTCGCTCCTTCCCCATTGTGTGTCGGGTTGCGCGATAGGGCCGACGGTTCTCTTCTCTGAACACTCTCCCCTTTGGGGGGAGTCAGCGAGCGAAGC
>JACZWZ010000227.1 GCA_022571885.1 Acidobacteriota bacterium
GGATCGGCAACAGGATCGACAGCCCGATCCCGACCACGATCACGGCCATGGCGATGATGATGCCGGGCTCCAGCAGGCTCAAACCCACCGTAATGGCGCCATCGACCTCCGCTTCCATATGCTCGGCAGAGCGCTGGAACATCTCCGCCAGCCGCCCCGAGCGCTCGCCCGCGGCCACCATGTAGACCATGAGCGGCGGGAACCAGCGCGCCTGACGAAAACCAACGTCGGGGCCGAACCAGACCGGGCGCGGTTCGGTGTAGGGGAACACACGCCGTGTCGACCCGGCGCGGGGCTCAGGGAAGGGTCGGGCGGCGGCCTCGAGCATGAAGTCGAGGGCCTGCGGGCCGAACTCGTCGGAGAGACTCAAGTGCACACCGACCAACAGCTCGGATGGGTCTCCGACCTGGTCTGCGACGCCGGCAGCCATCAGATTCGTCACGCCGGGAGCCAACCCGATGCCCAGGACTGCCCGAGCGCCCGACGTGCGAGCCTGCTTGTGGAGACGGCGGCCGGCCTCGATAGTCCGGTGCTCGGCGTCGATGTCGACATATCCCAGACCCCGCTCGACAGCGTTCGCCAACAACAGGCCTGTCCGGTCCCCCAAGCAGACCGCCACCGTCTCGACACCGTCGAGGGCGGCAACGACATCGGCAGGATCTCTGATGTCCATCTGGACGGCTCGGGTCTCGTGGCCGATGCGATCAGCCAACGACTCTGCGGCTGCCCCTCGACGGCCCCCGATCACGACCCGACCGGGAAACCGGCGGGCCAGGTGCTCGCTGACGTTGGAACCTACATCGCCGTAGCCACCCACCACCAGGATGTCACCGCTGGCGCGTCCCCCGGTATTGGCGGCACCTTCAGATGCGCTCGTCATTCCGTCTGCTCCCTTGTGGCTCTCGCTCTGCTAATCGGCGGGGTGTTCTCGTTGGTTGCGGCGGCGTTATCGAACCACCCCTCACATCTCCTCCATTGATTCAACACAGCCGGAGGACCCCCTCATAGGGCCGAATGGCCCTGCCAACTAGTAGTGAAACAGACAAAGCTGCCAGGAAGAAGAGGAGTTCGCGACACGCACATAACCGGTGCTGCCTCAAGGCGTGAACGCAACATCTTGATGAGAGTGTTGGTCTCTTATCGGAGGTGGTTGTTGTGCGGAGGTTCACCGAGGAGGAGAAGGTTGGGGTGTGGGAGAGACGTCAGGCTGGTGAGTCGAACCGGTCGATTGGTCGTCGTCTGGGACGGTCGGCGGGGTCGATTAAAGCGTTTGTGGAGTCGTCGGGTGGGGTGCGGCCGGCTGTCCGGGGACGCTCCGTCGCATCATCTGTCGTTGACAGAGCGGGAGGAGATCTCGAGAGGGGTAGCGGCGGGCGAGCCGTTGTCTGCCATCGCTGGTCGGCTGGGCCGAGCTGCCTCAACCATCTCGAGGGAGTTGGGCCGTAATGGTGGCCGTCACCGGTATCGGGCCCATCGTGCGGAAAGGGCGGCGTGGCAGCGGGCCCGACGACCCCAGTCATGCAAACTGGCAACGAATGAGATGTTACGGGCTGAGATCGAAGACAAACTGGCGATTCGGTGGTCTCCGCAGCAGATCTCTGGGTGGTTACGTCACACTTACCCTGATGATGAGGCGATGCACGTGTCCCACGAGACGATCTATCTGACGTTGTTTATCCAGGCTCGAGGCGGGTTAAAACGGGAACTCACCCAGTATCTCCGCAGTCGGAGAGCCACCCGGAGACCCGCGGCGAAAGGTCCTCCTTCGGGTAAGGGCCGGATTGTCGACCCGGTGATGATCAGTGAACGACCGGCTGAAGTCGAGGACCGGGCCGTACCCGGTCATTGGGAAGGCGACCTCCTAATGGGGAAACGCCAAACCGCTATCGGCACCCTTGTGGAACGCTGGTCCCGTTATGTGACGCTGTTCGGTCTCCCCGACGGTCACACCGCCGAAGCCGTCGGCAACGCTCTCGCCGCCACGGTTCAACAGCTACCCGAACACGTATGGA
>JACZWZ010000228.1 GCA_022571885.1 Acidobacteriota bacterium
CTTGATGCAGAGCAGTTGCGGGGCGTTCATGTTGGCGGTCTTCCTGGCTGCGAGTCCGCCCTCGGGGATGGTGTGCGTCGCTGTCCACTTGGGCGGGGGTGCCGGTGGTGGTGTCCAGCCGCTCACTTGCAAGCGCTAACGAGAAGGACCACCGCGGCGATGGCCGAGATGGTCCGAGTGTTTCGGAGGGGCATAGAGTCGTCCTCTGGGTAGCGGAGTTGCCCCCTCCGCGATCTCAAGGAGATGCTCATGGGCGCCCCTCCTAAGGGTGGGCTCCGATGGGGGAGCCGTGATAGCGAGAAGCGTGACAAAGAGTGTCGTCGCCGGATAGGGTCTTTCGGCCCTGAGCACCGCTGTCGAGACTTCGCCACCCTGAGGTTCACGATAAGGCTGCAGGAGCCCGCATAGAGTGCATCAGAGAGCGACGTGACTGGTCAAGGGAACCTATCGAAAGGGAGGTCCCTCGTGGCGACGAGTCATCGCATAATGATGCTACGGGCGACGATGACGTCGCAACACCCGTACAGATGAGACCTCCGCCCCATCCGCCAGCGTGCGGAAATGATGCTTCTATGGCTGTCAAGGGGTGTGTTCGAGGAGTTTGTAGATTCGGCGGGCTAGGTGTCGTTTGAGGCAGCGGCGGATCTCGCGGCTGGTTTTGCCTTCGGTGAGGCGTCGGGTGGCGTAGGCCCTGGTTTCGGGATGACAGCTCAGCCGCGACAGGGTGATGGTGTGCAGCGCCCGGTTGAGTTGACGGTCGCCGCCGCGGTTGAGCCGATGTCGGGTGGTTTGGCCTGACGATGCCGGAATGGGAGAGACACCGGCGAGGGCGGCGAAGGCGGCGTCATCGCGGATCCGTCCGTGGTGGGACCATGCCAGGTAGATGGCGGCGGCGCTGATCGGTCCGACGCCTGGTTCGGCGAGCAGATGCGGCACCTGATCAGCGAGGATCCGTTTGAGTTCGGCTTCGAGTTCGTCGGCTTCTTGGCCGCAGGCGATCGCCCGGCGTGCGCAGGCCCGCATCGCTCGTACCGTTGCCTGATATTCGATGGGCTGATCGGTTCCGAGGCGGAGCCGGCTGGCCTGTCGGGCGAGCTGGGCGGTGCTGAGGCCTTCGAGACGAGACCGGAGCCGCTGGGGTGCGGTGACCACCAACGCCTGGAGGTGATTTAGGGCCTTGGTTCGGGCCACCACCGCACCGTTGCGAGTAGCCAACAGCACCCGTACCGCTTCACGTTCGCCGCGTCGGCGGGGCTCGATCAGATGCTTAGAGGCCAACACCTGGCGAGCGGCTCTGACCGCGTCGATCGCATCAGACTTGGCGCCGTTACGCCGCACCGGACGGCCGGGCCGTTCCACCTCAACAACCCGCTCGCCGGCGGCCTGGAGGAACCCGGTGAGCCCAGCGCCATAACTACCGGTCCCTTCTACAGCCCACATTCGGGTCCCGCCATGTGCTGCGACTCGGGCGAGCACACTGCGATACCCCGCCGGGTCCGCCGCGAACTCAAACGTCTCCGAAACACCACCAAGGCGATCCACCACCGCAGCGGTATGAGCCTGCTTGTGGGTATCGACCCCGACGACGAACTCGACATCATCTGCCAACATTGTCACGGTGACTCCTTCCATAGGACAACCAGTTGTCGGTGCCGGTCTGGAAGACCCGTGTGGCAAGACTGTGATGAGTCACACCGCTTCGCGGTGGACAGGCTTCTAATAAGGCCAACCCACGGCCACCAGGCCGGTGCCGGCGACAACAAGCGGACAAATCATTTCCAAGGCATCCCCGACAGGAGCCAGTCACCAGAAGAGTCACGCCCGCCGCCACCGCCCACCAGCCTGCCGATCAGACACCCCAACCAGCGAACCTGATCCTCACAGTCACCAGAGGATCAAGCGGGCACCCAAGGCCTCATTCGTACGATCTCATCTCCTTCAACTCGAAATGCGCCGCGGTCTGGTCCCAACGACTCAGGACCGCCCGTGCCGCATCTGGCACGTAAGAGC
>JACZWZ010000129.1 GCA_022571885.1 Acidobacteriota bacterium
CGGCGACCACCGTGAGCCGGATCATCGACGCCTTCCCGGGCTCCGAGCAGGCCCAGATTCGGGTGCAGCTGTCGATGTCGCTCGCCGCCGTGATCTCACAGGTCCTCGTTCCGGCCAAGCAGACGCCCGACGGTGGAGGCGGTGGCCGGGTGGCGGTGCTGGAGGTGATGACGATGACGCCGGCGATCGCAAACCAGATTCGCTCCAACGACGTCAACAAGATCAACGACGTGATTCAGACCTCGCGCCATCTTGGGATGTTCCGGCTCGACGACCATTTGCAACAGCTGGTCCAAGACGGGCGGATCGAAGCGGCTGATGCGGTCGCTTTCGCTCAAGACCCCCCTGCACTCCAGGAGCGTCTCGTTTCCTGATCGGCTGAACGGACCAGGTTGCGCATCGATCGTGATTGTGAGTCCGATCGCTCCACCTACACGTCCAGCGCCGAAGTCACCACCTCGACCAGTGCGGGACCCTGATGACTCAACGCTTGGTCGAGCGCGTCGCGAAACGCATCCTTCGTCTCGGCTCGGAGCCCCATGGCCCCACATGACCTGGCGTACTCGGCGAAATCCGGGTTCACCAGGTCGGTCTGCCATACCGGCTGGATCGCCGAAATCTGTTCCCGGCTGATCTTGCCGAGTTCCGAGTTGTTGAGGACGACGTGGGTGATGTTCATGTCGTACTTGACGATGGTCGTGAGCTCGGCGAGGTACTGCCCCAGTCCACCATCGCCCGAGATCGAAACGATCGGTCGGCTGCCGCGGGTGGCCGCCCAGCTGCCGATGGCGGCGGGAAGTGCGAACCCGATAGACCCGAGATAACCGGACATGAGCACGTCCTGGTCGGATCCGCTCTCGAAGTAATGGCCGAAGGCGTATGTGTTGTTGCCGACGTCGACGGGGAGCACGGCGTTGTCGGGGACGAGGTCGGTCATCACCTCGAAGACCGCTGCGGGATGCATTCGTCCCTGCTTGTCGGTGAGCACCGACCGCCGCGCCTTCTCGGCCCTCCACCGTTCCCATCGTGCCGCAATGTCGGCACGGACTGCGGGACGATCCTCTTGCGGAAGAGCCTGACGGAGGAGGCGGACGGTTGTCGCTATCTCGCCCCACAGGGGGATGTCCACCGGATGGAATTTTCCGAGCGTCATCCGATCGAAATCGACCTGGATCGTCGGCTTCCTCTCCGAAATCCCCGTGTGATTGGAGAAGGAGGCGCCCAGCACCAGCAAGACGTCGCTGCGCCCCATGACCGCCGAGCCAACCGGCGTTCCCGAGCGGCCCAGCACCCCCGCCGCCAGCGGGTGACTGTCGGCGACCATGCCCTTCGCCTTGAAGGTCGTGATGATCGGCGCATCGATCTTTTCGGCGAGGGCGACGATCTCTGAACGATGCTGACGCGCCCCGTAGCCTGCGATGATCACCGGTCGCTGAGCGTCGGCCAGCAGTTTGATCGCCCGGTCCAGTTGTTGCAGCGGGGGAGTGATCTGCGGAGGTGCAACCCTCCCTTCCTTGGGAGGTCGCAGCTGGTCGCTGCGACCGGGCAGCTCCTGGATCTCGTCGGGAAACACCAGATGGGCGACATCGCGGTTGATGACGGCATGCTTGATGGCGAGCGCCATGAGCTCGGTGGCATTCTCGGCGCTCAACACCGTTTGGGTCCACTCGGCGACGGCCGAGAACGCTTCCGTCAACGGCAGCTCTTGGAAGGCTCCCGGACCGAGTACTTGAGTCTGGACCTGCCCGGTGAGGGCGAGGATCGGCGCTCGATCGACCTTGGCGTCCCACAATCCGGTGAGAAGATTGGTTGCTCCAGGACCGGCGATGGAGAAACAGGCCGCGGGAGATCCGGTCAGCTTCCCGTAGGCGCTGGCGGCGAATGCCGCCGCGCCTTCATGGCGGATCCCGTAGTAGTGGAGGCGACCGTCTTCTTCGGCACGGCGCAACGCATCTGCCAATCCCAGGTTGCTGTGTCCCACCATGCCGAACACCGAGTCCACACCCCACTCGGTCATCGTGTCGACCATTTGGTCCATCACGGTCGGAAAGCGGGTTACGACCGGGAGCCTTATGTGGAGCCCGTCGTCACGTTCCTCCACTTCGTAGGCCGTGGCGACGTCACCGTATTCCTCCGGCGGGGCACCGGTGTGAGGGTCGTACTCGTATCCGTGCCATGGACAGATCAGGCAGCCGTGTTCGATCTGACCGTCGCCGAGCGGCCCTCCCTGGTGGGGGCACCTATTGTCGAGGGCCCCGTACCCGTTCTCGGTGCGGGTGATGGCGATGGCGCGATCTGCCGCGATCACGGTGGTGACCCCACCTACCGGGAGGTCCCCCGGGTCGACGTGACACCATTCGTATCGCTCGATCTGCTTGCCGGGCCTGGTCGGGTCGTGTTGCATCTGACTCCTTGGACTCGGCTCCAGTGTGGCGCGGTCGCGCAGTGGCGTCGACCATGTCGGGCTGCAGCCATGCGGATCTGGACCGGGTCGACGTCGTACCTTGCGCGATGTGGCCGACACAGCAGGGAAGGGTCGATTGGGTTCGAGGGGTTTGTCGCCCGGGTCGACTCGGCATTGCGTCGCCGCTACGGCGTCGGAGCGGCGCTAGCGGCGCGTTAGTCTCAACCGCAAATGCCACTCATCGAGGTATCGAATCTCGTCAAGGTCTACCCGGGAGGAATCCGGGCGGTGGACGACATAACATTCACGGTCGATAGGGGCGAAGTCTTTGGCTTCCTGGGACCGAACGGTGCCGGCAAGACGACGACAATCAGAATTCTGGTGACGCTCCTCGCTCCGACTTCGGGTACGGCAGTCGTCGACGGCATCGACGTGACGGTTGCACCCGAGGAAGTGCGCAAGCGTGTCGGGTATGCAGCTCAGTTCATCGGGGTCGACGACGACCTGACGGCCCGGGAGAATCTCGTCCTCCAGGGGCGACTTCATGGCCTCTCCAAGACCGAGGCCCGTCGGCGAGGCGACGACCTGCTCGAGATCTTGCAGCTGACCGCGGCAGCCGATCGGCGGGCCGGGACGTTCAGCGGAGGAATGAAGCGGCGGCTCGATCTGGGACAGGCTCTGTCCCACGATCCAGAGTTGCTCTTCTTGGATGAACCGACCATCGGGCTCGATCCTCCGACGCGTCGCGCCCTTTGGGTCTACTTGAGGGAACTGAATGCGCGGGGTGTCACCATCTTTCTCACGACGCAGTACCTCGAGGAGGCCGATGCTCTCGCCGGAAGGCTGGCCATCATCGACGAGGGTGTGATTGTGATTGAGGGGACTCCACAGGCTCTCAAGGATGACCTGGGCGGAGACGCCATCACGGTGACTCTGGCGCCGGGCGACGGATCCCAAGTCGAGCGGGTCGCCGAGCTGATCGGCCAATATTCGGACGCCGGCGCCGCTCGTACTTACGACGGAGCGGTTCGGGTGTTCACCCGGGACGCGGCGTCTCGATTGGCCGACGTGGTGCGAACGTTGGACTCGGCGGGTATCCATGTGGCGCGTCTCGAAGTTTCGGAACCGACGCTCGACGATGTCTTCCTTCGCCACACCGGGGGAAAGATGCGGGTCGAAGAGGTCAAGCCGCGGAGCCGGATGATGTTCACGAGGAAGCCCCGATGATCAGAACCTTCCGCGAGTCTTCGATACTGTGGGGCCGGTTGATGCGAAAGATGGTCCGCGTCAAGCTGCTGTTGTTCTTTGCGCTGTTTCAGCCCTTGCTGTTTCTTCTGCTCTTCAGCCAGGTGTTCGATCGGTTGGATCAGCTGCCGGGGTTCGCCTACGACTCGTACCTGCAGTTCCTGGTGCCCAGCATCATCGCGCTCACCGCCCTCAATTCGGCCTTCCAATCCGGGATCGGGATGGTGACCGACATCGAGGACGGGCTACTCGACAAGTTTCTGATCGCCCCGATCAGGCGGTCCAGCATCCTGCTGGGGAAGGTGATGGCGGATGCGACCCGGATGGCGCTGCAGGCGCTCATTATCGTCGGCGTGTCGCTGATCATGGGGGCCCGGTTCGAAACCGGAGTGCTCGGGGTGCTGATGATGATCGTTCTCGCTGCTTGTTTCGGAATTGCCTGGGCAGGGTTGTCCAACGTCATCGCCCTTCGCACTGGAAACGGAGAGTTGACGATGATGATCGGCATTCTGATCACCTTCCCGGTGCTGTTCCTGTCGACCTCGTTCATGCCGAGCGCGTTGCTGCCGAGTTGGCTCGACATCGTGGCCACCTTCAATCCGATCACCTACATCGTCGAAGCGGTGCGGGCGTTGGTCAACACGGGTTGGGATTGGAACGCAATCGGCAAGGCCTTCGGGGTGACGGCCGGCCTCGCCGTGGTGACATTCACCGCCGCGACCGCAGCGTTTCGCAAGGTGATCTCATAGTGCCCCGACCACCAACGTTTGCCGCGCTCAGGGAGACCAGTGGCGCCTCTGGCTGCGTCCTCGTCCTCGAAGCACGTGAAGTGCAGCTTCGTCCGAAGTCCTTGCCAGAGACGTACCACGCTGGCCGCCCGCAGGGCGGCTCCACCATGCGGAGGCGTTTCGAGGCCGAACAGGACTTGAACGCCGCAGCTAGACCTCTGCCTCGCCCTGAACATCGCCAACGTTGCCGGCCGGGGCACTAGGCGTGCTGGTCACCGTTCTCGGCTCGAGCGGGACCTACCCGACTCCGGAGAATCCGGCGTCGGGCTATCTCGTGGCCGCCGGTACGACGGTGATGCTCGATTGTGGGCCGGGAACCTTCCCGGCGCTGCTCGAGCGCGGAGTGGTTCCAGATGCGATCGTCCTCAGCCATCGGCACGGGGACCATTGCCTCGATCTGTTGCCCTTGTTCAACTACCTGCGGTTTGCTCGGACAGATGTGCGCCGGGTTCCACTTTTGGCTCCCCGGGGAGTAGTGGAGCGTCTCGCCGCCTTCGTGGGAGCTGGAGCCGACCATCCGTTTTTCGATGTCTTTGCCCCGCTGGTGATTGCTCCGGGGGAATCACACCGGGTGGGGGATATCAGCCTGGAGTTCGGCGCCGCCGTCCATCCGGTCCCGGCTCTGTGCATCAAAGTGACCGCGGACGATGTCTCGCTGGTGTACAGCGGGGATACCGGGCCCGGAGGCGATCTGGCGGGATTGTCGTCGGGGAGCGACCTTCTCCTCTGCGAGGCGACCCTCCAGGGTCCACCACCGTCGGATCGTTACCCCTACCACCTTCACGCCGTCGAAGCCGGTGAGGTCGCACTGGCGGCGGGAGTGGGGAGGCTGCTGGTGACACATGTGAGTCCTACGCTGGACCCGGCGGTCTCCGTGAGGGAGGCGGCGGCGAAATTCGAGGGCCGGGTGGATCACGCCGTTCCCGGCATGGAGGTGCAAGTGTGACCGAGCGACGCCACGACGAGTTGAGGCCGGTTCGCATCACTCGCGGTTACACAGAGATGACACCCGGCTCGGTGCTGATCGAGGTAGGTCGGACTCGGGTGCTGTGCACCGCTTCGATTTCCGACGATGTGCCCCGGTGGCTCAAGGGCAAAAAGAGGGGCTGGGTCACGGCCGAGTACTCGATGCTCCCTGGTTCGAGTCCAGAGCGCATCCACCGCGGATCGATCAGTGGAGGCCGCACCAAGGAAATCCAACGACTGATCGGCCGTTCGCTTCGAGCTGTGGTCGACTTCGCCGCGATGGGGGAGACGACGGTTCGTCTCGACTGCGATGTGCTTCAAGCTGACGGCGGGACCCGTACTGCTGCGATCACCGGTGCTTGGGTCGCGCTCAAGGACACCTTCGATCACGGGATCGCGGAGGGAATGGTTCCCGGTGATCCGTTGCTCGATCACCTCGCCGCGGTGAGCGTCGGGATCGTAGATGGGGAGCATCAACTCGATCTTGCCTACGAGCAGGACGCTGGAGCCGAGGTCGATATGAACGTAGTGATGACCGGTTCCGGTGGCCTGGTGGAGGTGCAGGGCACCGCCGAGGGCAAGCCCTTCAGCCGAGAGGACCTGACCGCCCTGCTGGATCTTGCCGCCGGCGGAATCGAGCAGCTGGTCGAACATCAGAAGGCAGCGTTGGCGTGACCGAAGTGGTTGTGGCCACCAAGAATCCGGACAAGATTCCCGAGATCGAAGCCATGTTGGGTGCCGTGCTGTCGGATCTGGTGATCGTCCGTGGTCTGGATTGGCCCGAGGTCGAGGAAACCGGGTCGACGTTGGAAGAGAACGCACTCCTGAAGGCAAGAGCAGCCGCCGAGGCGACCGGCTATTGCGCGATTGGTGACGACACGGGACTGGAGGTCGACGCGCTCGACGGTGCTCCCGGGGTCCACACCGCCCGGTTTGCAGGTCCCGCCGCCTCGTACGCCGAGAACCGGGCCGCGTTGCTGAGCGCACTGGCCGGCGTCGATGATCGCTCGGCCCGGTTTCGCACTGCGGCGGCGTTCGTTACCCCGGGCGGGGCTGAGGTCGTCGTGACCGGAGAACTGGCCGGCCGGATCGCCCGCCAGGAGCGGGGAGACGGAGGTTTCGGGTATGACTCACTCTTCGAAGTGGACGGGGAGACCCTCGCCGAGATGGGTGTGGAGGCCAAGAACCGCATCAGTCACCGTGCCCAAGCTTTGGCGGCGCTGGCAGACGCCCTCGCCAGGGTTCGGGAGGATCGCCCCTAGATCTAATCGCTTCAGAGGCGTACGGTGATATTGCGGATAGGAGGTCCCTTATGACCGTGTGGGATCCGGTTCAGATCGTGGTCGGCGTCGACGGCTCCGAGCAGAGCATCCGCGCCGCTGGAGTCGCGGCAGGCATCGCCAAGAACCGGGCCGAGGGCGTGGCCAACATCAAGGCCCTTTTGTTGGAGCACACCGGCGAGTCTCTGGAGACCCAGTATCAGGCGGAGATCGAAGGCCGTAAGGGACGTTTTAAGGGATTGTCCGTGGAAGACGGGTTCAAGGATTTCCTGGACCGCAAGGGGCGCAAACCCCGAGTCTCTTAGGCGGATTTCCACACTGCCGATGCTGATTAAATAAGCCCTCCCGGAGTTTGGTGAGTGGAAACCAGCGAAGAGGGCTAGCACGCAGGCCGCTAAAAGCACGCGGGCGGCGTTCTGCCATTGAACCTGGGAGCGCCGCCGCCGTCTTTCCGGTTTTCGCCGGAAAGACGGCATTGGCCCCACAGTGTGTTCTCACCAGGAAACTTCGGCATAACTCGTGTTTCCAACGACCGCTTGGTTCCCTTGTGCCGCTTTTCCCGCTGGAGTAGAGTAGGTGCCGCTGAATACGCGGCGGGTTTTGACCAGGGCCAACGCCGCCGTTCTGACTGCGTACTGATTTGATCGATCTAGTCACCATCCGAAATATGAGCCCAAGCGCACTGGCATTTCGCTTTGGCCTGCCGGCCGCCGTGTTTCTCGCGGTGCTCCTAGCCCCTAACCCCGAAGGACTCACCGACCAGGGACAGCGGGCGCTGGCCGTGATG
>JACZWZ010000130.1:0-4540 GCA_022571885.1 Acidobacteriota bacterium
GATCCACCCGCTCATCAGCGCTGCCCGTCCGGTCTCGGTCTCCAAGACCAGGTTGACGAAGAGCGGAACGTTCACCAGAGCGACCGCCAGCACCGCGCCGATGAGCAGATTGGCACCGAGGGCGGGTGCGACACCGCCAACTCTCAGCAGCCCCGGATCAATCAAGGGATCAACCGCCGTTCGCTGGCGGACGATCAATGCTCCCACAGCCACGGCAGCGATGATGAACAACGGCCACGCCGCAGGGCCCCCGTCGGTGCTCAAGCCCGCCAGTTCCGCCGGGGTCGTCAGTTCGACGCTTTCGAGGAACCCCATCGTGAGCGCGACGAGCGCCACCGACATTGCGAACGACCCGGGAAGGTCGAGCGATCGGCGCGACGGCGTGCCGACGCCCCGGAGGGCAACCGCGGCGAGAGCGATGCCTACCAGCGCCAGCGGTACGTTCAAGTAGAACTGCCAACGCCAATTCAGAAAACGGACTAGGAGTGCTCCAAAGAGTGGGCCCCACACCCATCCCAGGGTGTCTATCGCCGCCAAACCGCCGAAGGCACGCCCCCTCCTCTCCTCGGTAAACACGTCTCCCACCGCCGCCAGCGCCACCGGCACCAACGCCCCGCCACCAACTGCGGTGAGCACCCTGCCGGCCAGGAAAGGGCCCAGGCTGGTAGCGAAGGGAAGCCACGCCGAGCCCACCGCGAAGACGGCAAGGGCGGCTATGAAGACCCGTCGTCGTCCCCAGACGTCCGAAAGCCGGCCGGCCAACGGCATGACCGCAACGTAGGCGATGAGGTAGGCGTTGACGATCCATGCTGCGTCGTCGAAGCCTGCCGGTAATGCGATATGGAGGTCGTCAATGATCTGACGGAGCATGGTGGATGCGACGGTCAGGTCGTCGGCGGCGATGAACACGCCGAAACCGACCACGGCAAACACCGCCCGGGGTGAGGAGAGGATCTTCACCCGGTGACGGGAGGCTCTATCGTCACACCGCGATCGAAATTGCTCAGCTCGATGTACCAGTCCGAGGTCCCTTGGTCGCTCTCGGTCGAGAATTCTGCCTTGAGCACATGGAAAGTATCGGAGTCGATGACCAGTTCGATGCTCACCTGCTGGTCAGCCACGATGCCGCCGGTGAGGAGTTCGACGCGCTCCTTGCCGACCGACCCGGCCAGCAGATAGTTTCCGTCCCTGCTGCCCACGGCGGCACCGTCCAGGTCCTTGGTCAGCAACGACACCCACCCCTCCGAGCCGAACACGATGGCAGGGTTGAACCCTAAGCCGGTCGGTAGTTCGCTCCAGGTGCCGGTCAGGGGGTCGGTCAACCAGGTGCGGCTGCCGACCGCGATGGTCGACATCTCAAAGGTGGCGGTTCCGACCCGCATCTCGAGGACGGCTGCGGCCGAGGCCGGAGCCGAGTAGTCGCCTCTCGCCCCGGCGAACCGCAGCCCTTCGATCTCGACCGGGGCGCCGCGCACCTCCATCTCGAAGCTCGCCGACTCCATTGCGGCCATCGCCGCCGACGCCCGCCTCACGACCTCTTCGGCTTCGAGCGCGGGAGCTGCCTCGTCGCCGGGCCCGCACCCGACGAGGGCGACGAAGGTCAAAACCAGAATGCGACGCTCCATGAGGACAGCGTATCGAGGTCGCTCCGGCCGCGGATTCACCTGCTCTGGCCAGACGGTGATCACGACGTTGCCGATCTTCTGGCCGTGTAGACATGGCGATAAGCCTCGACGATTTGGTCCAGTGGATACTGCCTGTCGACGACCGGCTTGAAATCTCCCGATTCGATGAGCCCTCGGAGGTGCCCGATCGCGGCGGGACCACGGCGGGGAACCACGAACATCAGTTTCCTGCGGCGCAACAGAGGTGTGATGATCGCCAGGATCGGGACGTGCCAGAGGAACCCAACATCCGATGAGATGTTGTTGGTGCTGATGGTGGCAGTAGCCGCGTCGACTCAGGAGGGGTGGGAGCTTGCGGGTCGGGCATTCGTCGCGCCGCCCGCCGCTCTCAGACCAAGGGCGCTGTCAGATTGAGAGACAGGTCGAACCAGTGCTGGTCTTCAGCGACTTCCTCTGTTGCGAGACCGCCGCTCGTCAGCCTCCTTGCGATTACGTCGACGCTGCTTCTCAGCAGCCTCATGGTCGCGTCGCCGTTGCTCGTCGGCCTCGTCATGCTCCCGAAGGCGTCGCTGCTCGTAGGTTTCCTCGTCTGAGGGATGTGTTTGGTCGTCAGTGCTGTTCGTGATCCCTAGACAATACGCGACCCAAGCGGAAGGTGCTGCGGGCACCCCGTCGGCACCCTCGAGACGCCGCCGGGAGTACTGGGGGTCGTGAGGCCGGCTGCGGATAGGCGAAACTAGAAGGCGCACACAAATCACCCCATTAGGTGCAGGGCCACATCCTCCTACTCAACGGACGAGCTGGAGATCACGGCCTCGCGCAGACCTCCTATGACCAGCCGTATCAACGGCAGGCGCGGTAGTCGTATTCACCGGAGTTCTGCTGTTCATGTTGGCGGGCACTCTTCCTAGCCCGGCGCTCCGCCCGTCGCCTACAGGGCGAGCACTTGCCGGCCGTTGTGCCATCGGGTAGTGATCGCAGCATGCCCGACCTGTCTCCACGACGCGTCGAGGGCGAAGCGGCCAAGCAGCGTCGTCGTGTCCCAGCTATGGATCTCGCCGGGCCCATAGGCGCGCGGATACGCCTCAATGGCAAGGAACCCGGCCGCGGCGGCCTGGGCCACTACGTAACTGGGCCACGCCCCGAATGTGGCCTCATAACGGCGGGCGAACTCGGCCCCACTCGGGCCAACCTCTGGCCGAGCCTTCTGAGGGATCCACTGCACCGGACCAACAACCCCTTCGGCTGTCGATCCCAGCCGGTCTCCGAACTCGGGGAGTCCGGCGCCAACGCAGCCGATGAGCCCCGGCTCTCTTTGGGCGCCGAGCTGCTCCACGAACGCCAGGTCCTCGGCGAAGCTTCCCACGACGAGGACGGCCGTGGCACCGAGCGAGCCGACATTCGACCACTCCTCGAGATAAACCTCGCTCGTGGCCATCCCAAGCTCTCCGGCTCGCTGCCGAGCTCCCGCTACCACGGCCGACGCAAAACGGCCTTTCCCGCGAACGAGCACAACCTCCTGCAGACCCCTCCGGAAGGCAAGCTCCACGGCGCCCACGAAGTAGGTCGAAGCAGGTGCCGGAATAGAAACCACCAACCGACGAGCCAAGTCGTCGGCGGAGCCACCGTGATTCCAGAGCAAGGACCCGTGGGCGGAGGCGAGCGGTCCTACCCTACGCAGCAGGCCACTGCCATAGGGACCCAACAACAGGTCGATTTCGGTGCCCAGCCATTCGCGGTATGCAGCGACCGCCTTGGATGGAGAGCCTGCGTCGTCCACGATTTGCAGGGTTATGTTCTCTGTAGACGCCCACAACTCGAGGCCGCGGGCGGCCTGGCGACCCTGCAACCGAAGCGGACCACTCAGGCTGAGGGTGACCGCCGCTGTCAACATGCGAGCGTCGTTTTCGGCATGGTCTGGTCGATCTGACTGTGCTTGGGCATAGGTCTACTCCAATCGAAGCCGATGCGAGGTTACGGTGCAGACGCGCGCAGCAGCGGACGCCATCCACGATTCGACCAAGCATGGGACGCACCCGGTGCAGCCGGAGCGGCTCGTCCAATACCATCGACTTGATCCGGGTAACGCACCTGAACCGTTCAAGAGGTATCGCAACCGCCCATTTCACCCGTTGCCGCGTGCGCTGGTCCCGTCGACTCACCCTGCGGTGGCAGTCCTAAGCGGTGCCCAGGGTGATAGGAAACCTCTCGACGCGTCACTGCTGGCGACGCTTCTCTATCTCACCGCCGGTGTCACCCGTGCCACTGCAGCATCAGCCGCGAGGAAGATCTATTTCCGCGCCGCGATGTCGGCCGGGAACCTTCACCCGGTCGAGGTCTACGTCGTCGCCGGACCTGGGATAGCCGGCGTACCAGCCGGAGTGCACCACTTTGCACCCTTGGAATTCGGGCTGACGGAGCTGCGCTCGGGCGACTTTCGCGATTCGGTTTCGCTGAGCGCGCCCGTCCTACTCATCTTTACGGGCCTCGTTTGGCGCACAACCTGGAAGTACGGAGAACGGGGCTGGCGCCACCTCTATTGGGACACCGGCGCGATGCTGGCGAACCTGCTGGCAGCGACCGAGGCCCACGGCGTTGATGCCAAGATCTTCGCCGGATTCGCCGACCAGACAGTGACGGATCTGCTGGGGATTGACGGCGTGGATGAAATTCCAGTAGCGCTTGTAGCACTGGGACCCCAGGCTGAGACAAGAACGCCCCCGACTTCACATCTGGCACCCTTGAACTTCGAGGTTGCCCCGGTCGCGCCCAACCCGATCCGCCTTCCCCTCGTCGTCGAGGCCCAGGCAGGCAGCGCATTGACGGTCGACGAGATCGACGAGTCGCGCTTCCTCGTGGCGAGTCCGCGCTTCGAATATCTGGCTGCGGCCGAGCTCCCCCCGCTCCGCCAGGAA
>JACZWZ010000130.1:4550-7458 GCA_022571885.1 Acidobacteriota bacterium
CGAATGGCTGCGCGCGGCCCGGGCGGTCAGCTCCAAGATGCCGATCAGCATCGACTCGCAGGCGTCGGCGCCCGAGGAGCCGATCGAGTCTGTCATCTTGCGTCGAGGCTCAACCAGAGCCATGCGCCACGATTCCATTAGCCAGCACCAGCTCATGTGGCCGCTCGCTGCTGCCACCCGGGCCGTGGCCATGGACGCGACTCCCGGCGGCACGCTGCTTGAGCATTACATCAACGCACACGCTATCGACGGACTCCAGCCCGGGGCGTATCGCTGGAGCCGTCCATCGGTCAAACTGATCGCCGCCAATGAATCGGCACGGAAGGTGAGCGCCGAGTTGTGCCTCAACCAGCCACTCGGCGGCGATTCGGCCTACACCGTGTTCCACAATGCTCGGCTTGATCCGATCATGGACGCCCTCGGGTCCCGTGGCTACCGAGTGGCCCAGCTCGAAGCTGGGATCGTCTGTGGCCGTCTGGCGTTGGCCGCATTCGCCCTAGGTTTGGGTGCGTCCGGCTTGACCTTCTTCGATGATCTCGTCTCGAAATACTTCGGCACATCCGCGACACCAATGCTGGTAACCGCTGTTGGTGTACCGAACACCATCCCGGCACCCGCAGGAAGCCCAGGCGCTCCAGCCACCCTCAGCGGATACCACCGCCTAATGGACCAGATCGCCTTTCAGCTAAGGCGGTCCGCCGAGCTGCATTGAGCGTGCTCGTGACGACCTGCGCCCGGCGACTACACAGCAGCCAGTCCTCAGGGCCCGGTAGCCTCAACCAAGCGAGACCGCGACGAGGTGGAGGAGGTTGCGCCATGGCCGAATACTTGCCGAACGTTTATAAGGACTTCCGAGCCACTTACCCCGAGGTCGCCAGTGCCCTCGACGCCCTCGGCGCCGCTTCCGACGACGCAGGACCCCTCGATGCCCGCACTCAGCGCCTGGTGAAACTGGCAATCGCGGTTGGGGCCTCGGCAGAAGGGGCGGTGCGCTCCAACGTCCGCAAGGCTCGCGATGCCGGAGCGGGTCCTGAGGAGATCAGACAGGTCGGGGTGCTCGCCGTCACGACGGTCGGCTTCCCCGCGGCGATCGCCGCCCTTAGCTGGATCGAAGACGTGCTTGCCGCCGACTGACGTGACTCGACTGAGCTTGGTCCGATCAACATGAAGGACGATCTTGGACAACGAGTTTCCAAGCGCCGAGATGGAATTGACCCACATCCTGGTGGTGAGCGATATCGCAGCATCCCGGGATTGGTACGAACAAGTGCTCGGGGCGCGACTGCACCGCGAATACGGGGGCACGTCGGCAGTGTTCGACTTCAACGGCGTCTGGCTGCTGCTGGTGACCGGCGGCGAACCGACGGCGGACAAGCCGGACGTCGTGTTCAGGGCCCCGCAAGACCTCGGCACCGTGAGCCACTCGTTCACGATACGGGTGCCCGACTGCCAGCAGGCTTACGATATGTTGCGGTCAAGGGGAGCGAGGTTCCTCACGCCTCCGCATGACTGGGGCACGGAGATCCGATGCTTCTTTCGCGATCCAGACGGGAACGTCTTCGAGATAAGCGAGATCCCCTGACGGCACCTCAGCGGGCACCTCGAGTGGCCGCGGCACGTTCTCGGAAGTTGCACCGCGTGTCCTCACTGCGTCGCGACGTGCACAGTGATGCACCCACGCCGTCCAGCGTTGTCCTGGGCATCTAGGTTGAGGGCCTAGTGCCCTAACAGGGCGTGGAGGTTCGAGTCCTCTCTCCGACACCACTGCACCCAATGTCCTCAGGATGCATCGAGATGCACAGAAGCCCGTAACGACGGGGTCTCCTAGATTCATGTCGGTCTCGGATACTCTGTACCACTTCAGTGCACCGAGTTGCGCCAGATGGACCCGGATAGACCACTATGCGCCGGGTTCCGGGCACCCCGTCGGCACCTCGAGAGCACGTCAGGAGATCAAGCTTGCCAGCGGAGATTATGTGGATCTCAAGATGTTCGAACCGGCGATGCGTCACCTGCTCGACAGCTATATCCAGGCAGAGGACACCGAGATCGTGTCAAGCTTCGATGACCTTGGGCTGCTCGACCTCATCATCGAACGCGGCCCAGATGAGGCCGCAAAGGCACTTCCTTCTGGCATCCGAAAGAATAAGGACGCGCTTGCGGAAACGATCGAAAACAACATCCGCAGAGTCATCATCGATGAGCAGCCCATCAACCCGAAGTACTACGAGAAGATGTCTGAATTGCTCGATACCCTAATTGAACAGCGAAGGCAAGAGGCGCTGGATTACCAGGAGTATCTGGAGAAGATCGTCGAACTCGCGAAGAAGGTGCAGGACCCGGCCGCGGGGGAATCGTATCCAACAACGTTGAACACAGCCCCGAAGCGGGCGCTGTATGACAATCTAGACAAGAACGAGGCTCTGGCGCTTGCGGTGGACAGTGCGGTCCGAGCAAGCAAGCAGGACGACTGGCGTGGCAATCATTTCAAGATCAAGATGGTGAAGAACAAAGAGGGGATAATTGTCCCCGAGGGCGCCGCCCCACGCTGCATCCATACTGAGGTGATCAAGCGGATCAAGCCCCAGATTCCCGAGGTAGGCGAGGGTGGCATCCCCATCCACGACGAGATCGTGCTCGAACTGAACATCAAGCCGTCGCTCGAATCGTAGACCAGCCCGGATTGCGGACTGCCCGGCAACTCCAGAAGGATGTCTGGGCTGCGGACCCGACCTACCGGCGGATAATGTAGATGAGACGCGGTGCGACGGCTGATGTGCACCGCAGCCCGGGTGTGTGGTGCGCTGGTAAGTGCATACGCCCGGAGAGCACTACCATGCTAGTGCAAGGTCACACGTCGTATTGTGGGTTTTGGGTTGGGATGGCCGATGATTCTGTGGTCAGGATG
>JACZWZ010000131.1 GCA_022571885.1 Acidobacteriota bacterium
GGGGCCTAGGCCTCATAGCACCACGTAGAGAAGCGGGGTGGGCGATCACGTCTACCCCGCTTCTCCGCGCGCTTTGGGCCTACCTCGCCGCATCACGACCGCAGTGGGCAGAGGCTCCAACATATGGAGGACGGCCGACCGGCGGCTGTTCGTCGCCGCAGGCGACGAAGTCGGTCCGGGAAGACAGTGGTGGGAGGAGGATTTGAACCTTCTCCCCGTCAGTCAAGGTCAGCTCTGCCCGCTCCGCCCGAACCGCGCAGTAACGAGCCGCAAGGAAGAAAGGCGCAGCCCCGACCACACAAACAGGATTCGCCGCCAACGGCGGCGAATCGAAGTGGGACTCGTACGAAATCCCCGTGGTGGGAGGAGGATCTGAACCTTCTCCGCGACAGTCAAGCCAGCTGTGCTCGCTCCGCCCGAACCGCGCAGTAACGAGCCGCCGGGCAATGAGGCGCTGGCACAACATTGGGAAAGAGCTTCGCCGCCAAACGGCGGCGAAACAAACCGGAACTGGTACGAGCCCCCGACTGCCCAGCGCCGCTTACCGCCGCAGTGGGGCAGGGGCCCCACTATGCGGAGGAGGACCGACCGGCGCCTGTTCGGCGGCAACGCCGCCGAAGTCGGCCCGGGAAAACAGTGGTGGGAGGAGGATTTGAACCTCCGTAGGCGTAGCCGGCAGATTTACAGTCTGCTCCCTTTGGCCGCTCGGGCATCCCACCGAAGGCGGGGCGAGGATAGCGGTTCTGACGTAACTTTCAGCGTCGCCTCCGGCTCTTTGCCAACCGGTTCGCAGCCATGGGGCTGCAGTCCGAATCCGATATCGTCGAGCAAGCGCTTCCGGCGCCTTCTCTTTGGGCTTAACCTGTTGAGGAGGCACCACCCAAGGAGGCAGGATGACCGCGCGTCTGTTGAAGAACGGCTTCATCTCGTTCGAGCAGGCCGAGCTAGCAGGGAAGCCCGATGGCACCCCGTCGCCGCCACGACTCGCCGAGATACTCGGATACTTCGGATCGGTGGCATTGTTCGTAGCGACGATCGCCCTCATGATCGAAGTAGCAATCTCCGATGACTTCCTTTTCGGGGGCATCGACAACATTCCGGGCGGGTTTGTGGTCCTCGTCGGCGCAGTGCTGCTCTTCGCCATCGGCTACCGGCTGACCGGACACGACGAGGGAGCAACCAAGCGTTCGGGCGGTTTAACGCTGGCCGCCGGGTTCGGGCTGTGGGCGATCGCCACCAACCTGCTGCTGCTCGAGTTGGATGCCGCCGATTTCACCCCACTGCTGATTGTGGTCCCGATCGCGGCAGCCGCATGGTGGACCTATCAGCGGCACCAGTCCGTTCCCACTCAACTGGTGCTCTTCTTCGCCGCAGTTCAAATACTGAACGCGGCACTCGTACTCATCCAGGTCAGCGAGTGGGTCAGTCCCCAGGATCAAGTGATCCGAATCGCGGTGTCCGGAGGCGCGCCCGAGTTCGAGTGGCTGGCGCTGGTCTTCGGTGCAGCCCTCGGAGTCGCCTGGGTCTGGTTCACCAATGAGGCACGGCTCAGGCCGCGCAACACCGGCTTTGCCATTGGTGCCCTCTACGCCGGGTTCCAGGGACTGGGCCTCTTCCAAACTGATGACGGATGGATCATCCTGTTCGCGGCCATCACCGGATTCGTGGTCTATTCCGGGATCACCTGGCGCAGCAGCGTGCTGCTCGGCATCGGAACCGCAGGGCTGATCATCTTCGTCGTGATGTTGATCAGCATCCTGGTCGATGAGGTCACCGCCGTCTCGGTTGCTCTCTGGTTCGGAATCCCGGGTCTGGCCGCCGTCGGCTACTCACTGTTCGGCATGCAACAACTGGAAACGGATGCGGTGACCGAGGAGTAGATAACGCCGCAACAAGCAAGCGATAGTCCAATCTTCTCTTGCGAATTGCGGGAGGTTCCGCAGGAACCGACCTCTCTCGATTTGCGGGAGGTTCCGCAGGAACCGACCTCTAGCGAATTGCGGGGAGGTTCCGCAGGAACCGACCTACCGAATCAACCCGCCCTGAGCCATATCCTCGAGACGATTGATCCTCTCTTGGATCGGCGGATGTGTCGAGAACATCCGGATCATGCCTCTCCGACCGCCCCTGCCGCCGCCGAGTGCCTTGAGCGGATCAGCGATAAACAGCTGTGCAGTCGAAGGATCGATCTTCATCGGGATCTTCGAGGTCCCCTGTTCCAACTTGGCCAGGGCTCGAGCCAGTGCGAGCGGTGAACCGGTCGTCTCCGAACCACTTCGATCGGCCTGGTATTCGCGGGAGCGGCTGATCGCCATCTGGATGACCATCGCCGCCAGTGGAGCGAGGACGAACGCCAGGATCCCGATGATCGCCGAGATGCCGCTGCCGCCGCGGCGGCCACGGCCCATGCCAGTCCAGAATGAGATCCGCACCAAGAACGACAACGCCACCGCCACCGTGGCTGCAATCGACGAGATCAGGATGTCTCGATTCTTGACATGTGACAGTTCGTGGGCCAGCACACCTTCGAGCTCGGCATAATCCATCAGTTCGACGATCCCGGTTGTCACTGCCACCGCAGCGTGACTCGGGTTGCGGCCGGTGGCGAAGGCGTTCGGCTGGGGAGACTGGATCAGGTAGATCTTCGGCATCGGCATCCCCTCGCGTTGGGCGAGGGAACGGACGATCGAGTAAACGTTGGGCAGCTCGTGCTCTTCGACCGGCATGGCCTTAGCGCTCTTGAGCGCGAGCTTGTGTGACAAGAAGTACATGGCGAAGTTCATCGCCCCGGCGATGCCAAGCGCGATGGCGGCGCCGCTGGTACCGCCCAGAAGCTGCCCGACGCCGACGAAGAGCGCCCCGAGCGTCGCCATCAGCACCAGGGTCTTGAAGTTGTTCTTCACGCCCCAGAGCCTACCGAGGCGGGGATTCTGCGCCGGAGGGTGACGAGCCACGACCGTGGCTGCCGTTCATCTTCGACACACCAACACCCGGAAATCGCCAAGCCCCCGAGGATGCATCAACGTCTCGGCATCGGTGATTCTGCTTCTCAGCATCAGGCGCTCCATCGTTCGTCCGTCACGGGCTGCAGCCAGTTCCTCGTGGCGAAGGGCACCGACATGGTCCTGTAGCCCCCACTGCTCGAGGAAGTCGACCTGACGCATGAACTCGACCTTGGCACCGGAATTCTCAGCCTCCGCCACCGCCGCCGAGAAGTTCACATCCATCGTGATATCGGTCGCTCCGGGCTCGGCCAGAGGGTCCGGTCCCAGGTGATGCGACCGATAGGTGCGCACCGTCCCCTCGGCTCGCCGAGACACCAGATTCTCGGCCAGATCTCCGTAATCGAACAGAAGTAGAGCACCAGCGTCGAGTTGGGCGAGGGCCCCCCGAATCCAATCTGTCGCCTGGAGCTGGACTTCGACCTGGCCGCCCTCAGGCACCGGCCCGGCGTAACGATCCGCCCACTCAACCACCTCGGTCCGCGGTTCGGCGTCGACCAACTCCAGACCCGAGTCGGCAACTGAGACATGGCGCTCCATCCATTGGTCGCTGCGCTTCACAACGAGCACCGCCGGCATGTTGTCCAACAACTCGTTGGCGACGATGACCCCTCGCATCCGGCTCAACTCGGCGATGACTTCGGCCTCCGGAACGGTCGACCCGAGAGAGGCCCGGGCCGCGGCCGATCGCTCGATCACCAGCGCCGGCGGAGCCGGGTCCAAGCCGTCGAGAAGAGGCCGCAGCAACGATCCGCTGCCCCCTCCCACCTCGATCACCGAGAAGGGCTCACCTATTCGTCCCTGTTCGGCGGCCACGAAACGGGCGATCGTGTCCCCGAACAACGGGCTGACCTCGGGGCTGGTGAGGAAATCGCCACCTCGGTCCGACCGCAGCGAACCGGTGGTGAAATACCCGCCGTCGGGGGCGTACAAGGCGATCTCCATGAACCGGTCGAACCCGATGGGGCCGTCGCGCCGGATCTCGTCGATGATCTGGTCGAAAATCACCGGCACATTGTGACTGATGCCCGATGCCCGATGCCCGATCTGGCATAGGCTGAGCCGGTGAAAGGCGTGACCTGCCCGCAATGCGGCGAATCGGATCTTCTAAGTGGTCAGCGCTCCGATGACACGATCACCGTGCACTGCGAGGCCTGCGGGCACACATGGGATCGCGATCTCTCGGCGCGTTGCCGCTCGTGCGGCTCCGATCGCGTCGTCTACGCCCCGCGACCACTGTGGGAGAAGGGCCGAGGCCAACAACGGACTCCCGCCGGACGGATCGATGCCTATCACTGCGCCGACTGTGGCGATTCCGATGCTCTGGGGTCGCGCTAGGCGGCAAGTCGTTAGCCCTTAGTCGTTAGTCCTTAGGAAGAGGGAACCACTCCCCCACAGGGGTGATCTCTCTGGTTGAGCGTCCGACTCCGTGGTGTCTGGATCACTCTCCCCTGTGGGGGGAGTCAATCGGCCGCAGGTCGATTGGTGGGGGGTGCCGCCTCCCTCGATCCCACTACCGAGCACCAACCCAATTCCAATGTCGACCTCAGAACCCCCCACCAGCTCGCTTCGCTCGCTGACTCCCCCCAAAGGGGAGAGTGTTCAGAGAAGAGAACCGTCGGCCCTGTCGCGCAACCAGACACCCTCGTGGGAGAGTGTTCAGAGAAGAGAACCGTCGGTCCTGTCGCGCAACCAGACACCCTCGTTGGGAGAGTGGTCAGGACAGAACCGTCGGTCCTATCGCGCAACCAGACACTCAAAGGAGAGAGGGTTCAGAAAAGAGAGCCATCGGCCCTATCGCGCAATCCGACACCCTCGCGGGGGAGTCGATTGGCCGAAGGCTGATTGATGGGGGGGACCGCCGGATTCGGTCCTACGACCGGCTACTTGTCGAGCAGGAGGAGGACACCGGAGGCCACGCCCCCGATGCCGACAATGTCGGAGGCACTCGAGAACGTGAGTACATCGAGTAGCTGCAGGCCCCACAGGATGAGGGTTGCCGCCAGCACGAACCTCCACAACTTTGCGATCTTCATCAACTGATCCTCTCCTCGGGGCCAAGGCAAGGCTACCGGGCAGGGAGGCAGGGTGTATGACGAGGGCAGCAGGGATTAGGGGTTAGGCGTTAGGCATTAGGCCAGAGCGAACGAGCCTTCTTCCTAAGGACTAATGACTAACGACTAACGACTTCTTACATCCCCGATGCCAGGGCTCGACTGGCATCCCCGAAGAAGGCGAGGATCTGCGGGAAGAATCCGACGACGATCACGGCCACCGCCGTGATGGCCAGAGCCAACTTGAGCGAGGGAGCCACGACGGTCGGCGAATCGGCGTCGGCATGCTCCGGAATCGGATCCATGTAGACGGTCTTGACGACCCGTGCGTAGTACACGAGAGCGATGACGGCGTTTACTGCTGCAATGGCGGCCAGCACAATCGCCCATGGTGAGCTGAAGGCGCCGATGACCGCGCGGAACATCACAAACTTGGCAAACCACCCCGCCAGTGGCGGAATGCCGGCAAGAGCAAAGAAGAACATCGTGACCAAGGCCGCCAGGTTCGGCGAGTACCGGCCTAGCCCACCCCACGCGTCGATCTCACCGGATCCCACCCTGGCCGAAATGGCGATGACTGCTGCAAACGCTCCAAGGTTCATGAAGGCGTATATGAGTATGTAGGTGACCGTGCCGAAGAACGCATCCTCGAGCCCGACCGAGTCGTAGGTGGCCGCCATCGCGAATGGCACCAGAATGAAACCTGCGTGGGCGATGGATGAGTAGCCGAGCAGACGTACGATGTTTGTCTGCCGGAGGGCGACCAGGTTGCCGACTGTCATCGACAACACCGCCAGAATCCACAGGATCGGACCCCAAATCTCCCGCACCGGTCCAAACGCTTGATAACAGAGCGTGAGCAGACCGACGAACCCTGCCGTCTTCGAGCCGACCGACAAATAGGCGGCCACCGGCGTCGGAGCCCCCTGGTAGGTGTCCGGCGCCCAGAAGTGGAATGGCACCGCCGAGATCTTGAAGGCAAAGCCGACCAGCACGAACACCACCGCCAGCACGAAAGCAGGCTCGTTGGCCAGGTCGAGCGCCGCCGATGCCGCTGCGATTCCAGTGAAGGTGACCTCCCCGGTGAGGCCGTAAACGAGCGACATACCGAACAAAAGGATTGCCGCCGACAACACGCCGATCAGAAAGAACTTGAGTGCGGCCTCGTTGCTCCGGGTGTCGCCCTTGCGCCACCCGGCGAGCAGGAAGGCGGGACCCGACACCAACTCGAGCCCGATGAACATCGTGATCAGGTCGCGTGACGATGCCATCACTACTGCGCCTGTGATCGAGGCGAGCACCAGGAAGTAGAACTCGCCTTGGTAGTAGTCATCGCTCTCGATGTAGCCGACCGACAGCAACAAGGTGATCACGCCGACAACGATGAACAGACCCTTGAGCACCAGAGCGAAATCATCGATGACGTACGAGCCCCCAAACAGAACCCGAGAGCCGGTGTCGGCGCAAGTGCTGAGGTCACCACAGACGGCCAGCGTCAACAATGGGAATGCGGCGGCGGTCAAGCCGACGAGAGCCGTGACACCCACCAGGTACTTATAGCGGTCGGACAGGATCAGGTCGATGAAGACCACCGCGATCAGCGTCACCCCCAGGATCAGCTCCGGTGCAATGGCGTGGTAGTCGAACACTCGATCAGCCTCCGAAGGCGGTCTTCACCAGGTGGACAACTGCACCATTGGTCGCACCGAAGACGATCTTCGGGAACACCCCGATGGCCAAGATCACAACGATGAGCGGCACCCAAGCCGCCAGCTCGAACCCATCGACGTCGTGGAATTCCTGGCCGCTCCACTCCTCAGAGGGCTCGCCGAGATTGACCTTCTGCAACATCCACAACAGATAGCCTGCTGTCAACACCGTGCCGATGGCACCGATGACCATGGCGCTGCGAAACACCCCGAGACTGAGGCCGTCGAGCGGACTGAACGATCCGAGCAACGCCATGAACTCGCCCCAGAAACCGGCCAGTCCGGGCAACCCGAGTGACGCCATCGCGGTAAAGGCGAGGATCCCGCCCATTACCGGCATCAGCTTCATGTTGCCGCCGAGCCGCGACATCTCGCGGGTGTGATAACGGTGCGACATCGAACCGGCCACAAAGAACAACAGTCCCGTGATGACGCCGTGAGCAACCATTCCGATGATGGCTGCATTGATACCGATGTCGGTCAGGGTCGAGATGCCCAGCATCACGAATCCCATGTGACCCACCGACGAGAAGGCGATGAGACGCTTCAGGTCGGTCTGGGCCAAGCAGGCGAGAGCGCCGTAGATGATGGCGATCACCGCCAG
>JACZWZ010000019.1 GCA_022571885.1 Acidobacteriota bacterium
GCTTGTGACTCGAACCACCGAGGGCGAGATCGGCATTCTCGCCGACCACGAGCCGACGATGGCGGCGCTTGCCACGGGCTCCACCGTGATCCATCCGGCTGCGGGTGATCCGGTGACGATTGCGCTGCACGGGGGTTTCCTTCAGATCTTCAAGAACGAGGTGACGCTGCTCACCGATCGGGCCGAGATTGCAGAGGGTGACGTCGAGCAGGCTCGTGAGTTGGCGCAGGCACTGGCTGAGGTGGAAGACGAGGCATAGCCTCGTCAGTCTCCAGTTCCAGACGTCGTCCGGGTTCAGGTTGCGGACGCGCCTGCCACGCCTTCGGTCACGTGCGGTCGAGTCCCCAGTCTCCAGCCAGAACGCGTTTGGAATCTGACTGGTGACTGGTGACTTCTTTTCAGAACTGCTTGCCGAATGCCTCGACCTGGGCCGGCATGCCCTTGCGGAGAGCGTCGGTTACGACGCCCCAGAACATGCCCGCAACGAGTCCCTTGGAGCGGGCGGAGAGCTTGACGGTCAGGGCCGTGGAATTCCCATCCGGTAGGAGCGTGACTGCGATGGTCCCGGCGATTTCTGATGAATCCAGGTCGAGTGTCATTTCGTCGGCCACTTGGTCGGAGCCGCGCCGAGCAGTCCCTTCCCATGACTTGCCGACGGCGTGGGCACTCCACTTGAAACTGACAAGCCTGTCTCCTTCGTGGGTGGCGTCCCAGACGTTGTCGATGGGACCGATGCCCTTCCAGGTATCCGCCTGCTGCAACGCCGAGTAGATGGACGCCGGAGTGGCGCTGACAATGGCAGTGTGCGAGAAGGTGTCCGACGGCATGGTGCGAGATTAGGAGTCTCGAGAGGCTCGACGTCGACCTCGCTTGCTCAACACCTCAGGTCGAAGTCGTATCCCAACTGTTCGGCGCGGGTTTCGAGGGCAACACACGCAATCGTCACTCGGCGGGCCATCTCTTGGAGTGCCGTCGCCGATTCAATGGCCGTGGTGAACGCGCTCGAATCGAGTTGGGTCGTTTCGGCCAGGATCCTGTCACCGGCGTCCGTCAGTTCGGAGAGAGCGAGCACGAGCGCCGCATGTTCGGGGCGGATCTCGATAGGTGGTGCCATCGACTCGAGTGCGTTGGTGGCCGAACGACGGGCGTTGATCACGTCGGACACGCTTTCCGGCGTTGGCTGGGAGGGATCGGGAAGCGCCACGATGCTGTTGCGGCGCATGGTCTCTGTGATCTCACCGACGTGGTTCAAATACTCCTCGAGGGGATCGGGAGAGCAAGCAGCGAACGCCAGCACAGCCACCAGGTTCGCCGATAGCAACGTTCGCCAATAGGCGAACGCTCTGGCGCCATTCCAGCGCTCTGCGTGGTATGGATCATCGCGATGTGGCCGGCGATCCCCAGCCTGGGCCACCGAGTCTGCGCCCACTGGCGTGTCCTCCTAGAGCCTGGTCAGCTGCAGAGCTTGAGTCCTGATAGGCCAAGAGCTGCCGATAGCTGAGCCCGAGTATTGGGGCCGATCTTGCCGTCGATCTTGAGGCCGGCCTCAGCCTGGAACGCCTCGATGGCCGCCTGCGTCTTCGGTCCGAGAACGCCGTCCGCGCCTCCGGGGCTGTGTCCCGTCAACGCCAGTATCTCCTGGATCTGCCTCACGTCTGCGCCCCGCGCACCGGGGCGCAGCACTCTGCCATTCTTGTCGAGTACCGCGGCCGCGGGGAGCGCTTTGGCAAGCCGACTGATGGCGTTCCGAGTCTTGGATCCGATGACCCCATCGGGGTTGAGTCCTTGGCGTTCCTGGAATTGGCGGATGCCTGCAAGCGTCTTCGGTCCGAATATTCCGTCGGCGGAGCCGACGTCATGGCCGATCGCGCCGAGGAACTGCTGGAGTTGTGAGATCGCGGTTCCGCGGGCGCCGAGTCGCAGCAGGCTGGAGCCGCCCACCAGGGTCGAAATCGATGACACGTCGGGCTGCTTGCAGATCGCAACCGACTCGCCGGTGTCGGCAGCTCGCAACGCCGGGTACGGATCTACGTAGACCCCGTGGGGATCAATGAGCTCCAGATGAAGATGGGATGCTGTCCTCTCGGCATTGCCGCTGTCACCAACCCAGCCGATCAGTTGGCCCGCAGCTACGTGCGTTCCCTTGCTGATTCCCGGGGCAATGCCCCATCCCTGGCCGTCGTCGGTCCCGGGAGTGTCGTTGTTGAGGTGGATGTAACTGGAAGACCACCCGTCGTCGTGCTTGATCCGGAGGGTGCAGCAGCGTGAGCCCACCCACTGCACCGTACCGGAAGCGACCGCGACGACCGGTGTCATCTTGTTGGCCATGATGTCGACCGCGTGGTGCTCGCCGTTGCCTCGTGCCGACCAGAAGTGGTCTCCAAAATTGTTGGTCCCGGCAACGGGGAACACGAGGGAGTAGCCGACATCTTCGCCGTAAGCGTGGTCGGGCCCGGTCTTGGGGTTTTTCTGGTGATTGGCGAGTGCGGCCGGAGCCATGGTGGCCATCACTGCAACCACCGCCAGGCCCACCGTAAAAAGTCGTCGTGTCATTTGGCGCATCGTCTCCGGCTTGTGCGCGTGCTGGGTCGCTCGACCAATGGTCGAGCGGGTTGCGGACGATACTCGAAACTACAAGAAAGCGCGAAATCCATGCTTGGGGCCGTGGCGGATTTGGGGCGGGTCGCGGCCTGTTGATCCAACGCCGAGTCTGGCTGGGCGACGTTTCGCGTACCTCGCTTCCCGTTCCCCGAATGACGGTGCTGGGCTTGTGGCGGCGGTTGAAGCCACCGAGACCTGATTCGGGAACGGGGAACGGGGAACTGGAAACGGGAATCGGCATCGGCCGCTCCACACCGCCGATGCGTGCGGCCCCTTATGGCGGGCCGGCCCGCCCGAGGTTTCGATTTCATGACGCGGAACCTAGAGGTGCTTACGGTTTATGGGTGCGCCCGCCCGGTAGAGTCGCTCGTCAATGTCTGGTCTTGTCTCTTTCCACGCTCATCCCGACGACGAGTCGATCGCCATGGGAGGGACTCTCGCATCGTTGGCTGCGGCGGGGATCCCGGTCACCGTCGTCACCGCTACCAGGGGCGAAGCGGGGGAGATTCACAACCGCGACGACGCCGACGAAGTGCGGGACCGACTCGGTGAGATCCGGACCTCCGAATTGATCGCGGCTCTCGAGGTGCTTGGCGTAGGTGAGCCGGTATTCCTGGGATTCCGCGACTCGGGAATGATGGGCACCCCCCAAAACCAGCACCCGGAGGCATTCTGGAGGGCCGATTTCTTCGAAGCAATCGGCCGATTGGTCCGGATAATTCGAGAACATCGACCGGAGGTCGTCACCGCTTACGACCCCTTCGGTGGATATGGGCATCCCGACCACATCCAGGTACACCGGATCGGAACCGCCGCCTATTGGGCTGCCGCCGACGTTGGCCGATTCCCCGTCGGTGACTACGGGGAGCCGTGGATGCCCTCCAAGCTCTACTGGACTACCTGGTCGCGGGATCGAATGATCAAGGTGCGGCGGCAGATGACCTCCGATCTCGGGGTGGGTGTCGAGGCCGAGGAGCCGGCAGCGGGTTCGCTGGAAGGTCATATCACCACGACCATCGATGTCGGTGAGATGTTCGATCTCAAGCATCGGGCGCTGCTGTGCCACGACACCCAGTTTGCCGCCGACTCGTGGATCAGGAACCTGTCTTCCGACATGCTGCGCGGCTTCATCGGATTCGAGTCGTTTACCTTGGTGCATTCGAGCGTCGAGTGCGCGCCAGACGACCCGGACCTCTTTGCGGGGATCAGCAAAGGCGTTTAGGGGCTCAGGGGATAGGTGGTGCGGATCGGTCGGAGCCGTTCTGGCTGGAGACTGGAGACTGGAGACTGGCGGTCTCTAGGTCATGGCAATCGCGTAGGGTGACCCCATGGATCTCTACGCACGCGTCAACATCCTCGATCGAAAAGCCGTCCGCCTCCCCACCGGGGTCCTCACCGAGGCGATCTCACTCGACGCCGATCCCGTCGAGCGGGCTCGTGGCTGGGTCGCCAAGGGCGCCGACCGCCTTCATATCGTCGATCTGGACGCGGCCGCATACGGGGACTACGAGAACCGGTCCCTGATCGGAGAGATCATCGATGCGGTGAAGGTGCCGGTCCAGGTTGCCGGCGGGATACGTTCACCCGCGGAGGTCGAACGGCTCCTCGGTATGGGAGCGTGGCGAGTCGTGATGGGGACGGCGGCAATCGAAGGTCAGATAATGATTTGGGACCTGTGCCGGGAATACCCGGACAAGATCGCAGTCAGCCTCGACGTCCGTCCAGATGAGGAGCTTGCCATTCGAGGGTGGACGGTCGACAGCGGTCGGTACATGGAAGAAGTGATGATCGAGTTGTCGTCGGCCGGCGTCGCCGCCTTCATGGTCCAAGAGGCCGGGCGTGATGCGCTCAAGGCACAAGCAAACCTCGGGATACTTCGTCGCGCCATTGGATTTGTAACCGAGCCGGTTGTTGCATCTGGCGGTGCTCGCGACATGGCTGATCTCGAGGCTCTGGTCGAGCTCGAGAGCGAAGAGAGACGTCTCGGCGGCGTCGTGGTCGGCCGCGAGATCACCGAAGGCCGATTCACCATGGCAGAGGCCCGAGAGGTGCTCAACGACGTCGGGACCTGACGCGGTCGCGTGGCTCACGGCATCCAGATCGTCATCGCGTGCGACGACCCGGCACGACTCACCGAGTTCTGGGCCGGAGCCCTCGGATACGTGGAGCAGGCGCCGCCGTCTGGATTCGATTCGTGGTCTGCATTCGCAGACGAGGTCGGCATTCCCGAGGACCGGCGAAATGACCTGAGTGCGGTTGTCGATCCGGATGGCGTGGGTCCCAGGATTCTCTTCGAGCGGTGGGACGGAGGTGCGCCCACCCAGCGGGTACACCTCGATATCAACTCGATCGGGCGGAAGTCGGTAGACCTTACGGATGAAGAGCGCCGGGAGGCGCTCGTGCTGGAGCGCCGGAGACTCGAGGCGCTGGGAGCGAGGTTCTCCCGTGAGACGACGGGGATGGCGGGCGAAACCTGGCTCGAGATGTTCGATCCGGAGGGGAACTGGTTCTGCGTCCAGTAGCCGTCCGGTCGGCGCTGTGAACCGTCTGCACCGACGTCAAGCCGCTCTCGTACCGACTGGGATCAGACTTCGAAGCTTGCCTGGTTGGGGTCCACCCAGACCGACACCGGTGTTCCGGGGCTGATTCCCTCGATGGGCAGTGCCTGCAACTCGACGACCGAACCGGGTTGAGCATATTCAGGCTCGGTATTCGCTCCCCGGTTCGACGAGGAGCCACGTGCCGTGTTGATCGCGACCTATCAGAACGGCGTCGAAGTGCCAGTGAAGCGTTCCGTCCCACTTGGTATAGCGAACGTGAACCGTGTCAGACACGAGCGTGCAGCCGGCAGCTTGCAGCAGGCAGCAAAGGAAGGCTTCGGCCTATCGCTGTTTCCTGCATGCTGCACGCTATTCAACCGTCCAGGTCCCGGTGGAGCCGATCAGAGCCTGGAGATCACCGGGCCCGCGGTCTGCCTGGCTATCGTGGATTTGCTGCTGCAATCCGTCTTCGTACATGAGCCGCGGTTTTTCGCGAAATACACCGACCGGCGTCGGCCCGTACGGGCCGTGGCTGAGTCGGCTGAGGGCAAAGGCTGCGGCCGGGGTGGACGCTTGCGCGTTGTGAACGTGGATGGCATCGATCCCGACAGCGGAGACCTCGACGATCCGGGCTGCTCCATCATCGATGACCACTCCGTACTCATCATCCGGGCCGAACACGACCGGCCGGCCGTGCTCGATTTTGATCCGATTGAGTTCTCGCTCCTCACGTCCGGTGAGCTGAATGAATGCCTTGTCGTTGAATACATTGCAGTTCTGGTAGATCTCGATCAGCGCCGACCCATCGTGGTCGTAGGCGCGCTGGAGCATCTCCTGGGTGTGGTCGCGGTCCATGTCGATGGTGCGGGCGACGAAACTGGCCTCGGCTCCGAGGGCCAGGCTGATGGGGTTGAACGGATGGTCGATCGAGCCGGTCGGGCTCGACTTGGTGCGTTTGCCGACCTCGCTGGTCGGTGAGTACTGGCCCTTGGTCAGTCCGTAGATCTGGTTGTTGAAGAGCAGGATCTTGATATTGACATTGCGGCGCATCGCATGAATGAGGTGGTTGCCCCCGATCGACAACGAGTCGCCGTCGCCGGTAACCACCCACACCGAGAGCTCGGGCCGTGCCACGGCGATACCGCTGGCGATGGCGGGAGCCCGGCCGTGGATGCTGTGCATCCCGTAGGTGTTCATGTAATAAGGGAACCGGGCGGCACACCCGATCCCTGACACGAACACCACCTTTTCCTTGTCGACATCGAGGCCTGCCATGAAATTCTGCACCGAAGCGAGGATGGTGTAGTCCCCGCATCCGGGGCACCAGCGGACCTCCTGGTCGGTCTGGTAGTCCTGGCGGGTGTAGCGGGCGGCGGTGTCGGTCATGACTCGAGCATCTCCATGATCTTGGTTTCGATCTCTATGGACTTGAATGGTTGGCCCTGGACCTTGGAATAAGACGTGGCATCGACGAGGAACTCGCTTCGTATGAGGCGCCACAGTTGCCCGCGGTTGAGCTCGGGAATGAGCACCTTGGGGTACCTGCGCAGTACCTCGTCGAGATTTCTCGGGAAAGGGTTGATGTATCGCAGATGTACCTGTGCCACCTTGAGCCCGCGTGCCCGGACCCGCCGGATCCCGGAGGTAATCGGACCGTACGACGATCCCCACCCCAGCACCAGGAGATCGGCGTCGGCATCGGGGTCGACTTCGATCTCAGGGATGTCGTTGGCGATGCCGGCGATCTTTTCCTCTCGCAATATCGTCATCTTTTCGTGGTTCAGGGGGTTGTAGGACACATCGCCGGTCTTGTCCTCCTTCTCCAAGCCTCCGACGCGGTGCTCGAGGCCGGCGGTTCCCGGTATTGCCCATGGCCGAGCGAGGGTGTCCGGATCGCGCAGGTACGGTAGGAACTCTCCGTCTTCACCGTTGGTCTCGGTGGCGAATGAAACGGAGATGTCGGGCAATTGCGACACGTCGGGGAGCAGCCATGGCTCGGCACTGGTGGCGATGTAGCCGTCGCTCATCAGGATCACCGGCGTCATGTATTTGAGAGCGATGCGGACCGCTTCGATCGTGGTCTCGAATGCGTCGGCCGGCGTCGAGATCGAGACTATCGGCAACGGTGATTCGCCGTGGCGTCCGTACATCACCATCAGAAGATCAGATTGTTCCGTCTTGGTGGGAAGCCCGGTCGACGGCCCGCCGCGCTGGACGTTGACGATCAGCAGCGGCAGTTCGAGGATCAAGGCCAGGCTGATGGTCTCGCTCTTGAGGGCGAGGCCGGGCCCACTGGTCCCGGTGACGCCGAGGTGCCCCACAAATGAGGCGCCGACGGCGGCCCCCACGGCAGCGATCTCATCTTCAGCCTGGAAGGTTCGTACCCCGAAATTGCGGTGCTTGGCGAGTTCGTGGAGAATGTCCGAAGCCGGCGTGATCGGGTATGAACCGTAGAAGAGGGGCAGCTTGGCCGCTTGGGCTGCAGCCACCAGGCCCCACGCCAACGCTTGGTTGCCGGTGACGGTGGTGTAGGTGCCGGGTGGCAGCGTCGCCGGCTTGACCTCGAAGGTGTTGCGGAACATCTCGGTCGTTTCTCCGAGGTTGTACCCGGCCTTGAACGCCAGCTCGTTGCCCGACCGGACGGCTTCGTCGTTGCCGAACTTTTCGTCAATCCACTTCAGTGTCGGCTCGTGGGGGCGGTCGAACATCCAAGCCATCAGGCCCAACGCGAAGAAGTTCTTGGACCGCAGCACACCGCGCCCCTTTAGGCCGGTGTCCTTGACGGCCTCCTTGGTCAACGCCTCCATCGGAACCTCGAGGAGGCGATAAGCATCCAACGACCCATCGGTGAGCGGGTTGGCGTCGTATCCGGCCTTGGCGAGATTGCGTTCCTCGAAGGCATCGGAGTTGACGATGAGCGTGCCGGCCGGAGCTAGGTCGGCCAGGTTCGCCTTGAGGGCTGCGGGGTTCATTGCGACCAGCACGTCGGGGTTATCGCCGGCAGTCAGGATGTCGCGGTCCGCGATCTGCACCTGGAACGACGACACGCCCGGCAGCGTCCCGGCCGGAGCACGGATCTCGGCGGGGAAATTCGGGAAGGTCGCCAGATCGTTACCGAAAATGGCCGAAGCTTCGGTGAATCGGGTTCCGGCTACCTGCATGCCGTCACCGGAGTCACCGGCGAAACGGATCGCTACCGCCGAAACATTCTGAGCTTCGGCATCTGTGGGTTCGATGGTCGAAGTTTCGGACACGGTCCGATCACTCCTTGAATGGGTTGTGATGAGGAACGCGTTGGGTGGGTCCGATCTTCCGGATTGGCCCCTCGGTTGTCGTGTCGTCCTCCGGGTGTGCGACGGTCGTCATTGTATGCCTATTCGTTCACCCAAGCAGCCTCTCAGGCGTCCGGTGCGCTATCAGTCCGGCGGCTTCGAGTGACAGACCGATTCCGAGCAGTCGCGACTCGCTCCAATGCGGTCCGATCAGCTGGATCGACGGTGGTAATCCCTCGACTCGGGGAGCCTCGATGGGGAGGACCAACGCCGGAAGGTCGGCTTGGTTGACGAGGGATGTGAACCAGGACAGCGCCGGCCTCGATGGCTCCCACCCGGCCCCGAGGTCGAGATAATCGGTGCCGATCTTCTTGGAGCGGGCTGCGGTCGACGGCGTCGCCAGGATGTCGAATCGAGTGAAGGCGGACACGAAACGGGCTCGCAGAAGCTTGCGCCATCGGCGGGCCGCGGCGATCTCGGCCGGATCGAGTGCGAGCACCAGTTCCAGCCGATCGCGTATCGCAGGCCCGTATCGTGTCGGGTCTTCTCTGAACCAGTCACGATGCACGGTCGCGACTTCTGCGTAGGCTCCGGCCGGGACCGCGGTGGCGTCGATCTCCGGGTCGTCGAAATGGGTGACGGTCGCTCCAGCCTCGTTCAAGGCCGCCAGGAGATGGTCGAAGCCGGCTTGCTGCTCGGCGGCCAGTGATCGATCCAACCACGGGTGGGGGATGCCGACGGTGAGAGATTCCAGACCGACGCTCTTTACGGGATCGATCGGGTGATCGATCGACCACGGATCGGCGACATCCAATCCGGCCAGAACTGAGAACACGGTGGCAGCATCTTCGACCGTGCGGGTCAGCGGACCGACTGTGTCCAGCGATTCGGCAAGAGGGAACACTCTCGTGAGAGGGATACGCCCATGGGTGACCTTGAGTCCGACCAGTCCGCATAACGCGGCCGGTACCCGCACCGAGCCGCCGGTGTCGGTGCCGATTCCGACCGGCGTCAAGCCGGCCGCCACGGCAGCAGCCGATCCCCCCGAGGACCCGCCCGGAGAGGTCGAAGAGTCCCACGGGTTCCGCACCGGTCCCCACCAATCGTTCTCGGATGAGAATCCATAGGCAAACTCGTGGAGGCCGGTTCGACCAATGATCACCGCTCCGCTTGCGTTCAGCCGTTGCACAACCGGAGCGTCGGCGGTGGCGGGTTCGACCAGGAAAGAGGATCCGGCGGTGGTGACGAGCCCCTCTTGATCGATAAGGTCCTTGAGGGCCACCGGGACTCCGGCCAGGGGTCCCGGGTCCGTCCCGGCGGCTATCGCATGGTCGATGGCCTCGGCCCTGGCAAGGGCCCGATCAGAATCGAGTCGCGTAAAGGCATTCAGGTGGTGCGCCGCCTCGATGCGCTCGAGGGCGGCGGTGACGGTGGCTACGGCCGTTGCCGCGCCCGATCTGACGTCCCGGGCGACTCCAACCGCGTCCACTATTCCCAGGTCACGGTCCTGTGATCGGGAAACACCGACACCCATGAGAATCCGGCGGGTACGCCGGTTTCGACGCCGTCGGTCCCGATGAGCCGGAATTGGTCACCGTAGTTGGCCCGCTCCCAGCGGCCTTCCCACACCGCGCCTCGGGCAAAGACCCAGGCGGGTCCGGAGCCGGCGGTGTCGAGCGCCGGGACCGCCTGCCAGTCGGACTGGTCGGGCGGTGGGAAGGCGGTGTAGAACTCGGCCCCGAGAATCACCAGCACTTCCACTGCGATCTGCAGGGTGTCTCCGTCGCGATCGACGAGTAGGTGCTCGACACCGTTGTGAGTCCGGAGGTAACGATCACCGTCCCAATCCCATGTCACCGTCACCTCGTCGGACCAATCGAGCACGATCTGGTCGGCGGTCGTTTCGGGGATTTCCCACTGGACGATCTGGTACAGCGATTGCGGTGGATCGTCGGGGAAGCCGAGCGAGTCGGCTCCGGCTCGAATATCCTCGGTGTTCCCGTAGAGATTGTGCGGTGCCGCCTTGGCCGAGATCCGGAACATGTTGCCGGCGCCAGAACCAATCAGCCCGACCCCGCGACTGGTGTGGACGCTCTGGATCCAGGGCTGTCCTCCCGACATCGCCAACGGAGCTGGGAATGCGGCCAGAATCGTCGAATCGGTGGGACGGACCGAGCGGATCGGCCCCAGGTAGTCGGTGTCGTTGTCGTGGAAGATGGCAAGGAAGCGGGTGAGGCCGCCTTCGACCCGGAGCTCGAACACGGAGTCTGCATCCATCACACCCGACTGAGGACGAGCCCGGGGGTGGTTGTCGATCTTGACGCCGATTGCCCTACGGTCGAGCAGGCTGTCTCGGGTGGCAGGGAGGCCGTTGATCGGCGAAGCAAAGCCGGCCGGTGCGGTTGTCACCGTGGTGCTCTCGTCGATGGTCGTTGTGGTCGTCGGAGTCGGCGTCGTGGTAGACGTCGTCGAGGTCGTGGTCGGTGCGATCGTCGTAGTGGTGGCGATGGTTGTTGTCGTTGTCACGGCTGCTTCGCCGCTGCACGCCGCGGCGAACAGCGCAAAAGCGCCGATGAGGAGGAAGATTCGAGACATGGGAGGGAGAGCATAATGCCCGATCTCCGGCTCGGATCACGGACCGCGTTTCTACGACGCCGCCGGCACCAGCCGCAGGCGGGATCGGATGGTGCGGTCGACCGCTGCCCGGGTAAATGGGATGACCAGGGCGTCCCCATCAACCCATAGGCTCACCTGATCCGAGTAATGGGGTGAGAATGGGTTCCCCGATTGACCTCCGGCGAGGCAGAACCGTGCCAGGTCCCAGGAGCCGGTCTCCACCACCATCCGGCCTGATGCGATGGCGAAATCCGGGTTGCCAAGCGGGTCGAGCGGATCTACCGGGCCCGGGTTCACCGTGTTGGCGTCACCGCCATGCGGGAGAGGTCCGATGTTCCACACTCGATCCAGCGGCTTTCGCAGTCCCATCGGATGGACGAGCGTGACCCGGCGGATCTCTCCCCATGCCCAACGCCGAGGATCGGATCCCGCAACCTCCTCCAGCATCTTCTGGGCGGAGCGCAGTGCGTCGCGAATCGCTTTGTCCCAACCTTGCTCGAACCACCCGTCGGGGCGCTCCCGGAGGAGCGCGACGAGATGAGCGACCCGTCGTACTAAGAGGCTGTTGAACGGGACCAGCGGGGTGAAGCCGTCTCCGAGGGCGAATCGAGACGAAATGGGTGCCTTGGCGTGAGCGATCGTTTTTGCCATCGCCGCGGTAAAGGTCTCGAAGACTGCGGCGGCGGGTGAGTCGGCGGCCACCACCCCGTCCCATTCGCGCAGCAGACTCACGATCGTCCCGAGGTCTCCGGCCGGTGCCGCCGCCCCCAGCACGTCCGAGCGCATCTGGCGCCATGGGATCGACTGGCGGTCCATCTGGAGAGCGAGCGTGGAGTCGACGGTCCAGTCGGAGCGAGCGGCAAGCGCTTCGGAGATCCGTTCCGCCCGATACCCGTCCAGAAAGTCGCTTCCCAGGTAGGGGCCCTCGGTCGACGGTTGATTGTTGGCGGTGACCACGAATCCCTCTTGGGGATCTGAAATGTGGGGAATCTGGTCGTAGGGCACCCGCTCGTCAGACCACTTCGTGTCCGGATCGGCGGCCATCGTGGGAATCGTCCCACCACCGACCCCTCGTATCGGAGCCGATCCAATGAGTTGCCAACCGATGGTTCCTGCCTCGTCGGCGTAGGCCAAATTCAACGGTATCGAGCTCCAACCGCGGAACGCTTCGTGCAGGCCCTCGAACGAGTCGATCCGGCAGACGTCGAACATGGCCCCGGCGTTCCCGGCGTCGAACCAGGTTGCCGACATGGAGAGCGCCCCGAAGGGCCCATCGAAGGCGGGTCCGACGATCGGCCCCCGATCTGTTTCGAGGATGTCGATCTCGACCGGATCCCCTCCCTTGACCTCTATCCGTTCGTGACGCACCTTGCACGGCACGAAGCTCGTGCCGCGCCGGACCGAGCGACCGTCCGGCCCGACCTCTTCGATGAACAGGTCGGTGTTGTCGATCAGTCCGGCGGTGATTCCCCACGCCGCCCGTCCGTTGTGTCCGAACCCGAAGGCGGGAGTCCCCGGTATCGAGCCGCCGACGAGCGACCATTCCGGTGTCTCCAAATGGGCCAGGTACCAGTGAGCCGGGAGGATCGGTGCCAGGTGCGGGTCGTTGGCGAGGATCGTCTTTCCGGATGCCGTACGTTCGCCGGCAATGGCCCAGTTGTTCGATCCGCCTCCGGGAGTGAAGAGATCACGAGCATTGGCAAGGTCATCGGCCAGTGAGTCGACGACGCGTCCGGCTGCGCTCCCCGGTCGATCAGACACAGGCTGATCTGGCGGGTATGCCGGATGGAGGGCGCTGACGGCTTCAGGTCCGTCAAGGGTGAGCATCCGGAGACGGGCCAGTTCGGTGTCCCAGTTCGAGGCAAGCGAGAAGGCCTGTACGGCGAAGAAGCCGAGTGCGTCGGTGGCTTGAAATGGGGTCGGTCTGGTACGAAGGAGGAAGAATTCGTGGCTCCTGGCGCCCCGACCGTCGGTCATCCCGGAACGGACTCCCGCCGAGAACGCTTGGTACCGTGCCCGGTCCTCGGTGCTGAGTCCCTCGAGGCTGCGCCGCCCCGACTCGGCGAAGCCGATTCGGCGCGCCAGCCGATCGAGCGGCAGCGCGTCTGGTCCAAAGAGCGCAGCCAATGTTCCTCGCACCAACCGGAGCCGGGTCTCGAGTTGGAAGGCTCGATCCTGACCCTGGCAGAAGCCCAAACCGAACCAGGCGTCTAGATCGCTCTCGGCCCTGACGTGGGGCACCCCGAATCGATCGCGCCCGATGTCTATCGGTGCGTCGACTCCGGAAATCTCAATGGTGCCCGAGGTGGTCGGGAGCCGTCGACCCAACATTCTGAGCAGGAGGCGCGGCCAGTTCATGACGTGATGCTACGGGACCAAGTAAGGACCCAGCGTGCGGTCGGGGGGCGGCGGATTCTGTTGGGTCAGCGAATGAGTGTCGGCGGGAGGGGACGGTATCGAAGGACGAGGCGGGCGAATACCGAGGCCGGGATGACGGAGCCGAAGGATCTGCTGTCGACGCTTCCGGCTGCGGGATCGTCACCTAGCAGCCAGAGCGATCCGTCACTCGGGTCGATGGCCGTGATCCGCTTTACGATCCGGAACCCTCGGCTTTCGGGGAGGTCGCAAACGACCACGTCGCCGACGGCGAGTCGGCGCGGGTGGGCGAGCGCCAGCACCCAGTCCCCGTCGGCGAGCGTCGGGCGCATGCTGTGGTCGGCGATTTCGAAGCGACACCATCGCCACCGCAACGCCCCGGAGACGATCTCGATTAGCAGCCGGACACGGGTTCGGCGCCTTGGGTTCTCGGTCGATTTGGGCACCCTGCCGAGTGTAGGGTGAGTTCGTCGAACGACAGGAAGGACTTCGTCGATGTCAATACTGAGGCCGAAGCGTGTGGTTCATGCTCATTGCGACCTCATGTGCGGGGTGTACGACCCGGCACAGGCCAGGATCGAAGCCGAATCGGTGCGAGCGATCCAGCAGAAATACCAGGACTCCGACGACGAGGTCTTCCGGCAGCGTTGCGTGATCATCAAGGAGCAACGAGCCGAGCTCGTAAAGCACCACTTGTGGGTGCTCTGGACCGACTACTTCAAGCCGCCGCATGTGGAGGAGTTCCCACAACTCCACGATCTCTTTTGGCGCGCTGCCAAGAGCGCCGGCGATGCGAAGAAGTCGATGGACCCTGCATCCGGTGACGAGCTCCTGGGGCTCATTGCCGAGATCACGGAGATCTTCCAGAAGACCAAGAGCTAGCCGTACGGCGGAGTAAGGGCAACCAGAGGGAGCGGTTGGCGCCGCTCCCTCTGCCTGTTTTTGCCCGGACCGACTTTCGCCGCGTGTGGCGGCGAACAGGCGCTGGTGGGTCCTCTTGACGCCAACCACTTCCCACTTTGGGTGATCTCTCGCGTTTAGTGCCCGACGGTTGGTTGGATCACTCTCCCCTTTGGGGGGAGTCAAACGACGCAGGCGTTTGGTGGGGGGTTGCAGGACTCGACAGCCAGAGATCGATCCCGCGGTGCGCCCGAAGTATCGAATCGGCCAAGCTCTCGTGCCCCGGAGTGGCAAGCGACCCCCCACCAGCTCGCTTCGCTCGCTGACTCCCCCCAAAGGGGAGAGTGTTCACAAGAGAACTGTTCGCCCCCTCGCGCAACCCGACACATTTGGGGGAGTCGAGTGGCCGAAGGCCGGTCGGAGGGGGGCACCTCTGGGAGCGATCCGCCTACTGGCAACGACGTTGCGTCAGACCACCTGCCCCACCGCGGCCGTACGCGCCATCGGGTGTCGGGTGTCGGGTGTCGGGTGTCGGGAGTCGATTCCTACCTCCTGAGATCTCTCCGCACCCAAGGCGGCCCGAACACCACGGCCAGAACGGCTACTCCACCCACGATGACCGCAGCGGCATCGAGTCCGAAGCCGCTGCCGGCATCGAGGATGACTCTGGCGAGAGACCAGGATGCCAACGCTCCCAGCGCCGCCGCCAGGGTGGCACGGATCGCGGTGACTGCCACCGGGCGGGCGTGCTCCCAGCCGGTTCGCCGGTACCAAACGACGGCGAGGGCAATCGTGTAGATCGTGATGGCGATGGTGCTGGCCAGGGCGAGTCCGTCTACATCCATCACTCGGTGCAGTACCCAGTAGATGGGAAGCGCGGCGACGGTGGAGAGGGTGCCGATGACGACGGGCGCCCACATCTCCTCACGTGCGTAGAAGCCCCGCGCCAGGATCTGCTGTGCACCCCACATCGGAATCGCCAGAGCGAAGAAGACCACGGTGCCGGCGGTGGCGGCGGTGTCCATCGCGTCAAACGATCCTCGCTCGTACAACGCTCGCACCGCAGGGATGGACAGGGTTGCGAGGGCGGCCGTGGCTACCAGCGAGAAGACGAAGATGTATCTGATGGCACGCCCCACCGCCTGGGCCATCTCGCGGTGCCTCCCTTCCGCTACCAGCCGCGCCAGGAACGGGTAGGTGGCCACGCCTGCGGCCTGGGCGATGACACCGACCGGGACCAGCATCGTCTGGCGTCCGAAGGTCAACCACGACACGCCGCCGTCGGACACGAGTGAGCCGAAGGTACGGCCGAGCTGTTCGTCGAGCACCACCAGCGATTGTCCGAGCATCAGCGGGATGGCGAGGGCGAAGTAGCGCGGCACGGCCGGGTGGCGCCGGGTCGATCCTCGGGGCCAGCGGAGTCCGGCGCGGTGGGCTCCCCAGACCTGGAGCAAGAAAGTCCCGAGGACGGCACCGGCCAGGGCGCCCCAGGCGAATCCCTCGGCGGAGGGGTTCTCCCGGCCCAGGCCTCCGATGAGGCCGCCGGCGATGATGGCCAGGTTGTAGATGATCGGGCCGATAGACGGAATCACGAACCGCTCTCGGGCGAACTGCACCGCCGTCAGCAACTGGCCGAGTACGAAGAAGATCTGAGCCGGCAGCACGATCCGGGTGAGCCGGGCGGCGGTGGCGACCTGCTCGTCGGTGAAGCCGGGTTCGATGGCCCGCAGGATCGGTTCCACCAGCGGCATGGCGATGATCACCAGCGCGGTCACTCCGAAAGCGATTGGCCTGGTGATGGCCCAGAACGCACGCCAGGCGTCCTCGTCGTCGCCCTTGGCGAATCTCCGGGTGAGGATCGGGATGAGCGTGATCGCCATGTACGCCCCGGCCAGCAGATAGTTGAGGAAGTCGGGGATGATGAAGGCGACGAAGTACTCATCGCCCGTGGTACCTGCTCCCAGTATCCAGGCAAACACCACCTGACGCACCAAGCCGAGGAGCCTCGACACCAAGACACCGCCGGCGACAATCGCGGCGGCTATCCCCATACGTCGGTAAAGAGTTCGGCCCGTGGTGGGGCCCTGATCTGTCACGACTCAGAAGGTAGCGGCCTTCGGCCGCAGTCATCAGTCCCCAGTCCCCAGTTCCCAGTCAGAACGCACCGCGGGTTTGGACGGGCGTCGAAGCCTCGATGCCTGGTGCGGGAAGGCGACTCGCCACCGAGAAGCCGCCTCGCAGGCGTCGGTGGCAGCCGAGGTGTTCTGGGATGCAACGATACCGACTCCGGGTCCTCCAGCCATATGTGGGCTGGTGACTGGTGACGTCTATGTGATGTCGCGGGTTCGCAGCAATGCCGCCGCAGTAGCTATCGCCAGCGCGCCGAGGATCAACATCTTGACGGCTGCGCCTCCAGCCCCTGGGGTGAGAGATCCCAATGTTTCGGCCAAGACCGTTTGCGACTCGGGCAGCATTCCGGTGTAGGCCGTCAGCCCTATGCGAAACAGTGAGATGTTGGCCAATGACGGAGCCGCAAATGAGATGCCGGTCTCCCAGAGGAACAGGTAGACGAGGCCCATCAGCACCGCCCGCGACGTCAGGTGCCCCAGCACCAGGAAGACCGCGGTATAGCTACCAGCCGAGATTGCAAGGCCTACCACGGTCGGGACCAGGGTGCTCCAATCAGATGCCCTGATCGAGACCGCCACTGAAGCCAGTATCCCCGCCACCGCCGAGACGGCAACGGCGGCTAGTGCAGCCGCGGCCAACTTTGCGGCGGTGATGACGCTGCGGGGAATCGGACGAACCACTAAGAAAGAGAGAGTTCCATCGCGCCGTTCATCGCCGAGACTGGCCGACCCCAGCACGATCGAGGTGATCGGCATCACGATCAGAAACAGGGTTGGTATCGCACTCTCGTTGTAGGTCTCGAGCATCTTGGATGAGAGCCGATTCGCAGTAGCGAGCCACACGACGACGGCCGGGATCGCGCCGAGCAGGCCGAGGACGATGAGACGCTTGCCGCCGAGGAGTTGGCGCAGGGTGACTCTGACGATGGGGAGGAAGCCCGTCATCGTCGTCGTACCAGATAGCGGAAAACGCTTTCGAGTGATTCATCCTCGGGCTCGAATGCAGTGACTCGGGCGTCGGTGCTCCGGGCCAACTCCGGGATGCTTCGCCCCAGGGCGCTCAGATCATTCGTCTCGATATGGAGGGTACCTCCATCCACGGCCACCGAGCTGACGTGATCCACCGTCATCAACGGACCCGCCAACCCTCGGGCGTCGTCTGTCTCCACCCGGACCCGGTATGGGATGTCGGACATGGCCTGGCGGATCGCCGAGATGTTGCCGGCGGCGGCCAGCTTGCCGTCGACGATCGCCAGGACACGGTCGGCCATCCGTTCCACCTCGGCGAGAACGTGCGACGACACGATCACGGTGCGTTCCTCGGCGAGGCGGCGGAACGTCTTGATCAAATTGGCGCGTTGGATGGGGTCGGTCCCGTTGAGGGGCTCATCGAGGATCAGGACGGTCGGATCGGACACCAAGGCGGCCGCGACCTTGGCCCGTTGCCGCATTCCCTTGCTAAAGCCGGAGATCGGTCGATCCGCCGCATCGCCCAGGTCGACATCGTCTATTGCCTGGTCGACCCGATCCGTTGAGGTCCCGGAGAGCTGGGCGGCGTATCGCACCAACTGCCTAGCCGTGAGGAACCCGTAGACGGCGTCCTCTTCGGGTACCAGTGCCACGGCGGCGTAGACGGCGGGCTTCCGTCGAGGGTTCTCTCCGAGAAGCGTCACCGAGCCGTCGGATGGTTGGAGGAGCCCGGCGATGACGCGTAACAAAGTCGTTTTTCCGGCGCCGTTGGGACCGAGCAGCCCGGTGAGCCCGGTACCAAAGGAGCACGACAAGTCGGAGACCGCCACCTTCTGCCCGAACCACTTCGACATCCGCTCCACCGTGATGGTCGGGTCGGAGACAAACGCCGGTGAGGTCGTCATGCCGCTCTTCGGTATCTGCCGGTGACGATGAGTCCGGCCGCAATCGACAGGGTGACTATCACCAGTAGCGACATGATCGGTTCGATCCCGGCCGTCTCCGGTATCCAGGTATCGGTGTTGGTCCCCAGGATCCAATCCTTGACGTAGCCCGGATGGTCGAGGACGGCGCCGAGTCCGAACACCGAGAACCCGGCATCGACCAGGGCTTCGGTGAGTCCGGAGAGCATCACGATTCCCAAGAAGACGCCGGCGGCAACTGCGGTCCGCTTCGAGAATGCGGCGACCAGGAAAGCGATCGATGTGTAGGCGGCGAAGTACACGACCGACACCACGGCGGTCTTCCACAGGATGGCGGCATTGTCGACCACATATGTGCCAAAGCCGCTGCTGCCCACCCAGGCACGGCCCAGGAACAAGACGAGGTGCGGGATCCACAGGAACCCGAATACGACAATCGCCAGCGACCCGGCGCGCCCCATCACATAGTCGGGCGTGGTGAGCGGGCGTGACGCATACACCGCCATGGTCCCGTTGATCCGATCGGGGATGAGCAACTCGCTGGCGGCGAGGGCAACGAAGATGAGTGCCATCGACCCGTTGAGGTTGAAGTAGTTCTCGTGATCGAACAACTCGGCCGCAGCGTCGAACTCGCCGGCGATGACACCGAATGCGGTGAAGAACAGCGCGGGAATGACTGCAATCGCCATCAGCGTCGCCGGCAGGATCTTCTTGCGAGCCTTGCGGCGGAGTCCGAGTACCCGTCGCAGGCCGTCCTTGATCAGGGCGCGCCTCGCCCCAGACCGCCCGAGGCGGGGGCCGTCGTGCGGCTGATAACCCAGGTCGAAAACGACTCCCTCAACCATCGGTCGGCTCTCCAGACATGAATACGTCCTCGAGCGTTGTGCGCTGAGCTCCAAGGCGGCGGAACGCCGCCCCGGCGTCCAGAACGGCATCGCGCGCAATCAAGAAGGGATCGCCGTCGGGGGCGGAGATCGTGAGTACTGCTCCGTCGACTTCGACTGCAGCACCGCGCGAGACGGCGCCGGCCGCCACCGCAGCCACATCCCCGATGACTTCGAGCTCGGCGACATCGGGTGTCGACAGATCGGTCAGGGGACCCGACCGGAGCACCTTCCCGCCGTCGAGCATCACCACCCAGTCGCAGGTGTATTCGATATCGGTCAGGACGTGCGACGAGATGATGGCGTTGATCCCGAACTCGTCGAGCCTTCGAACCAAGTCGAGCATTTCGGCCCGGCCTTCTGGATCCAAGCCTGCGGTGGGCTCGTCGAGGAGCACGAGATCGGGGTCGTGCACGATCGCCTGTGCCAGCTTGGCCCTCTGTTTCATGCCGGTCGAGAACTCGCCCATGTAGCGAAAACGTTCCTCGTGGAGACCAACGAGGCCAAGGATGTCGCTGGCTCGCTGCCGGGCGGCACGGACCGGAAGACCGCCCAGTTCGGCGGCATACCCCAGGAAATCGGCCGCGGTCTGATCCGGCGGCAGACAGTCACTCTCGGGCATCCAGCCGACTCGTGAGCGGACCTGCAGCGTGTCGCGCGGCACCGCGTGGTCGAACACCTTGATGGTGCCGGCGGCAGGTTCCAGCACCCCGAGCAACAGCTTGAGCAGTGTCGTCTTGCCGGCGCCATTGGCACCCACCAGCCCGATGCGGCCTGCGGGGATCTCGGCGGTGACCCCATCGAGCGCCAGGATGTCGCCGTAGGCGAACTTCAGTCCGGTGATTGTGATGATCGGCGTGTCGGTCACGGCGGTGAGGTTACCCCCGGTGGGTCGGTCGTCACTGGGGCCGCATGACCCGAAGCGGCTCGATCGGTTAGAACCACGCCGGCGAGGATGAGTGCACCCCCGGCGAGCATCGCCGGCGTCACGCGCTCGTCGAGCAGGAGGGCGCCGAGGACTATCGCCACGATCGGGATCAGGTAGCCGGTGAGTGCCGCCTGGGTAGCGGTTACGTGCTTCATCGCTCGGTAGAAGGCGAGGAACGGCAGCGCGGTAGAAAACACCCCGGCCGAGATGATGAGGAGCCATCCGTATGTCGTGACTCCGGCCGGGAGACCATCGGTGAATGGCAGGAGGGCTATCAGGAGAGCACTTCCAATGGCGAACTGGGGCAATGCCAACCGAACCGAGTCGATGGAGGCAAGGGCTCGTTTGGCATAGAGGATGCCGTACGAGGCCATCGCCAGTCCGAGGAGTGTGAGTCCGATCGCAAGGGCAGCGTTACCGTCCTCGTCGAGTCCGCTGTCACCCGATGCCAAGAGCAGGAGCATTCCGGCGAAGGAGACGGAGAGTCCAAAGATCGTCGCACCTTTGAGTCGCTCATCACCGAGGAAGTGGGCCCAAAGGGCCGTTGTGATCGGAAGGTTTGCCACCAGGAGTCCTACGAACCCCGCCGAGGCATAGACGACCGCGAGCGTCAGCAAAAGGAAGGGGGCGGCGAGGTTCACGGTTCCGATCACCATGCCGGCACGCCAGGCCTCTCTATCCGTCGGGATTGGCCGATGTGCCGCAAGCAGATAGCCGAGCATCGCGATCACAGCGACGGCGGATCGATAGGCACTGAACTCGACCGGATCCACCCCCTGATCGAACGCGGCCCGAGTAATCACCCCACCGATACCCCAACCGAACGCGGCAACGATCAGCAGTAGCGAAGGCGCATTCAGCTCTTGTCGCGCCGCGTGCGATCGCGCAGGCTCGCCCACCAGGCCTTTACGGGAGCCGAGTCACTCTTAGCCTGGTTCGAGTTGGATCGAGTGACTTCCTTCAATTCGTCGCGCTCGGCGCGCATCTCGGTCAGCCGTTCGCGCAAGAAGGTCGCTTCGGTCTCGGCCTTGGCTGCTCGCTCGCGGGCGGTCGCGAGTTGCATGCCCGCCTCGTGGAGGTTCCCCAGCTGGTCCATCAGCTTGTCCCACGCATCTCGCGGCACCAGCATCGAAGAGCCATCATCGGTGAGCCCGGTGGATTGAGGCGGACCGGCCGGCGATTGGCGGCTGAGGTAGTGCGCAACCGACTCGGGGGTAACCATCCACTGCGCGCCGTGGGGTCCGCTGGCTCGTACGGCATCGATCGATCTTCGCCTCGACCAAGCCCGCAGTGTGGAGACGCCGACCCCGAAGCGGTGCTCGGCCTCGCGCAGCGAGATTCGCCCTTCGATCGAATCGTGGGAGGGCGCCTCGGCGCGTCGGCGCCTCGGTGGTTGTGCGGTGGGCTGATCCCAAATGAAGGCTGCGTCGTCGGCCACCTGGCTCCTGTGGTCGGTGTCGAGACTAGGCCTCCGTCTCGCGGGGGTTCTTCGTGGGATAATCGATGTGTGCCGCGCCTCGAGCTCCCGGGAGAAGACGAGATCCGTGCCCTTGTGGGTCGGATCGTCGATGCCGTCGGGGAGAGCGCTCCGGCCGCGCCATCTTTGCCGGCAACGGCAGCACCCGCTGACGTCGTCGAAGCCGCGGACACCGGATCCGCCATCGCGGTCGGTGCGGACCACGGAGGCTTCCGTCTCAAGGAGCGGATCGCCTTTCGGCTGCGCGAGCAGGGCCATCAGGTGGTCGACTGCGGAACGAACTCGGCGGAGTCGGTGGACTATCCGGACTTCGCCCTGGCGGTAGCCGAGAAGGTGGCGAGCGGAGAGTGTCGCTGGGGAATAGCAGTGGACGGGGCAGGCATCGGTTCTGCGATGGTGGCTAACAAGGTGCCCGGTGTTCGGGCAGCGCTTTGCTACGACGTTTCCTCGGCTCGTAACAGCCGGGAGCACAACCATGCCAACGTGCTCACGCTTGGCGCCGGGCTCATCGGCGAGGGTCTGGCAGTGGAGATTGTGGAAGCATGGTTGGCGACGCCTTGGGGAGAAGGGCGCCATGCCCGTAGGGTCGACATGATCGACGACATCGAAAAGAAGTATTCGAGGAGCAGCGCGTGAGCGAACGCGACGAACTCATCGAGGCGATCACCAAGGAGGTTCTCTCCTCGATCGCCGGTCAGGCCTGGGACGACTACCTCGCCTGCGTGGGTGACTGCGCGGCGCACTCATCCGAGAAGGTGCGTTCGGTGATCGCCGCCGGGGCCGCCAGGGTGTCGTACATGGGGAACGGGGCCGATGTTCCAACCGATCTCGCCGGATTCATCGATCACACCCTGCTCAAGCCTGAGGCGACCGCTGCTGAGGTAGATCGTATGTGCGACGAAGCGATGGAATACCGGTTCGCCAGCGTGTGCGTCAACCCGGCCTGGGCCAGGCGGGTCGCCGAGCGGTTGCGCGGATCGGACGTGGTCACCTGCTGCGTCGTGGGTTTTCCACTCGGGGCCACGATGCCGGAGGTGAAGGCGATGGAGGCGCGGCGCGCCATTCGTGATGGCGCCCGCGAGATCGACATGGTGGTCAACATCGGCGCCCTCAAGTCCGGCGACTACGACCTGGTCGAACGCGACATCGGGGGTGTTACAGATGCCTGCCGTGAAGCGGGTGCGGTGTGCAAGGTCATCATCGAGGCTGCGCTTCTCGAAGACACCGAGAAGGTGATCGTCTCCCAGATCGCCAAGCGAGCCAAGGCCCACTTTGTCAAGACGTCGACCGGATTCGGCCCCGGAGGAGCGACCGTGTACGACGTGGCTTTGATGAGAGAGGCGGTGGGTCCCGAGATGGGGGTCAAGGCATCAGGCGGCATCAGGAGCGCCGAGGACGTAAAACAGATGATCGCCGCCGGCGCCACCAGAATTGGGGCTTCGGCCGGAATCGAGATCGTGACTGGAGGCACTGCAAGTGGCAGGTATTGAACTTCGGGGATTCTCGTTTCTCGACAACCTCCAGCCGCAGTATGCGGCCTTTCTCGGAACGATCGCCCAGGGGTTTCTTCCGCTCGCCGGTGACGCCAGCCTCTACGTCGAGATCTCACCCGGCATCGAGATCAACCGCATCACCGACATCGCGCTCAAGGCGACCAAGGTCAAACCCGGTATGCAGATTGTCGAGCGTTATTTCGGCCTGCTCGAGATCCACTCGCCGGATCAGGCTGAAGTACGGGCGGCGGGAGCGGCCATCCTCGACGAGATCGGTCACGTGGAGACCGATCGAATCAAGCCGCGGATCGCCTCCTCTCAGATCATCCGCCGTATCGACGACCATCAGGCCCAACTGATCAATCGGATGCGACACGGCCAGATGATCATTCCCGGCCAGACGTTGTACGTGCTCGAGATGGAGCCGGCTTCTTATGCGCCACTCGCCGCCAACGAGGCCGAGAAGGCTGCAGAAATCAACGTGCTCGAGGTGAGGTCGTTCGGGTCGCTGGGTCGGGTATATCTGGGAGGTGAGGAAGGCGATATCGATGTCGGCTGGCGTGCCGCCGTCGACGCCTTGGAAGGTCTCGAAGGTAGGGACGAAAGCTGAACGGTCGCCGGGCCGTGAACAAGAACTCAAGAAGGAGAAATAGAGCCCATGGCTGAAGCACTCGGGATGATCGAATGCCGCGGATTCACCGCGGTGGTGGAAGGGGCCGACGCGATGGTAAAGGCCGCCAAGGTCGAACTGGTGTCGTACGAGAAGACCGGCGGCGGTTATGTGACCGCGATCATTCGCGGCGACGTAGCGGCTGTGAAGGCAGCGATCGACGCCGGTGCCCGCGGTGCCGAGAAGGTCGGTGAGGTGGTCTCCACCCACGTGATCGCACGTCCGCATACCAATATCGATCTGGTCATGCCCCTCGGCCGCCACGACGAGGCCGAGGCGGAAACCAGCTAGGCCGGGAACCGGTGTAGAGCCGTGCTGTTGGGAAGAGTCGCCGGGACCGTGGTCGCATCGAGGAAGGAAGACACCCTCGAGGGCCTCAAGTTCCTGGTGATCAAACAACTAGACGTCGAGGAATCTGAGACCGGCGGCTACGTGATCGCAGCCGACGCGGTCGGTGCCGGCGTCGGTGAGGTCGTGTTGTACGCCACCGGATCCTCCGCCCGGCAGACTGTCATGACCAAGGACCGACCGTGCGACGCGGTGGTGATGGCCATCGTCGATACCTGGGAGGTCGGTGGCGACGTGAAGTACGTCAAATGACCGCTTTCGACGAACAAGAGGTTCGAGACATCATCACCCGGGTGAGGTCGCGACTCGGCGGATCGGCCGACGTCGTGCCGGAGCACCCCAGGGTGCCCGCCGAGATTCCCGACGCCGAACTCGGCGATGGGATCTTTACGACGATTGACGAGGCGGTGGCCGCCGCCGAACGCGCCTACCAGTCGTACACGGAGATGGGCTCCGGCATCAGGGTTTCCGTGATTGCTTCGATTCGGGCATCGATGCTGGAACAAGCCGAGCGACTTGCCGCCATGGCCCGTGAGGAGACCGGCCTGGGCCGGACGGAGGACAAGACTCGCAAGAACATTCTCGTCGCCACTCGCACCCCGGGTCCGGAGGATCTCGAGCCGCTGATCGAGACCGGTGACGCCGGAATGATGCTGACCGAGCACGCCCCCTTCGGTCTGATCGGAGCGATCACCCCGACCACCAATCCGACTTCCACCATCATCAACAATACGATCTCCATTCTGAGCGGCGGCAACGCCGTCGTCTTCAACGTTCATCCGAATGCTAAGAGAGTCTCTGCCGAGAACATCCGCTTGCTCAATCGAGCTGCGATGGCGGCCGGTGGTCCCGCCAACCTGGTCACCGGAATCCCCGAGCCGACGATCGAGAGTGCCCAGGAGCTGATGCACCATCCCGGCATCAGCGTCCTGCTGGTGACCGGCGGGCCGGGTGTCGTACGTGAAGCCCTCAAGACGGACAAGCGCTCGGTGACTGCCGGTCCCGGCAATCCGCCGGCGGTTGTGGATGAGACGGCGGACATCGATCGAGCGGCGCGCGACATCGTCGCCGGCGCCTCATTCGACAACAACCTGATCTGCACCGATGAAAAGACTGGGATTGCGGTGAAATCCGTTGTGGATGAGTTGGTGCGGGCGATGGGGCGCAATGGCGCTCATCTGCTCAAGGAGCACGAACTCAAGAAGGTCGAACGTGTGATCTTCGATTCGATGGGCCCCGCCGGCAAGCCGGGTGTGATCAACCGGGCTTGGATCGGCAAGAACGCCGGCGCCATCGCCGCCGCCGCCGGTGTGGATGTCGATGGAGACCCGAGACTGCTGGTAGCTCAGGTCCCCAACGACCACAGCCTGGTTTGGACCGAGCAGATGATGCCGGTCTTTCCGGTGACGGCGGTACCGGATATCGATGCTGCAATTGGTCTCGCCATCCGATCGGAACACGGTTTCCGTCACACTGCATCGATTCACTCGAACGACGTCTCGCACATCACTCGCATGGCCCGGTCGATCAACGTGAGCATTTTCATCGCCAACGGTCCGAACTATGCCGGGCTTGGCCAGGGAGGCGAGGGATTCACTTCGTTTTCGATCGCCAGCCCGAGTGGCGATGGGATGACTCGCCCGATCACGTTCACCAGAGAACGGCGGATCGCGGTCGTCGGTGCCCTGAGGATCGTGTGAGGCGATGAACCCGGCGATCGGGCTGCTCGAGTTCGATTCGGTGGCGGCCGGTATCGCCGCCGCCGACGCCATGGTGAAGCGTGCTCCGATCGGCGATCTGGTCACCGGGTCGGTGCAGCCCGGCCGTTACCTGGTTCTGATCGCTGGAGACGTGGCCAGCGTCGAGGAGTCGATGGAAGCCGGCAGGGAGACGTCGGCGCAGTCGCTCATCGCCGAGATCGTGCTGCACGATGTCCACCAAGGCGTGGCCGCCGCCCTACGTGGCGAGCGGATACCGGGGCCGGTGGAAGCACTCGGCGTGATCGAGACCGGATCGGTCGCACCACTCCTTGCCGCGGCCGATGCCGGGCTCAAAGGTGCCGCGGTAGACCTGCTCGAGATCAATCTCGCCGACGGACTCGGAGGCAAGGCCTACCTGTTGTTCGGCGGTACCGTCTCGGATGTCGAGGCTGCGGTGTCCATCGGCACCAGCCGGGTCGATGTGAGTGAGTTGGTCGGGGCAGTCGTCATCCCCCAGCTCCACGATGAGCTGGGTGACAACCTGACTCACCACGGTCGGTTTGCGGTGCGTCTGGGCCGGGAGGACGACGATGCAGCTCGCTGAAGTGACCGGGACGCTGGTGGCCACCGTCAAGTACGAGGGCCTCGAAGGCGTTCGGCTGCTGGTGGTGCAACCGCTCGATCGGGATCAGCACCCCTCCGGAGACATGGTCATCGCAGCCGATGCGGTGGACATGGCCGGGCCGGGCGAGCTGGTCTACATCGTCGCCAGCCGCGAAGCAGCCTTGGCGATGCCCGAGCCTTTCGTCCCGATAGATCATGCCATCGTCGGAATCGTCGACCAGGTTGTGAGATCGTGAAGCTCGGACGTGTCAGTGGGACCGTTGTGTCGACGATCAACCACCCGATCTACGACGGACGCCGGCTGCTGATGTGCGACCTGCTGGACAGCGCCGGTGTGGACACCGGGGGATACCTCATCTGCGTGGACGTGGTCGGCGCAGGACCCGGCGAGACCGTCCTCATTCTCGACGAGGGGACCGGCGCCAGGCAGATCGTCGGTGACCCGAATGGGCCGATTCGGGCAGTGGTGGTCGGGATCGTCGACGAGCTGATCTCGGATGGGGAGGCGGTCGATCTGGATTGAAGTCCGGTTTGGGGCGGCCGCGGGATGTGTTTGGGCGCGGTGCTACCGGGTAATGTTGGGCCCCAATCGACCCCCGAGGATTGCCATGAAGAGATTCGCCGTTGGCCTGCTATTCGTGGTGCTGGTCGTCACGGCTTGCGGCGACGGTGATGCTGTCGACGCAGCTTCGCTCGATTCCTGCGAGGGCTTGGCCGCCGCCGGCATCTCTTTGCTCCAGGACACGATCGATCTCATCGACGGATTGGACGCCGCCGCCCTTGTTGCACTCGGCGAAGACTCCGAGTCCCCACCGGAGTTCACCGCGCTTCAGGCGCGTGGCGACGAGATGACTTCCCGGGCCGATCAGATCGGATGTTCGGACGAGGTGATGGCTGCGCTGCTGGCTGAAAGAGCAAGCGGTCTCTCGGCCGACTCGGTCTTTGGTCAGTTCATCGTGGAGGGGGTGCGCGGCGGCGATAGCGGCGACTTCTTCGGGGACGAGTAACTCGACGGGGTATCGATCGGGGCGGGTCGTCGTATTCACCATGAGCGCGTCGGCCTGCCGTCGAGTCACCAGTACCTGAGGTGATCTCGGCCGGCGTACCCGGACGTCTCCGATCGGTCGGCTTCGGGAGCTTCATCGGGTATCCAGTCCCCAGCCAGAATTTGTGCGACTGGTGACTGGTGACTGGTGACTCGGTTCGGGGGGTAACCTCGCCGCGTGTTCAGAGTCGCCGTATTCATGGGCGCCGTGTTGGTGTTCGCCGCGTGCAGTTCATCGACGTCGTCGGCTCCGACCACGACGACTTCTTCGACGACGACAACGATCGTGGACGACACTTGTGAGCGGGTCGGCGCCGACACGGTGTCGTTTCTCAATCGGTTGATTCAAGTCCTCGACGACACGCGCCTCGAAGAGTTCAAAGACCGCGGGGATTGGCCCGAGGACCTCATCGATCTGGAGCGGTCCAGCAGAGATCTGGATATCCGCGTTACGGCGCTCGGGTGCGATCCTGCGAAGATCCGACAGCGGGCTCTGGACGAGGCCAATCTGGTCCCGGGCGGCCCACTCAGTGAGGGGCTCATCGACGTGCTGTTGACGTCCCCTTCCACGTCCACCAGCACCACCTCGACGACTACCACGGTGGTGCCCTCAGGCACCACCGTGACCACCACCGGGGCAGAGACGACGACCACCGGCGGCTAGCCGAGCAGAGTCGCAGCCGCTCGGTCGAGCATCCACACCGGA
>JACZWZ010000132.1 GCA_022571885.1 Acidobacteriota bacterium
GGCGTTCCTGTGGGTCTATCTCCCCGCGCTGGCAGCGTCGGTGGCGATCGTTGCCTGGATCGACGGTCGATGGGGTCCCATCCCGTCGATCCAGTTGTGGATGCTATCCGCTTGGGCCGGCCTCCACCTTGCAGGCGGTCTGGCGCCCAACCCCACCGGGCAGACCGACATCCTGTACGGCATGTGGTTGATCGACGGGGTGCTCCGATGGGACCAAATGGTTCATGGGTTCGGCATAGCCGCCGCCACCTTGGCTCTCATCACCGCGGCTCGCGGTTCGGATCGGCCGTTGCTGTGGGGCTTTGTGTTAGGACAGGGTGTGGGGCTGGCCAACGAGACGGTGGAGAATGTCTTCGCCGCCCTGGTGGACAGCTCCAACGTCGGTGATGCGGTCAACACCGCATGGGATCTGGGTTGGCACCTGATCGGCGGTTCGGCGGCGGTCCTGTGGGTAGCAGCCAAGGGCATTCCCGGGTTGGGTGACTACCGTCGCCCGGCGTGACTATCCCCGAAGCAACCCAGCGTGTGGTGGAAGCCGGCCGAGTGCTCGGATTCGAGGTAGACGTTCACTTCTTTCCCGAGGGTACGAAGACATCCCAGGACGCGGCCGATGCGATCGGATGCCAGCTCTCGGCGATCGCCAAGTCGATCGTGCTCACGCTCGACGAGGCAGAGCAGGTGGTGGTGTTCGCAAGCGGGGACACCCGAATCGATCTGGAGCTTTTGGCACGTGCCGCCGGTGCAACTTCCGCCCGGCGCGCCACGCTCGACGAGGCCAGATCTGCCACCGGTTTTGCAGCCGGGGGGACACCCCCAATCGGGTACCCCGGCCCGGTTCGCGTCTTTGCCGACATAGCGCTGCGACGGCACCTCGAGGTGTGGTCGGCCGGCGGAACTCCGACGACTGTTTTTCCCATTCCGCTGCAGACCCTGGTGAACCTCACCGGAGCGACCTGGGTAGAGGCAACCGAGCAGCCGGTAACCGGTGCCAATAGCCGGTGAGGGGCGCTTGCCTCTCTTACTGGGTACCTCGTCACCAAGAAGATCGCTAGGCGAGTGTGGTGACTCCCGTGGGGTCGATCCCGATGTCGATGGGCTCACCACCCGACACCGGTTCGGGGCTCGATACCTCGATCGAACCGTCACCGAGAGCCACCGTCGCCACCCAGTCCGGACCCCGGTAGCGGGACGAGATCACTGTGGCCGCGATCGGCCCGCCGATGGTGGCGGCTCCGGGGCGAATCAGGAGAGTCGCGGTCCCGTCGGGCGCCGAGATGGGTACCTGGAAGCCATCGACCACGGCGATCCCGTCGGCGACCGTGGCGGTCATTATCCCGACGTGACCGACGATCCGGGCCACCTCGGCGGTGCGGGGTTCGTTCCAGATCTGGGCCGGTGGGCCGGTGGCGGCAGCTCGGCCTTCGACGAGGACCGTTACCCGGTCTCCGAGAGCGAACGCCTCCTCGGTGTCGTGGGTCACGATGATGGCCGGCACGCCGGTTCGGTCGAGCAGGGCTTTCAGTTCCTCGGCCAGCGTGCGGCGCAGGGCCGGATCGAGCGACCCCAGCGGCTCGTCGAGCAGCAGAAGCCGGGGGCGCGGTGCCAGGGTCCGGGCTAAGGCGACTCGCTGAGCCTGGCCACCCGACAGCTGGTCGGTCCGACGACGCTGCAAACCCTCGAGACCCACCATCGCCAGCGCTTCCTCGACCCGGCCGTCGGCATCGGCGGCCCCCTGCATCCGCAGCCCGTAGCCTACGTTGTCGCCGACGTCGAGATGCGGGAACAGGGCGAAGTCCTGAAAAACCAAACCGATACCGCGTTGATGGGGTGGTATCGGTCCGAGGTCTATGCCGTCGAGGGTGATCGTGCCCGACACGATCGGAACCAGGCCGGCGATCGCCCGCAACACCGTGGTCTTACCGGATCCGCTGCGTCCCAGCAGCGCCAGTGTCTCGTCCCTCTGCAGGCTCAGATCCACCTCGTCCACCGCCAAGAGTTCGCCATACCGCACCGTGAGGTCGGCCACCTGCAGCATCAGAAGCTCCCGACCCCGGGGGCTCGTGTCCGTTCGAGAAGTGCCACGACTGCCCCGGTGACGACGATCAGCAGCAGCGACAACGCGAATGCCGCCGAAAGGTTGGTCGGTCCGGGCCGTCCGAACAGGCTGAAGATGGCCAGCGTCATGGTCTTGCCTCCGGGTCGAGCCACGAACAGCGTGGCACCGAATTCGCCCAGGCTGATGACGAAAGCGAGCGCGGCGGCACCGGCGGCGGCCGGGGTGAGCATGGGAAGATCGATCGTCCGCCATACCCGGCCGGGGGTGGCCCCAAGCACGGCGGCGGCCTCGCGCAGCCGGGGTCCGATCGATCGGATGACCGGAACCGTGCTTCGGATCACGAAGGGCATGGCCACCAGGGTGTGAGCGATGGGGACCAATCCCCACCAGGCTCGGAGATCCACCGGGGCGTCGAGGGCGACGACGAATCCGAAGCCGAGCGTCACCGCCGACGATCCGATGGGAAGCATCAGCAGCGTGTCGAGCCACCGTCCCATGGGGCCGCGGCGCGAGGCGATGACAACCGCCGCCGGGAGCGCCACCATCAGGGTCAGAGTGCAGGCGATAACGCCAAACTGCAACGAGTTACCGATGGCGGAGGCGACATTCACCACCGACGGATCGACCGCTTCGATTGCCCGAAGAGAACCGAGGCCGACGCCTCCCCCGGCGGTGAGCACCCGCCAGACGATCACCGCGATCGGGATGACGCTGATCGCCAGCGGCATTCCCACCGCCGCTGCTACCAGCCAACGTTGCCTGCCGACCGGCCGTTGGGCGGTAGCGACCGCCGGGAGCAGGTGCTGGCCGATGCCGCTGCGCTCCTGGTGGCGGGCGTAGATGATCAGACCGGTGGTCACGCCCACCACTTGGATGAGGGCTAGAACGGCGGCTGCCGGAAGATCGAACACGAGTGCCGCCGAGCGGTAGATCTCCACCTCGATCGTTGTCAGGTGGGGTGCGCCCAGCAGCAGTACGATGCCAAAGGACGTGAACGAGAAGAGGAAGACGATGGCCCCGGCCGCGGCGATGGACGGTCTGAGCAGGGGCAGCGTGATCGTCCGAAACACGGTCCACGGCTTGGCGCCCAGCGAAGCGGCGGCCTCTTCGAGTCGAGGATCCAGATGGCTCCAGAGACTTCCCACCGTCCTGATCACGACCGCAAGGTTGAAGAAGACGTGGGCCGCCAGAATGGCCCACACCGTTCCGGCGAGGTCGACTCCGAGGACTCCGCCCGGCCCGATGAGTGCCAGGAAGGCGATGGCGACGACCACGGTCGGCAGGACGAAGGGGATCGTGACCAGCACCCGGGCTAGAGCGCGGCCGGGGAATCGGAACCGTGAGAATGCGTAGGCCGCTGGAATACCGACCAGCAGCGTCAGAATGGTGGAAGCGACCGCCTGCCACAGCGTGAACCACACCGTGGACAGCGTTGTCCCCTTTCCCAGGATGCTCGCAATTCGGCCCGGGTCGGCGCTCAACCCGGTGGCGATGATCGAGACCATCGGCCAGGCGAAGAACACGATCCCCAGCACCACCGCCGGGAGGGCGAGTAGCGCCGAGGAGCGGCGCGGCGTCATCTCAAAACCGTGTCGATCCACTCGGTCAGCCAGCGCTCTCGGTTCTGTTCGATTGTGTCGGGGTCGATGCTCGCCGGGTCGGATGGCACCAACGCGTTGCCGATGAACACCTCCGGCAGCATCGCGGCGGGGTTGACCGGGAAGACGAACATCGAGGAAGGCACCGATTCCTGGAATGGGATGGAGAGCATGAAATCGATCAACCTCCGTGCCGAGTCTTGATTGCGGCTGCCGCGCAACACGCCGGCGTATTCGACTTGGCGGAAGCACCCGTCCTCGATCACTGCGGTCGTCGCTCGGTCTATCGGCGGGTCGGAGAACAGGACCTCGGCTGGGGGTGACGAGGCGTAGGAGACGACGATCGGGCGGGAACCGGTCCCGGTGGCCGAGAACGACGAGTAGTAGGCGGTTCCCCAATCGGCAACGATCTCGACGTCGTTGGCTCGCAGGTCCGCCCAGTAGTCACGCCAGTTGTAGGGAGTGGTCTCGCCGAAGCGATCGATCGTGGCCAGGAGGAATGCCAGACCTGGGGTCGAGATCGTGGGATCTGGCACCACCAGCATTCCCCGGAACCGCTCGGCGGTGAGGTCTTCCAGCGATGCCGGCGGATTGGGGAGTCGAATCGTGTCGTAGTTGAGGCACACGTCTCCGAAATCGATCGGAGTCACAAGGCCTCCGGCGGTACCGTATTGATCGACGAAGTCCCTGCCGATTTCGCTTCGGTACGGCTGGAACAGATCGGCGTCGATGGTCCTCGACAGCAGTGTTGTGTCGACTCCGAATAGGACGTCGGCCACCGGGTTGCCGCTGGCGAGGATCGCCTGGTTGATCACGATCCCGGCGTCACCACCCCGGATGATCTCCACTTCGATCCCGGTCTCGTTGGTGAACTGTGTCAGCAGCTCGTCGGGCACGGCAAAGAAGTCGTGAGTGAGCAACCGGACGGTGGCCGGGCCCGAGTCCTCGGCACAGGCTGCTGCGACAAGAAAAATGGCCAATAGCAATGTGATTCGCTTCATCACTCACCTCTCGTAATCACGGCGAGCACCACGCCCTGATGAATATCGATCTCGAGACGGTTCCCCCGCGCCTCGTTGCTGATGCCGTGGGTGGTGCCTCGCGGCAAGGGAGTGACCTCGAGCGGCCAGCGGGTGCCGGCAATCGAGACCACTGCCTGGTCCGACACCGGAATCAGCGAGACGAGATCGTCGGGCAGGATGTCGAGGTCCAGGACGCCCCGGGCAACGTGGGTGACGCTCGAACCGGAGTGCCATTCGATCGCACTGCCGATCCAACGCTCATCGGTGAGCAGCATGGCGATACCGAGCAGATGATCGAGCCGTCCGGCGCCTCCCCCTGCGACCACGATCCGGGTGCCACCCCGATCGACCGCGGCTTGGAGGGCTAGGTCCAGATCGGTGGCGTCCTTGTCGGCTGAGTGCTGTTCGACGGCGGCTCCGTCTCTGATCGCGCTGTCCAGCTGGGACCGGTCCACCGAGTCGAGATCACCCACCACCAGATCGACGTGCACGTCGAGCGCGCCCGCCAATCCGAGACCAGAGTCGGCCGCGATGACCAGGTCGGTGCTGGGAAGCGGGGTGGTCGGTGCCGGGCCGCCGCCGGTGAGAATGAGAATCGTCGAAGCCACTGCTGCCTCCGCTGGCATTACCCAGATCAGGTCGTCTCGGGTCGGTGGTCGAGCCACCCTCTCAGTCCGTTTGGACTCCCCGGTATGTCGGTGGTGATGGTAGGCGGTTGGCGGTTCGCAAGTCGCAAGACGCAATGCGCAAGGGGAGGGGGTTTCCTTCTGGGCGAGCGAATTTCTCGCTGCGAGATTCCTCCTTGACAATATGCTGTCATTATGACATCATAACGACATCATTCTTGACATTGAGATGACAGGAGACAATCATGATGTTGTATTCGGCCGAGACGGTGATGGCGCTGCACAAGGCAAGAGTGGCCGACGAGCGACGGGAGCGGGCCGGTCGTCGCCGCAGCGCGAAGGCGTCGGCTCGGGCCGCGACCAGGGTGGTGTTACGTCCTGCTGCCGTCCGTTGAGCATTGAGGGAGATGAGGCGAATGGACACCAGTATCGCGATGAGCCGGTTGGAAGCCGCCGTAGAGCAACAGGTGCTGATCAGCGGTGGCGACGGCGAGATGGAGGCCATGGCCTCCGCATTGCTGGCCGCGCTCGAACCGGTGATCCATCAGATCGCCTTGGACCTCGCCGAGCAGGCTGCGGCCGAGGTATCGGCACAGCTCTCATCCCACGACATCGACGTGGTGCTCAAGGAAGGAGAGCCTTCCCTGCAGGTTCGGTCGCGTCGTGACTCGCCGGAGATCGGAGCCGAATCGCTCGATGCCCGCATCACATTGCGACTTCCACCGACCCTCAAGGGACAAGTCGAAGTGGCCGCGGAAGAGCTGGGGGAGTCGGTCAACTCGTGGCTGCTGCGCACCCTGAGCTCGCAGGCGTCTGAGCGGGGCAGACGTCGGTCGCGTCGAATCACGGGGACGATCGAGACATGACCAGGCGAGTCGAGAGGTTCGAGATCACCGGAACGCCCAGGATATTCTTGCGGCTCCCGGCCGGGGCGGCCCGGGTGGTTGCCGGCGAGGATGGCGTAGTCGAGGTGCGCATGTCGGGGAGGGAGGCCACCCTGGAGCGGTTCCTGGTCGAGGAGCGAGGTGGTCGGATCGTGATCGAACCTGAGGGCGGTCGCCTGGGTCGGTGGGCCGGGGTCGACGTCGAGATCTGCCTCGGGACCGGGGCCGAGATTCATACCCGTCTGGCATCTGGAGATGTGACGGTGAACACCGAGATAGCGTCTCTGGTAGTCGAGTCGGGTTCCGGTGACGTTGCAGCCGGTGCCGTATCGGGCGACGTCAAGATCAAGACGGCGTCGGGCGACATCAAGGTCGACTCCGTCGGTGGCCGCCTCGAGATTATCGCCGCGTCCGGAGACGTCCGGGTGGGTTCGATTTCTGAAGATGTCGTCGCCAAGACCGCCTCCGGTGACATCGACATCGGGGAGGTGGCGGGTTCCATCGTGGCTCATTCCGCCTCCGGCGACATCGAGGTTGGGCGATTCATGGGTGACCTCTTCCAAGCCAAGACGCTGTCCGGAGACGTTCGTCTCGGACTGACGGCAGGTCGGAGCTTCGCGGTGGAATTCCAGAGCCTCTCGGGCGACATTCAAACCGGCTTTCCGGTCGCCGGCGGAGGTTCCAGCACCGGGACGACGGCGCGGTTGTCGGTGACGACGATGTCGGGTGACATCGTGGTGCTGGACGCCGGCTAGCGAGTGGTGGCCGCCGCCTACGGCCGGTGCGCGATCGCCAACGCGGCTCGGAATGAAGGAAGTAATTGGTCTGCAAAGACCGCGTGGCCTTGCTCTCCTGCATGGAATTGGTCGCCGGCGAACAGTCCGGGATCCTCCCAGAACGCGGTAGACATGGGTCCGACGGTCGGGGCCTTCACGGCTTGGCGGGACCCCGCTGCTGCTGCCGCCGCCGCATCGTCGAATCTGGCGGCGCACCTGGTGAGGAAGGGGCGCAGCATCTTGGGAAGCCGCGGGATGGATCCGAGGTCTCCGACTCCAATTACGACGATCGCCCCGCTGACCTGCTCGCGGCCCGACACGATGCGTCGAATCTCTCGGCGATAACGGCCCGACGACGAGGCGCGGATGGCGTCGCTGCC
>JACZWZ010000133.1 GCA_022571885.1 Acidobacteriota bacterium
TATCCACCACGATGCCGTGAGTGACAAGGTCACCAGCCCACCCTCCTCGGCGTCGATCAGGACGAGTGATCCGACGGTCACGTAGCCGGGACCGAATCCGGAGAAGTCGAGTTCGAACCAGCCACCCCCGCCATCGTCGTCGAGATCGTTGGAGTTGCCGTCCTCGCTGAGGATGATGACGTTGCCCTGCGCGGGCTGATAGAGGTCGGCGTCACCGCCGGTGCAGTTGCTGGCCGGGCCCCCGTTGCAGGCTCCGTCGAGGTGAATGGGGCCGTACTCCGAGCCGGAGATCGTCACCTTCCCCGAAATCGGCGGCTCGGAGATCCTCGAACCCGTGGTCAGGTCGGTCGGCTGGAAGCCGGGTTGGGGACCCTCGAAGTCGATGGTCGAGTTGGCCTGCATGGCGATCGAGACTGCGGTCACGTCCGAGGTGTTGATTCCCAGTATTCGGGCAAAGAAGTTGTCAACCGTCTCTCGGGTTGTCACCTCCCCCGAGTTGATGGGATTGCCATTTGGCGTGAAGGTCGCGGTGGAGGCGTCCCAATTGCCGAAAACGGCATCGGACGAATCGAGCGAGCCCGGTCGGTTGAGGTCGGCTTACTGGAGGGCCGACGCCCGGGCCGCCGCCCGGGCCGCCGACGTTACCTAACCATGGGCTTCTTCAAGCGGCTCTGGGGCTATACCAAGACGTTGTTCCGCGTAAAGACGGAAGCGGCCATGGACCCGGAGATCGAGATCGAGCAGGCCATCCACGAGGCCAAGAAGCGGGACCAGGACCTGCGCAATCAGCTTGAACGGAGCCGACGTGGGCGGTGGTCACCAGGGGCAGCTTCATGGAGCGCGCAATCCGAGCCGCGGCCAGGGAGGATCGAAAGTGGATGCTTGAGGCGTGAAGTACGTCGGGTCGGAAGTTTGCGATGGTTGTGCGACCTGCGGAGGTGACACGGCGAGAGAGCGTCACTTGGGCGTTGACGATGCGGCTCAGATCCCTCCCTGCGACGACTTGCGTGGGAACCCGTCTCCACGGTCGTTCGGTGTGTCTCAACCCCCGGGACCACCGAGACGACTTCGACATCCGTCCCTTGGTTCCGGAGGATCCGATAGACGTGCGCCGCGACGATCTCGGCACCACCGCTCGGCGCTTCGGTGAAGTGATCGCAGAATCCGAGGATACGGAGCCCTTCCAGATCCAGACCGGGCGGGTTGTCGGCACTACTCATCCGGGACACGGTCGCTCGAACCATCGAAGCGAAGGATGTCGACGCTTCCTTCATGTGTGCGGATAGCCGGCTCTGAGTCCAACCATGCGATAGATGAGACCGAACCCCATGAACACGACTCCAAGGATGATGAGTGCCTGGGCGATTCCCGCCAGTGCGAGTCGTTGCGACGCTGAGCTCTCGGTCCCGAGCCAGATCGAGAACAGGACGATCTCCAGCACGACGCCGGGGATCAGCAGTGACAGTCCTGTCGTGATGCATCGTCCGGGGAATCGTGGCTCACCGACGAACGAGAAACGTCGGGCTGCGTCCGGTCGCGTTAGAGAGGAGTGATGGGCCAGTACGGCTCCGGCGAGCGCAGCGGAAGCTCCCAGAATGAGCAGAATTGGAGTAAAGAAGATTGGCTGCCACGACAGCGTGCCCACTGCCAATCCTGACGGACTGAGCACCGAGAGCGCGGCGAGGGCGGCACCCGCCACGAATGAGAGGACCCCCGGCCAGAAGAGCAGCAGTTGGGGGGCCAGCAGCAGGATCAATTGGAGATGGCGCCAACCATCGGTCATGGTCCTCAGCTTTGATTCGCCGGTTCGTGGCCGGTATCCGATTGGGGTTTCCCGGATGCGGAATCCCTGGTGTGCGGCGCCAATCAACATCTCCGAAGCAAACTCCATGCCGGTCGCCTTTAGGCCGAGCTCCTGCGTCTCTTTGGTGCGAAAGGCTCGATATCCGGATTGGCTGTCCCGTATCCGGATGCCGCCGGCGACCCGGCGGAGCAAGAAGCTGATGAGGGGTGTTCCGACGAAGCGATGCAGCAACGGCATCGTTCCGCGGTTGGCGCCTTCGAGCCGGGATCCGAGCACAAGGTCGGCCCGGTCGTCGAGGATTGGCTGTACGAGTTCGCCTAGTCGGGTCAGGTCATAGGTCCCGTCGGCGTCTGCCATGACGATGATGTCGCCTTGCGCGTGGCGGATGCCAACTTGGAGCGCACTCCCGTAGCCTGGTGTGGTGGCGGAGACGACCCTGGCGCCACTGTCGAGAGCGATGTCTTTAGAGCCATCCGTGGACCCGTTGTCGACGACCAGGACCTCGCCCGCCAAGCTGGCGGCGGAGAGCCCGGTTCGGGCGGCCTCGACGCACGCTGCGAGCGACTGTGCCTCGTTGAGGCAGGGAAGGAGGACGGTGACGGTCGGCACGACTAGTGGAAGGTTGGTCATGTTGTTGGACCCAGTGTGGACCCTGTGTAGACAGCGTGGGTGGATCTTCTGCGGGGCCGCCATTCATGCGTGACGTCGCGTTGGCCTCGCTGCGTGTCTTTCTAGTCGGTTGTCGGTGAGAGTGCCGCGGTCTCGCCCTCGCTCCCGCATGGCGCCGATTGGTGGCCACCGTTCTCGATGACTGACTAAACCCATTCCGACTAGTTGTAGGTGCCGGTGATGGCGGTGGTTGTTCCCGCGGTGATGGTGGCGGTTTGGCACGTGGGGGTGACGTATCCGGTGACATCGCCGAAGCAGACTTGGTAGTCACCTGATACCAGATCGGTCCACATCGCCCACTCGTTGCGAGGGATACCGTCGACCGAGATCGTCGCCGGTAGGGGCGGTTCGGTGATCACTCGGAGCCAGCCTCGTGGGGCGAAGGTCCCGGTGACCTCTCTTGTTTCCCCGTCGGTGACGGTCACCGTCTGTGGCTGCGGTGTAGTGAACCCCTCCAAGCCGCTGAACGACACCTGATACGTACCCGGCGGGAGCTTTAGCCAGTCGAGGCTCCAGCTGTGGCGGGGCACCCCATCCACCAGAACCTGCGAAGGCACTGCCGGGCTCGTCACCACCCGCAACAGACCCGACGGTGGCTGAGCCGAAGCAGAACCCACCGGAACCCCGACCAAGACTACGAAGACAACGAACGCTAGGAACAGGATTCTGAACCGCATCCCGCAGCTCCCGGGTGGATGTCTCGCCTCCCAGCCAATGCCGGGCAGTTGACCCTACTCCTCATCTGAGCAAATGAACCGAGAGGATCGAAGTCCTCGCAGGCAAGACCAACGTGAGGGGATTTCCGTGCACCAGGCGATCCGTTGGCGTTGCGCACAGGCCATCGCACACGGCCGGGAAACTGGCCTTCTCAGTTATAGGTGCCAGTAATGGTGATGGTGTGTCCGGCGGCGATCGATGCGGTTTGACAGCCAGGAGCCGTGTAACCGACTACGTCGCCGAAGCAGACCTCGTACGCGCCGGGGGGCAGGTCGGTCCACATCCCCCAGTCGTTGCGTGGCACCCCGTCCACGATGATCGTTCCGACCACGGCGGGGCTGGTAATCACGCGCAGCCAGCCGCGCTCACTGAACGAGCCCGTCGCTTTGGTCGTCTCCCCGTCGATGACCGTGACGGTCTGCAGTGCCGGGGTAGTGAATCCCTCCACATCACCGAACGACACGTCGCCCCTGAGTTGGTGGTGATCGACCCGGCGGCAGCACTCCCCTAGATCAGTCCAGGGACCGCTCCGCCAAGAGCGTGGAGATGTCCATGACCTGAACCTGTTCGTCCTCGCCGAGCTCCTTGACGCCGTCGTCGAGCATGATGAAGCAGAACGGACAACCGGTGGCAATGATGTCGGACCCGGTGGCCACCGCCTCCTCGGTCCGTTCGATGTTGATCTTCTTACCGGTCTGCTCCTCCATCCACATCCTGGCCCCGCCGGCGCCGCAGCAGAACGAGTCGTCTCGACTGCGCGGCATCTCCACCACGTCCGACGACACCAACTCGAGCAGCTTACGAGGAGCATCGAACTCGCCGTTGTGACGGCCCAAGAAGCACGGATCATGGAATGTGATTCGCTGGTCGGACTTGTTCTTGGGGGTGATCCGGCCCTCGGCCACCAGATCCATCAGGAGCTGACTGTGGTGCATCACCTCGTACTCGCCTCCCAGCTGCGGATACTCGTTGCCGAGCGTGTTGAAGCAGTGCGGGCACTGGGTGATCACCTTGGTGACCCCGAGATCGTTGAGCGTCTCGATGTTCTGCAAAGCCAACTGCTGAAAGACGTACTCGTTGCCGGCACGCCGCGCCGGATCTCCGGTACACAGCTCCATCGGTCCGAGAATGGCGAAATCGACTCCTGCCTCGTGAAGCAGACGTGCAGTCGACACCGTCACCTTGCGGTTGCGATCGTCAAACGATCCGGCGCAACCCACCCAGTACAGGTACTCGGCGGTAACACCCGGTTCGCCGAGCCGCTTCACCTCGAAGTCGAGCTCGTCGGTCCACTTGGCCCGGCCGCTCTGGCTCATCCCGTACGGGTTGCTCGAATTCTCCATGCTGAGGAAGGTGCTGCCCAATTCTTGGGGAAAATCCCCCTCCATCAACGTCAGATAGCGGCGCATGTCGAGGATCTTGTCGAGAATCTCGATGTCGACCGGACAGATCTCGTCGCAAGCCCGGCACGAGGTACAGGCCCACAGTTCCTCGGCCGTGATTCTCTCGAAGACCGAATCTGAGGTGACCGTGATCGCTGCATCTACCCCCACCGGCGGCGAAATCGCCGGACTGGCGGTCCGGGCGGCGACCTCACCGAGCTTGAGGATGATCTCACGCGGATCGAGCGACTTGCCGGTCTGGTTGGCCGGGCACACCGAGGTGCATCTACCACAGAGCGTGCAGGCATCGGTGTCGAGCAGCTGCTTCCAGGTGAACTCGGCGACGACCGATGCTCCGATCGTCTCGATGTCGGTCGCCTCCATCAGGTTGGGCATCTCCCGCATTGCCCCCCGAGGGCGCTCCCGCGGCGACAGCGCCATATTGAGCGGGGAGGTGATCATGTGGCGAAGCTTGGTGGTGGGGAGGGCCACCAAGAACGTGAGGAACGCGGCCACGTGGGAGATCCACAAGACCTGGTGAACCCCGGCGGCGTCGGCGGACGGGATCAAGGAGCTGAGCGAGTATCCAACGAATGACCACGTCTCGAAATCGGGTCGGCCGTCGACGGCGATCCGGGCGGCCTCCACCGCCAGGCCGGTCATCCCGATCAGCGCCAGCAGGACCAGGATGACACCGTCCTCGGGACGGGTCTTGCTCCTGACCTGCCACGGCTTGGTCACATAACGGCGCAGCGCCGCCCACAGCAGGCCGATGAGGAAGATCACCGCAAAGGCATCGAGAACTGCCGAGTAGCCCTGGTAGACCACGCCATCGAGAAACTTGAGGTTGTTGGGCAGAAGGTGGTCGATCTCCAGTGTGATCGTCCCCAACAGCAGCACGATGAAGCCCCAATAGATCATGGAGTGCATCACTCCGGAGGCACCACCTTCGAGGACCGACCGCATGCTGAGCCCCCGCTCCAGCTCACGCAGGCGGCGCCACCACAGCCCGGTCCTGGCTTCATCGGCGCCCCGGGACCAGTTCTTGGCCCGAATGGCGAAGAGATAGGCCGCCAGGCCGAGGAATACTGCCACCGAGACGTAGAACAGAGCAATCAGCGCATCCGGGATGTTGCCGAATACCAATCGTCCCACCTCCGGCTGGTGCTCGTCGGGCACCGTTCCCAGCCACCAGGCCAGAAGGATTCCAGCGGGCGCCACCACCACCAACGCCCACAGGGTCCGCACGATCCACCGCTGCTGCATGGCCTTCCCTTCTTGGCGCCGCCGAGGTCAGTCTACGAAGCCAACAGCTCACCGAGCGACTGGCGTTGGACCCCTTCCTCATCAAAGTTGGACGGAGCCAGCCAGGCCTCATACCGGGCCTTGAGATCCGGCCACTCGGAATCGGTGACCGAGTACCAGGCGGTGTCGCGATTACGGCCCTTGTACATCGTCGCCTGACGAAAGGTCCCTTCGAAGGTAAACCCCAGCCTGTCTGCGGCGCGGCGCGACGGCCGGTTGAGGGCATCGCACTTCCATTCATACCGTCGATAGCCGAGCTCCGCGAAGACTCGCCGCATCATGAGATACATCGCCTCGGTCGCCGCCGCAGTCCGCTGAAGGAGCGGGGAGTAGGCAATGTGGCCGACTTCGATCACTCCCGACCCAGGCTCTATCCGGAGATAGGAAGCGACACCCGCCGCCCGACCCGAAGCGGAGTCGATGATCGTGTAGAAGAGAGGGTCATCGGATGCCGCCATCTGCCGACACCATGCTCGGTACTCATCCAACGATGCGAACGGCCCGTACGGCATGTAGGTCCACATGGCCCCCGACTCATCGAGCAAGTTGGCAGCATGCAGTTCGGCGGCGTGCCGATCGGTGTCGAGCGACTCTATCCGACAGAATCGGCCTTCTATCGGTTGCCGCGGTGGCGGGGCTGCCGGGCTCCACAGCCGTCACGACGCGGCCCTCGGTCCGGATCCGGTTGGCCAGCTGCATTTCGGCGGCGATCGCGGCATTTGGGGTGGTCGTGGAAACGCCCAGAAAGACGTGAGAAGCGGGCCCGGCCGCCGAAGCTTCAGGCCCGGGGCCGCCCAGCCCCTGCATTTGGACATCCCCCTCTTCGGAAGCGACATGAGCTTCGGTGCCCTGTCGGAGGAAGCGAAAGTCGCGCTCGCAACGGGGGCCGAGCTGGCCGGTACCGGTATCTGCTCCGGCGAAGGGGGCATGCTTCCCGAGGAGCAGGAAGCGAACAGCCGGTACTTCTACGAACTCGCTTCTGCCCGGTTCGGATGGAGTCTCGACAAGGTTGCGAAGTGCCAGGCCTTTCACTTCAAAGGGGGGCAAGGGGCGAAGACCGGCACGGGCGGACACCTCCCCGGGCAGAAGGTGGTCGGCAAGATCGCCGAGGTCCGAGGGCTGGAGGCCGGGCACCCCGCGATCAGCCCGCCGACCTTCCCCGACCTGGTCACGGCGGACGACTTCCGGGCGGTTGCGGCCGAAGTCCGCGACGTGACGGGGGGGATCCCCATCGGGTTCAAGCTGTCGGCGCAACACATCGAGGCCGACATCGACTTCGCCCTCGACGTGGGGTGCGATTACATCATCCTTGACGGTCGGGGGGGAGCGACCGGCGCCGCCCCGGAGATCTTCAAGCAAAACATCTCGGTACCGACGATGG
>JACZWZ010000020.1:0-17189 GCA_022571885.1 Acidobacteriota bacterium
GTAACCTATGCTGGAATTCTCCTAATTTCGCACGCTGCTCTTCGAGCTCGTCGCGCAGCTTCGCTGCCTTCTCATACTCGGCGCCCTTAACGCACTGATCCTTCTTCGTCGTGATCTCCTCGATGCGGGTTCGGTAATCCTGCAACCGCGTCAGGCAGCCGTGGGCAATGGCCAGATCGGACGTCGAATGGTCCTTGAGCCATTGGCCGATCGCATCTGCATCGGCCCCGGCTCCCACCTGTTCCCGGATTGGCGCCAACGGCCCCCCGGCACCAGATCGACTCAGCCGCGCCCGGCAACCCGGGCCGATCAGGTCGGCATGACGCCGCGGGCGTGACCGACCTCCCGCCGCGGCCAACCGATCAACGGTGCCGGTATCGGTCGAGCCCAATCAAGGACCGCCACTCCTCGGTCTGAGCCAGGGAGCCCTTGCCGACCGGCATTCCCGTTCCCTGGGCAATTCGGTTCATCATCTCGAAGTTGGCAATGGTCGCTGAGGCGTCGACAACCGCATCCGACCCGAGGGCGGTCCCCAACGACGCTCGCCGGCCATCCACGTTCCCGCCGCCCAGAACCGCGTCTACGAACCCGATCAGACGGCTGCCACCTTCTACCAGCGGATCGATCGAAGGGTCGGTGATCGCACGGGGGTCGAGCGCATCACCTCGATTTTCCGAGCTCGCACGGAGCATCAAACTATGGGCCAGCACTCAGTAGAAGCACTCGTTTATGGCCGAAGTGCGGGCAGCCACCAACTCCATCTGTGGCCGCGACAGGCCCCGCACGAACCCGAGGTCCTGCATCTGTTGGTAGGTGAGATACAGCGGCCCATGCATGTCTTCCTGAGCCTCCGCCTCGGGCGGGACCGCACTGAGAGCCCCGACGATCGAGGCACCCCCGACCATTGGAACCCATGCCGGGCCGGATCGAGCCGCAGGATCGTTGATTCCGGTCGGGTCACCGGCAACGGATTCGGGCAAACGCGGTAGTGGCGACCCGATGGCGCGATGGAAGGTGTCGACGGCCACTGCCCGCGACACCACGCCGACGATCTCAATGTAGGGCCCAGACCCCAGATCGACCATCGTCGACTCGACCCACGACCGACTGGTGCCTGCCGGTCTCGCCCCCAGCAGGGATGCGGCCTCTTCGGCCGCTGCGGGGAGCGATGAGTTCCCATTGCGGGAGCCGGCTCGAGCTTCTCGTGCCGTCGCCGCCATCTCGATCCGCTGCCTTCCGCTCCAATACGACCCTGGGGCTGCCAGCCGTGACCACTCTCGTGCGAACAGGGCCGGGATCTCTGGGCGGATCGGGATTGAAACATCTTCGAGGAACTGCGTCATTCGACGATTGTGGCACCAGATGGACCAAGAGCGACCACTACCGTCCTGGCGCTCGACCAGCAACGTCTGCCGCTTCCAGGTCGCCCGGAGCCACCCTGGCTGCATCTTCGTCCTCGGGGCACGTAGAGTGCACCTTCGTCCGAAGTCCTTGCCAAAGCCGTCCCTGCCTCGCCCTGAACATCGCCAACGTCACGGGCCATGGCTCCTGCCGACAGAGAGAACCCGATGACAGCCCGACGTTTTGTGGTCACCGGACAAGGGTCCACAACCGCGGCATATGCCAAGGTCGACTGGCTGGCGTTGGTCGCCACCTCGATCATCTGGGGCGCCTCCTTCCTCCTCATCGCCGAGGGGCTCGAGTCGCTGGACCCGCGCGTGATCGCCTGGACTCGCTTGGTCCTCGGGGCGGGAGTGCTGGTCCTGTTCCGCAGAGCTCGTCGGCGCATCGAACCCGAGGATCGGCTGCGCATCGTGGTGGTGGGGGTGGCGAGTGCGGGGTTGCCGGCCATCCTCTTTGCCATGGCCCAAGAGACCGTGTCCTCGGCGCTTGCCGGAATGCTGGTGAGCGCCACACCGATCGCAACCGTCATCATCGCCGTTGCATTGACCCGCACCTGGCCCGGCGGCCCCCAGCGCTGGGGTCTGGCGATCGGGTTTCTCGGCGTGGTGTTGATAGCGCTTCCCAACCTGATCGGATCCAGTTCGGCGCCTCTGGGGATCGCGATGGTGATCATCGCCGTCTTCTCATACGGGCTGGGCAACAACATGTACCCACCGCTCCAACAGAGGTATGGGGCCTTGGCCGTGATGATGTGGGCTCAGGCGGCGGCGGCTTTGCTGATGACGCCGCTAGGTCTCACCGGGTTGTCCTCATCTAGATGGCAACTGGGACCGGTGGCCGCCGTCGTCATCCTCGGCGTGTTCGGGACCGGTATCGCCAGGGCAATCCACGTCGCGCTCGTCGGAAGGGTCGGACCTGCCCGCGGTGCGATCGCCGGCTACACGATTCCGGTGATCGCTCTCACCCTGGGTGTCCTGGTGCGTAACGAGACCGTCGAGCCCGTTCAAGTGTTCGCCGTCGGCGTGGCCGTCACCGGTGCCTGGTTGGTGAGTCGACGGGAAGCCCGCCCGCTCATCGACTGACCAAGATCCGTCTCCAAGTACCCGCTCCACCAGACCGGTCGCTTCAGCCTGGTTCACGTGATGTGCTCATGACTCGGGAAACGGGCACCGGGAGACTTGGTCTCCCCGATCGGCGACGTTCTCTACGGAGCCCTAAATACGGTCGGCTTTCTTCTCGTCGTAGAAGTCCAAGCGATGCACCGGCATTACCAGCGAGGTGAGCACGTTCGTGCAATGAGCGTTGATCCGCTTCAGGTATCGATACAGGAGAGCTCGCGCCACGGCGTCGGGGGCTTCGGTACCCGAACTCGCCAACAGATCGCGAATACCGGCGTCGTAACCGTCCGTTACGCCGTCGGCCTCCTGGATCATTCTGTGAGCGGCTTCCACGTCGCGCTGGCGAAATGCCCGGGCCGTGTCGGCAATCATCGACGACGTCTGATCCCGGTATTTGATCAACACACCAATGTCGTCGGCAGAGGAAAGGTCCATTCCGGCATCGGCAATATCCCAGATGTTCTTGGAGTAGTCGCCGATCCGCTCGACGTCCTTAACGATCGACATCGAAGACAAGACCATCGGAAGATCTGCGCCGGCACCCCTCACCGAAGCATGCACCACCAGTTCCTTGCGAACCTTGCGCTGAGCACGGTTGATCCCGACGTCGGTCTTCGAAATCTGCTTGCCGACGGTTTCGGGCTCGGTCCCCCCGATGAGGGAATTGATTGCTAGATCGAATGTGTGTCGACAATCCAGCAACATCTGGATGATCAGACCCTCGATCTCCTCGAGCTGGCCGTCCGCCCCGCCTCTAAAGAACTCGAGCACCATCTTGTCAGCCTCCTGTCATCGCAGGACAAGCACCCCGATGAACGGGACCAGTATGAAGAGTCCCCCAACATAGACAAGCACCAGCGACTTTCGGACCTCCGCCAGTACGGCGAGACGTTCGGCCAAACGCAGCGGTACCGCCCGAAGTCTGGGGATCGGATACCAGATCAAGATTCCCAGCACGTTGAACAGCGTATGCGCGAACGCAATGGCCAAACCAGCGCTGCCGTCGGTCGCCAACGAGGCCAGCAGCGCCGTGACGGTGGTCCCAACATTGGCGCCGAGCGTCACCGGGAAGGCGTTGCGAAGCGAGAGGACTCCGGCCGCGATAAGCGGCACCAGAACCGACGTGGTGATGCTCGACGACTGAACCGCCACCGTGATCACCGCCCCCAGGGCCATCGCCGGCAACCCTGCACCCTTGCCCAGCGCGGCGTTGAGGGAACGCTCGATCCGGGACACAACCAGCCTCCTCATGTTGCGAGTGATGAGGGCGAGAGCGATGAAGATCATCACCAGCCCCGCGGCGAGCATCAACGATCCGATAATCGTCTCGTCGGCGGTGAAGCTCTCAACCAGGTTCTCGAGCCAGGTGATCGGTGCCTTGACCGCAGCCTTGATCGGGCTATCCGGTTTTGTGAAGTCGATCGTCGCGTTGTCCCGCAGCAATTCCGCCAGGTACATCGCGGTGCGGCTCAGAAATCGAGTCGTCACTTCGATCGGAAGCAACACCGCAACCGTCAGCATGTTGAAGAAATCGTGCATCGTCGCACCGGCGAATGCACGGCGAAACTCACTGGATCTGCGCAGATAGCCCAACGACGCCAATGTGTTGGTGACGGTGGTCCCGATGTTGGCCCCCATGATCATGGGCACCGCCGCCTCGACCGACAACGTACCGGCTCCGACCAGACCCACGATCGTGGCGGTTGTCACCGAAGACGACTGCACCAGCACCGTGCCCAGCACACCGACGAAGAGTGCGGCCAGAGGATTGGACACGCCTTCGAACAAGGTATCGGTAAAGCCACTCCCCAGACCTTTGATCCCCGTCTCCAGCCCCTTGATACCCGCCAGAAACACATAGAGGAGGGCGATTACCAACAGCACCCGCCCCCAAGTCGGGAGTGCGAACCGAGGGGACGGGGATTCCTGCTGTGACTCCGCCATCGGCGCAGATGTTATCGCTCCCGGGACCCTCCCGAGCCGCGCGTACACTGCCGGGCAATGGCCGATCCGTCGCGCTTTTCGAGAAGCCCCTTGGCCCGCCACAACGTGCCGTTCACGATCCTGATAGTTCTGGCCGGGGCAGGACTCACCTGGTTCACCCTGACCCAGGGTGTCTTCGGCCGGTCGGTCGCCGATCCGACGGCCGCCGCCGTCACCACTCAGACTCCCGTCCCCCAGCCGGTCGCCTCGGCCGGCCAACCAACCGATGAGATCACCACAACATCGTCCACCGCGCCGGCCGTCGCTGCCTTACCACTCATGGGTCTCACCACCGAGGTGCTGCTGGAAGGTCTGGCCCAGCCGACTTTCGCCACATCGGCCCCGGGGGACGACCGGATCTACATCATCGAACGAGCGGGCAGAATTCTCATCTTCGACCCGGCCACCGGCGTTTTGAATCCCGACCCCTACCTCGATGTGGCTCACAAGACCAACGCAAACACCGGGATCGAATTGGGGCTGCTCGGGCTCGCTTTCCATCCCGACTATGTTGAGAATGGGCGCCTCTTCGTCTATTACACCGACAAGAGCGACAACACCGCCGTCGCCGAATACGCCCGACTCGACTCCGAAACCGTCGATCCGACATCCGAGCAGATATTCGTCACCGTCGAACGCCGCGGCGTCCGCCACAACGCCGGGATGCTCCAGTTCGGACCCGACGGCTACCTGTACATCGCCATCGGCGACGGTGGTCTGTTCGAAGAATTCGGCCAGGATCCCAATCAGTTTCTGGGGACGATCCTGCGCCTCGACATGAACCGCGGGGAACCGTACGGAGTGCCCGACGACAATCCGTTTTTCACCGGGGGAGGGGCACCCGAGGTCTGGGCCTATGGACTCAGAAACCCTTGGCGATTTGCGATCGATCGCATCTCCAACACCATGTTCATCGGAGACGTCGGCCAGGCGGGCGCCGAAGAGATAAACGCCGTGGCTCTGGAGCCGGTGGGATACAACTTTGGCTGGCCGGTGATGGAGGGGTTCGCCTGCTGGATCCCGCGTGACGGCTGCGACACGACCGGCAAGGTGCTGCCGGTGACGGCCTACAGCCACGATGACGGCTGCTCGGTGACCGGCGGATACGTCTATCGCGGATCTCAGATTCCGGAATTCTACGGCCACTACTTCTACGCCGACTGGTGCCTCGGATGGGTTCGGAGTTTCGAATTCACCGACGGCGGAATTCTCAATCCCCGGGATTGGACCGACGACATGGGCAGCCTGGGCCAGATAACCAGTTTCGGGCTCGACCCGAACGATGAACTGATCTACACCACCTTCGAGGGTGTCCTGGGCCGCATCGTTCCAGAACGCTGAGACGAACTAGGCACCGAATAACCTCACTACATGACCGACGCTCCCACCTCGATCGATCGTTCCGACCGAGCTCCTCTGCGGATCGTTTCCACCCACGGCAGGCCGAGCATCACACCCGCCACCCGGCTCTGCCTCTCCACCATCGACAGCCGCCCCGACCTCATCCGAGGTCGCGGTATCGATTGGGGTAGCGGCAGCGGGGTGCTGACGGTCGCCGCCGCCACCGAAAGCCAAGTCGAGTTCGTGCTCGGCCTGGAACTCGATCCAGCCGAAGTGGTGACGGCTCGAATCAATGCCGAGCTGAACGGTGTGGCCGATCGGACCGGCTTCCTGGTCTCCGACTCGTACGACCCACTTCCGGATCAGGACGCTTCGATGCTCGAAGCACTCCGCGGCAAGGCAACATTCCTAATCGCCAACCCTCCGACGAGCGTCGGTGACGACGGCCTGGGATGGCGCCGCAGGGTTCTGACCGGGGCTCTCGAATACCTGGCACCCGGAGCCGAGGTGTTGCTCCAGGTGTCGCGCCAGTACGGTGTCCAGCGCACCGAACGCCTTGCGTTCGACGTCGGCGGCTTCACCTACAACGGAGTTCTGGGAAGTACCGGGTGGGTCCCATTCGATCAGAACAGGACCGACCTGAGAGCCGCCCTGTCGTGGTACGTGGCCGAGGAGTCCCGTACCGGTGAGAAGTACTCGTTCCGGCACCCCGACCAGGATCGCCAGATAGACGCCGCTGAGGCACAGCGACTCGGAACCATCACCGGCGCAAGTCCGCGCACCCAGTGGCGGATGCATCGGTTTACTCGCCTCAGTTGATATGTGAGTGTTTACTCACCTATAATCTCTGGTCATGGATGAGGTATTCCGAGCCATCAACGATCCGAGCCGACGCCGGCTCCTCGACGCCCTTTTCGCCGAGGATGGCCAGACATTGGGACGACTGTGTGATCACCTGCCGACCATGACCCGGTATGGGGTGATGAATCATCTGCGGGTCCTCGAAGCAGCAGGACTGGTGACGACCCGCAAGGTAGGTCGCAGCAAGCACCACTACCTCAATCCGGTACCGATTCGCCTGATCCAGGACAGGTGGATCAGCAAATACGCCAAAAGAACGGTCGAAACGATGACCGCGATCAAGAGGACAGTCGAAGGAGAAGCAATGACAGCACCAAGTCACGTCTACACCACATACATCGCCGGGAGCGTCGCCGACGTCTGGCGCGCCATCACCGATGGCGACGAAACGGTGAAGTACTTCTACGAGACCAGAGTGGAGTCCACCTGGGAGCCGGGAAGTTCCATCCGCTATCTCGCCGAGGACGGATCCGTCGTCGCCGATGGTGAGATCATCTCGTACGAACCCGAAGCCCGTGTCGAAATGTTGTTCCACGCCCGGTGGGACCCGGAGTTGGAGGCAGAGGGACCCGTGCGCCAAGCTTGGATCGTGGCCGACGCCGGCGGAACGACGATGCTATCGGTCGAAATGTACGACGTCGCCGTCGACAGCAAGACCTTCAGCGAATTCACCGGCGGATTCCCATTCATCGTCTCCGGGCTCAAGACCCTGGTCGAGACCGGGAAGGCGATGGCGGCCTAGCCGAGACGCATGGTCGCGAGGGGCGCCGACCGGGCGATTTCTCCCGTGCCCCGATTCCCGATCACCGATTCCCGAATCGTGGCGCGAGGAAATACCAGGACTGGGAACGGGAGACGGGCGTTGACCGATCCATACCCTTATCCGCCCAGCCCCGACTGATGTTCCGAGGCTCAGGCGGTGCGGATCAGTCTCGACAGGGCAGCGAGAAGGCGGTCGGATTGGTCGGTGCCGAACCGGACGACGCGACCGGTGTCGAGAACAAACTCGACGGCGTCGAGGCCCCAGACGTTCCACAAGGATCCCTTGGGAATCCATCTGATCCCGAAGCCGTAGAGCCATCGGTTGCGCACCGTCCTCACCTCGGTGACCTTGCTCAAGTCGATGGTTTTTCGTGGCCAACCTCGGCCGAACACGGCACGCGCCGTCTCCGGTTCCACCGTCACCGTCAGCGAACTGAAGTGGGCTATGAACCCAATAAACACTGCGGCTCCGAGCCCCCATGGGAGCATCACGATCGAATCTCCTTCCGCGGCCGCGGCTACGGCGACCCCGATGAGGAGCGGAACCGCCACGAAAAGCCACAGTGGAGACCTCTGCGTGTGCTTGTAGAGCATCTACTCAGGGTACAACCGCCGCAGCAACCGAGACGACCAACGGTGTTAGCCGGCAACCAGAGCGTTGAACTCGTCGATCAGCTTGTCGATCGGGTCCACCAGGGCCTGAATCCCGGTCCAATAATCGTGGTCGTACCACTGTGCCTGGATCTCTTGGTAGCTCTTGCCCTGCTGCTCGACCCACGTGTAGTACTTGAGGTTGTGGATCCGCTTGCGGTCGCGGTACGACAACTCATGAACATGATCGGTCGCCGTCCCCATCAGGTATCGGGCGTAGGTGGCCGCAGCATCGTTGGTGGTGAACTCACCTCGCTCCTCGGTGAGTTCGACCAACCTGCTGCCGTACATCTCCATCGAGTCGGTCCCCAATGTGATCACGACGTCGCTCGAAGTGAGTTCGTGGTACTTGGCGAACTTGATCGCGGCCTGCATGTTTCCCACGCCTGAAATCCCGAGTAGCGGGAGCTGGGAGATGAGGTCGGGCTCGACCCCTTGATCTCCCAGATATTCGATCCCCGCCGGCTCGTTGAAGAGTCGAATGACGCTCATAGCCGCCTCGTCGTCGAGTCCGATGACGAAGTCGGTATTGCGGAGGTTGTGGACCCAGGGAATGTGCTTGTCACCGATCCCCTCGATCCGATGCTCTCCGAAGCCGTTGTAGAGCATCGTCGGGCACTGAGTGGCCTCACCGGCTGCGATCTTGGAGGTGGGGAAGACCTGCTTGAGATAATCCCCGGATCCGATCGTGCCGGCCGAGCCGGTGGTGAGGACCACACCGGCGTATCGATCATTCGGCCCCATAGCTTGACGAAGTACCTCCTCCATCGCCGGACCGGTGACGGCGTAGTGCCAGAGGTAGTTTCCGAACTCGTCGAACTGGTTGAAGATCACCACATCCTCGCCGGAGGCAGCAAGCTCCTTGCACTTGTCGAAGATCTCCTTGACGTTCGACTCGGAGCCCGGGGTCTTGATGACCTCGCCGGCGACACCCTCCAACCACTCGAACCGCTCGCGACTCATGCCCTCGGGCAGGATGGCGATCGACTCACATCCGAGAAGGTTGGAGTCGTATGCGCCGCCGCGGCAATAGTTGCCGGTCGATGGCCACACCGCCTTCTGCGTCGTCGGATCGAACTGACCTGTTACCAGACGGGGCACCAGACAGCCGAACGCCGCACCAACCTTGTGGGTTCCGGTAGGAAACCATTTGCCCTCCAGAACGACAATCCGCGCCTCGACACCGGTGAGCTCAGGAGGCAACTCCATGAAGTTGACCGGACCGAACCCGCCGCCGTGGGCGATCGGTTCGTTGTGCCACGTGATCCGATACAGATTGAGCGGGTCGAGATCCCACAGTCCGACATCACCCAGCCTTGCCTTGATGTCGTCGGGAATCAATAAGGGATCGCGCATCTGCTTGAAGGTGGGGATCGTTATCGACCGCTCCCGGGCTCTTTGAGCCGAGACTGCCAGCGTCGCTTTGTTGATGGTGAGATCGATCATCGGATTCCCTTCTCTCCTAAAGCCGCGTCGAGCGCGGGAAGGTCTGGTGGAACATGTATTGGTGTGGTGCCGACAGAAGTCACCGCCTGCATCGCAGCCGTGACGTCCTTGAGCCCGCTACCCGTGCTCAGGACCGCCACCCGATCAGACGGGCCGACAAGACCTCGAGCTACTGCCGCCACCACACCTGCGTATGCGGTGGCTCCGGCCGGCTCGGCGAAGACACCCGATCCCCGTGCCAGGGTAGGAATGGCCTCCAGGATCACTTCGTCGGGAATCCGGATGTAGGCGCCGCCGGTCTCGGTAACAGCAGCCATCGCCTTGATTCGATCCCGAGGCAGGTCGGCGCTGATCGAATCGGCGATGGTTTCAGCGGCGATCGGCGCCTTGTCGAGGACATCCTCACCGCTCTCGAAGGCCTGCACCATGAAGTCGCTTCCGGCGGCCTGAATCCCGTAGATGCGGGGGATCGACTCGATCAGGCCCAGCGCCAGCGCGTCCTTGGCGCCCTTGTGGAGTCCTCCGATGATCGATCCGTCACCGACGCTGACAAAGACGGCATCGGGACTCTCCCAGTCCAGTTGCTCGAATAGTTCGAGCATCGCAGTCTTCTTACCTTCGGTCATGTACGGGTTGAAGCCGGTGTTGCGGTTGTACCAGCCGTGGCTCTCGGCGGCGGCCATGCACAAGTCGAACGCATCCGAGTAGTTGCCCTGAACCAGCACCACGGTCGACCCGTAGGCCAGCAACTGGGCCACCTTGGCCTCCGGAGCCGACTCGGGGACGAAGATCACGTTGGGCTGCCCGACGCTGGCACACAACCCGCTCAGCGCCGCCGCCGCGTTGCCGGTGCTGGCTGTGGTCACCACCGCGGCACCGAACTCCTGAGCCTTGACCACCGCCATCGCTGAGGCGCGATCCTTGAGTGAAGCCGTCGGCTGACGGCCTTCGTCCTTCACCCACAGGCGGCCGACGCCGGCCTGCTCCGCCAGTCGAGGTGCGTCATAGGTCGGAGTGCCTCCCACCGTCAGCGGTGGAACCGGCGCATCCGCCGCAACCGGCATCACCGCCCGGTACCGCCACATGGTGACGTCACCGTCGGCGGCGAGCGACGAACGCGACATCTCGATCCGCTCGTAGTCGTAGCGAACGTCGAGGATCCCCTCGTTGCCGTGCTCCGTGCACACATAGATGTCACCGGCCGGATACTCCCGACCGCAGACCACACAGGTCAGATTGAGAACGTGATCCAAGCTCAAGCGTTGATCCAGGTTCCGGTCTCACGGGCCATCGCCCGGGCGATGTTCTCCGGGTTGGTGATGAGAGCCTGCCGACCCCCGTTCTCGAGGAACTGGACCACGGCCCGCATCTTCGGAGCCATGCTGCCCTCGGTGAAGTGAACTCCCTCGTCGAGGTACTGCTTGACCTCGGCCAGGGTGAACTCGTCCATCCAGCGTTCATCGGGGGTGCCGAAGTTCAGCGCCACCTTCTCCACCGCGGTGGAGATGATCAGTAGATCGGCATCGATCAGCTGCGCCAGCAGCGCCGAAGCCAGATCCTTGTCGATGACTGCCGGGACACCTGCCAGGTTCCCGTCATCGTCGGAGACGACCGGGATCCCGCCGCCGCCGACCGTGATCACGACGACACCCGCCGCGAGAAGCTGCTTGACGACATCGATTTCGATCACTTTCGTGGGCTGAGGAGACGCCACCACCCGACGCCAGCCCCGGCCGGCGTCCTCCATGACATCCCAACCATCCTCATCGCGCCGACGTTTGCCCTCGGCCTCGTCCATGAACGAACCGATCGGCTTCGACGGATTGGCAAACGCCGGGTCGTCACGACTCACTTCCACCTGAGTGACCACCGTCACCACCGACTTGTCGATCCCGGCGCGGTTGAAGTCATTGCCCAGGTTCTGCTGCAAGGCGTAACCAATCGCACCCTGGGTGTCGGCGCCGCAAACGTCGAGCGGCACCTCATGCAGCTCGTGGCTGGCCAGCTCGGAGCGGCGGAGGATGAACCCGACCTGTGGGCCGTTGCCGTGAGTCACGGCAACGTCCCAACCCTCAGCGATCAATGCCGCAATGTGGTGGCCGGTCCGTGCGGCCGCCTCGTACTGATCCTCGACCGACTTGTGGTCGGCGTCGGTGATGAGAGAGTTCCCTCCAATGGCGATTACGGCGAGTGGCATTACTCCATCGCTCCGAGGATGAGCGACAGCAGCGCCATCCGCATCACGACACCGTTGTAGGCCTCCTGCCAGTACCGGGCGTGCTTGAGGTTGTCGACCTCCTCGAGCAGCTCATCCATCCGGGGCAGCGAGTGCAGGATGATGGCGTCGCCCTTGGCACGCTTCATCACCTCGCGGGTGATCTGATAGTTGGCGGGGGTCTTGCCGTAGTCGTCCGGAACTTCGTCACGAGAAACCGTGTAATCGGGCTGAACCACCGGCTCCATGTAGATGACATCGGCTTCGGCGATCACATCGTCGATGTGATCCACGATCCGGTATGTCGTACCGAGGGTGTCGAGTTCGGCCAGGAAATCCTCGGTGGGTGACATTTCCTCGGGGGCCAGGATCACCATCTCGGCATCGAACTGCGAGAGGGCGTACCCGATCGAATGCATGGTCCGCATCCGGTGGTCCCCGATGCAGACAAAGGTCAACCCGTCGAGTGTCCCCTTCTCCTTCAGCACTGTGTACAGATCGGTGAGCACCTGAGTCGGGTGCTCACCCCAGCCGTCGCCGGCATTGATGATCGGAATCGACGCCCACTTGGCAGCCTCAGCCGGGGCACCTTGCTGGAAGTGGCGCATGACGAGCACATCGCCGTAGAACTCCAGCATGTGGACGGTGTCCTTGATCGACTCCTGATAGAAGTCTCCCGCCCGGGTGGTCTTGGCGTCGGAGAATCCGAGGACGTGGCCGCCCAGACGATGCATCGCCGCCTCGTGGGCGAGACGGGTCCGCGTGGAGGGCTGATAGAACGCCGTCACCAGCGTTTTGTCGGCCAGCAGGTCCGAGTTGCGCCGCTCGCGGGCGATCGGCTCCAGCCGATCGGCGATCTCGAACACGTGGAAGAACTCGTTCCTCTCGAATTCTTTGAGAGAAAGGATGTCCCTACCGGCAAAGCTTCTCATGATTCTTCTCCTCTATGGCAAACAGACCTGTGGCCACCCATCCATTGGACGACGGTGGGATGTCTTCTATGATTGGTATTACAACCATGCGACATTATGACTGTACCAAATCTGTAGAGAGCGAGCGATCCCACGGCTCCTCGCCATACGGCTCATCACAATGCGACCCGGGTCCCCACCCAGGTCGCCGAGGCCGTACCTACCGGAGCGTCCTCCGATCCCACGGCTCTTCGCCATACGGCTCATCACAATGCGACCCGGGCCCCCACCCAGGTCGCCGAGCCCACACCTACCGAAGCGGCCTCTAATTGATCACCCGCGGACCGTCTCTCACCGAACAGGTACGCCAGCACATCAAGCAGCTGATCGTCGAAAATGGCTTCGAAGAAGGTCGTATCCCCCCCGAGACCGAGCTCGCCGCCGACCTCGGAGTGAGCAGGACCACCGTGCGCGATGCCCTCAGTCGCCTCGAACACGAAGGGGCGATCGTCCGCCGCCAGGGAGCAGGGACCTTCGTCAACCCCCACGGACTTCGCATCAAGACCCGCCTCGAAGAGATGTGGTCCTACGAGGAAATGCTCAAGGATCATGGCTACACACCATCGGTGAAAGTCATCGGCATCGATATCGAGCCCCCCGCCCCCGACACGGCCCAGGCTCTCGGACTCGAGGAAGGCCAACAGGTGCTGGCGATGGAGAAGGTCTTCTACGAAGACGACGATCCCGTAGTCCTGACCTACAACTTCGTGCCGGCCGATCTGATCGACGGCGAGGTGATCCCGAGCGACGCCGAAGCACCGATCTTCGAGTTTCTGGAGCAGCAGACCGGGAATCAACTCGCCTATTACCTGTCCGAGATCGTGCCGGTCCTCCTCACCGAGGAATGGGCCGAACTACTCGGAACCGAGCCCGGCACCGCCAGCATCAGTTTCGACGAAACAGGTTTTGACACTGACGGACGACCTCTGGTGCATGCACGGTCGATGTTTCGCGACGACCTGCTGCGCCTGGGGGTCATGAGAAGAAAATCAGGAGGGTGACGAGTCCGATCGACGGACACGACACGACCAAAGGAGCGACTGATGCAAACCCACTTGCGGGGACGAGACATGATCACCACCCAGGAGTGGACCAAAGACGAGCTCGACACCATCATTGATATCGCACTCGACCTCAAACGGCGGCGAGCCCTGGGCGAGGATCACGCCTTGCTGCGCGACAAGGTGCTGGAGATGCTCTTCTTCTTCTCGAGCACCCGCACCCGGGCCAGCTTTGAAGCCGGCATGGCGCAGCTGGGGGGCCATGCCATGTTCCTCGACAGCACCACCACTCAGATCGGCCACGGCGACACCTGGAAGGAGATCGGCGAGATCCTCGGCCGCTATGGAGACGGAATCGCCATCCGCAATGTGGACTGGGATGTGGGTAACAAATACATCCGAGCCGTCGCCGAGGCCAGCCGGGTGCCGGTGCTCAACATGCAGTGCGACTGGTACCACCCCCACCAGGCCCTGGCAGACCTGCTCACGATCATCGAGCAGAAGGGCGATCCTTCGAAGCTGACGATCAACATGAGTTACGCATACGCAGCCAGCTATCAGAAGCCGATCAGCGTCCCGCAGAGTGTGATCCTGCTGCTGACCCGCTACGGGGCCAACGTCCGTCTGACGCGGCCGCCGGAGTTCAAGCTGATGCCCGAAATCGTCGCCCAAGCGGAAGACAACGCCAAGAAGGCGCACGGCAGCTTCGAGATCATCGAGGACTTCGAAGAAGGCATACAGGGCGCCGACGTCGTCTATGCCAAGGCGTGGGGTTCGATGCTGACGACATCCGATCACGAGGAGTCGGCCAAGATCTCCGCCAAGTACCAAGACTGGATCGTCGATCCGCGCCGGATGGAGATGGCCGATGAAGATGCCATCTACATGCACCCACTTCCGGCCGATCGCAATGTCGAGGTCGCCGATGCAGTCATCGACGGTCGCTGGAGCAGGGTCTTCGACCAGGCCGAAAACCGCCTCCACGCCCAAAAGGCGGTAATGGCGCTGACGATGTAGTGCTCGGCCTCGCCCGCAGGGAGAGACGATCATGCGGAGGGTTTCGAGACCGGACAGGGCTCGAGACACGTAGCTAGATCCAAGGAGTCTGGCTGCCTCGATCGGGCGATTGGAATGCGTCGGTCGCCGGACGGGTTGCACCGTGACCGACAGAAGTTTGCCGGAGGGAGACCACACTTTGACCGAACCCACCTCTTCACGAGTCGAGCCGGAACAAGGGCATCCCCAGCGGTGGTGGGTGCTGGCGGCGATGACCACCAGCCTGGTTCTGGTGGTCGCTGGGGTCAGCTCCCTCAACCTGGCCATCCCAACGATCCGCGACGCGCTGGTCACTTCCAACACGGAACTCCTTTGGATCATCGACAGCTACGGCCTCGTCTTTGCAGGGCTGCTGCTTCCTGCTGGAGCACTCGGCGACCGATACGGGCGCAAGGAAGCGCTGATTGTCGGGCTGGTCATTCTGATTGCCGGCGCCGCTGCGGCTGCGATTGCCAGCAGCTCCGTCGTGCTGATTGCCGCCCGCTCGGTCATGGGCGTCGGGGCGGCGTTGATCATGCCGGCAACGCTGTCGATCATCACGGTGGTCTTCCCGCCTTCAGAGCGAGCAAAGGCGATCGCCATCTGGGTCGGATTCGCCGGTGCCGGCGGAGCGCTTGGGCTGCTCGCCGGGGGCGTACTGCTCGAATTCTTCTGGTGGGGCTCGGTGTTCATGATCAACATCCCGATCGCCCTGGTGGTCTTGGGAGCGGTCCTGAAGATCGTCCCGACGTCGAGAGACGAGGAACAGCGCCCGCTCGACCTGGGCGGTTCGCTGCTTTCGATCGCCGGGTTGGGAATCCTCCTCTACGGCATCATCGAAGGACCGGAGCGAGGTTGGACCGATGGTTACGTCCTCGCCCTCTTCGCCGCGGCCACGACGCTGCTGGTGCTGTTCGTGCGCTGGGAACTGCGGTCACGGGCACCAATGCTCGACCCGAGATACTTTCTAAACCGTCGCTTTACCTTGGGAAGTCTGGCGATCACCACTTCGTTCCTGGCGATGTTCGGGTTCTTCTTTCTGATCACACTCTATTTGCAGTTCGCACAGGGCCATTCACCCATCGCGGCGGCGATTCGCACCCTCCCCTTTGCAGCCTCCATGGTGGTCGTTGCCCCGCGCAGTGCCGGTCTAGCGGCCAGGTTCGGTCCCCGGCTCGTCGTCAGCGGAGGCCTGATGCTGGTGGCGATCGGCCTCGCCGGGGTCTCACTCCTCGAGGTCGCCTCGCCCTACTGGCACCTGCTGGTATGGCTCATCATCCTGGCTTCGGGCCTTGCCGTGCTGATGCCTCCCTCTACCGAAGCGATCGTCTCTTCGCTGCCCCAAAGCAAGGCCGGAGTTGGCTCTGCGGTGAACGACACGACCCGCGAAGTCGGAGGAGCGATCGGGATTGCCCTCTTGGGATCGCTGGTTTCGGTCGGTTACCGATCCGGCATCGATCAGGCCCTCACCGGCTTGCCGGCGGAGGCAGCCGAGGCGGCACGTGACTCGATCGGTGCCGCCCTCGGAGTCGCCGCCCAGGTTGGGGGCGAACGCGGATTGGCCCTGGCCGAGGCCGCAGGATTGGCCTTTACCGACGGCCTCGGAATCGCCTTCCTGCTGGCGGCCGCCTTGATGATGGCGACGGCGGTGGTGGTGTTCGTATTCCATCCGCCGTCAGAGGCACCGACCCCGAGCCCGACATCGACCAAGGCCGACCAAGGCTGATCGACCCTTTCGATTGGATCGAGGGAGTCGACCGGCGCCGGGGCTGCGCCCCATTCGACCCTTGCACACCGTGAACCCGGCACCCACCCTCGATGTGACGCCGACCAACCATTAGCGGTGCGGGGTTCGGTAGTCTCAGCGAGGCGTAGCCACGCCGAATCTGACAGGCTCTACCGAGCCACTAGGCAGGTCGCCGGCGTGGCCCCGAGCACGACCGCGATCGCACCGGCCGGCGGCCGGAGTTAGGGGTTCGAGACAGGTGGTAACGGCACCAGCTAGAACCGTGACGTTCCGGTTGAACGGCGAACAGGTTTCGGTGAGCGCCGACCACCCCCACCTACTGGCGGCACTGCGCGAAGAGCTCGATGTCACCTCGCCCAAGGACGGCTGTTCGCCATCGGGTCAATGTGGGTCCTGCACCGTGCTCCTCGACGGCAAGGCAAGAGTGAGTTGCTCGACGGGACTCGACCGGGTCGAAGGTAATGAGGTCACGACGCTGGAAGGCTTCGAGCCCGCCGAACGGGAACGACTCGCCAATGCCTTTGCCGCCCGCGGCGCTCTCCAATGCGGGTTCTGCATCCCCGGGATCCTGGTGCGGGCCAAGGCCTTGATCGATCAGAAGGGGGCCACACTCGACCGGGCAACGATCGAAGCGCGCCTCGGCGCCCATCTGTG
>JACZWZ010000020.1:17225-27537 GCA_022571885.1 Acidobacteriota bacterium
ACCAAGATCATCGACGCCGTCATCGACCTCGCCCGCGGTGAAACCCTGTCACCAGCGCTACCAACCGGGATCGGTCAGCGGGGAGCCAAGTATCAGTCCAGCGAACTCGCTCTCGGCGACCGCGGCTACATCGACGACCTGCGCCGCGACGACATGGCGCACGGTGCACTGGTGTTCACCGAGCACGCTCGGGCCGACATCATGGCCATCGACACGGCGCCGGCCGAGGCGATCGAGGGCTTCGTGGCGGTGTTCACCGCAGCCGACGTACCCGGCGATCTCAAGGTCGGCATCATCCACCGCGATTGGCCGATCTTCATCCCGGTCGGGGGCCGCACCTCGTTCATCGGCGACGTCCTCGCCATCGTCGTCGCCGAGACCAGAGCCCAGGCCCGAGCTGCAGCCGAGGCGGTGGTGGTCGAGTATCAGGTTCTCGACCCCCTCACCGACCCCGCGGCCGCCATCGCCAGCGACGTGGACGCGGTGTGGGGTCTCGATGGCAACGTTCTGTCGCGGTCGGCATACGCCCGCGGCGACGTCGCTGCCGCCCTCGAAGGTTCGGCTCACGTGATCCGGGAGCGATTCGTCACCCAGCGGGTGGAACACGCCTTCCTCGAACCGGAATCGACCCTGGCGGAACCAACCCCCGACGGAAAGCTCATGGTCTACTCAGGCGGCCAAGGCATTTGGGACGACCGGGATCAGATCGCCTCAGTGCTCGGAGTCGACACCGAGCAGGTGGTGGTGGAACTCGTCTCCAATGGAGGGGCCTTCGGAGGAAAGGAGGACATGTCCAACCAGGCCCAAACGGCGCTGGCGGCCCACCTCCTGCAGCGGCCGGTCAAATGCACGTTGTCGCGCACCGAGTCGTTCCGGTTGCACCCCAAGCGACATCCGATCACGATCGACCTCGAAGTCGGCTGCGACGAAGACGGCGTCCTCACCGCCCACCGCGCCCGGCTATTGGGGGACTCGGGTCCTTATGCGTCCGTCGGCATGAAGGTGTTGGAACGGGCAGCCGGTCATGCCACCGGCCCATACGCCGTCCCCAACGTCGACGTCGAAGCGATAGCCGCCCGTACCAACAATCCAATCGGCGGAGCCTTCCGCGGCTTCGGGGCCAACCAAGCCCAGTTCGCCATGGAGGGCGCTCTCGACCGGCTTGCCGAGCAGGTCGGAATTTCGGGGTGGGAGATCAGGTGGCGCAACGTCATCACCCCGGGCGCGGTGTGGGGACCGGGCCAGATCATGGACGCCGGGTCGGCCGGGGCCAAGGAGTGCCTGGACACCATCAAGCCGTATTACGACTCCGCCCGACGGGAGAACAAGGCGGTCGGGCTCGGGCTCGGCCTCAAGAACTCGGGCCTAGGAAACGGGGTCCGCGAGGTGTCGAGAGCACGGCTCCGCTTCGACGACGACGGCACGGTCGAGGTGCGACATTGCTGGACCGAGATGGGCCAAGGAGTGGACACGATCGCTCTTCAGGTCGTGGTCGAAGAGCTGGGGGTCGAACCGGCGTCGGTCCGAGTCGTGGTAGACACCACACGAGAGCTGGGCGCCGGACAGACCACCGGATCGCGCGGCACGGTGATGGCGGCCGGTGCCATCTCCGATGCCTGCCGGAACGCCGAGGTCGGCGGAAGAGTGCCCGGTGTCGAATACCAGGGCGAGTACATCATCGACTGGACCAACTCGATGAACGACGATGTGGAGAATCCGACCATCCACTCCACCTTCAGCTACGCCGCACAGCTGGTAATTGCCGACCCTGACACCGGTGAGATCGAGAAGGTGGTGGCGGTCCACGATGTCGGAAGGGCAATAAATCCCACCCTGTGCGAAGGACAGATCGAAGGATCGGTTCACATGGGCCTCGGCTATGCCCTCACCGAGGATTTCCCGACCGACGAGTTGGGACGGCCGACCAAAGACACGCTTCGGGCGCTGGGGATCCTTCGACCCAAGGACACCCCTGAAATCGAGGCCATTCTGGTCGAGGTACCCCAGCCGAAATCTCCATACGGTGTCAAGGGAATCGGTGAAATCGGTCTGGTTCCGACCGCCGGCGCGGTGGCGGCTGCCCTGCACGAGGTCGACGGCGTGTGGCGCGATACGCTCCCGATGTCAGTCCATCATCCAGTCGAGAGCGGCACATGAGTTCGACGACAACACCGGGGTTGGTCTGCGCCCACCATCACCTCTACTCGGCTCTCGCCCGCGGCATGCCTCCGCCACCAAAGACCCCGGCGAACTTCCAGGAGATCCTCGACCAGATCTGGTGGCGCCTCGACGTCGCCCTCGACCTCGAGATGCTCCGCTGGTCTGCTCAACTCGGCGCACTCGAGGCGCTGGAGGCGGGGACAACGGCAATCGTCGACCACAACGAGACCCCCAATGCCATCGAGGGCTCACTCTCGGTGATCGCCGATGCCTGCGCCGAGGTCGGAGTCCGAGTCCTGGGTGCATATGGGATCACGGATCGCCACGGGGCCGAGGGTGCCCGCCGAGGCCTCGAAGAAAACGAGCGCTTCATCAAGGAGGGCGGCAAAGCCCTGGTCGGTGTCCACGCCGCGTTCACCTGTAGCGACGAGTCGCTTCAGGCTGCAGCCGGGCTGGCTGAGGATCTGGGCGTCGGAGTCCACATCCACATCGCCGAGGGTGTCGGCGACATCGACGCCCCGAAACGCCTCCAAGGCCTCACCAGAGACGACTGGCTGCTCGGCCACTGCGTCCATCTCCCCGACGATCATGATCTGAAGGGCACAATCCTGCACAACTCCAGGTCCAACCTGAACAACGCGGTCGGGTATGCGGACCCCGCCCGCTTCTCCAATCCGGTTGCGCTGGGCACGGACGGCATCGGTGCCAACATGGTCGAGTCGTTCCGCCTTGCCTATGTATTGCATAGATCGGTCGATGTCACGGTCGGCCCCGATCCGGCCTGGTCGTGGCTCGAGCAGGGTTGGAGCATCGTTCCGGAGGCTCGCAACGATGAGGTCACCTGGTCATACGATCCGATGGATCCATGGCATCTGGCATTCACCGCCGGTGTGCACCCGGTGGAAGTCAAGATCGACGGTGAGATCGTGTTCGCCGACGGCAAGCCGACCAGGGTCGATGCCGACGAGATACGCGCCAAGGCTGGCGAGCAAGCCGCCCGGCTGCACGCCAAGTTGTGAAGGAAGGACAATGACCGAACCGGCGGCACCGCTGACACCATTCCCGTTGAGCGCCCTCCTCGACCGGATCGCCCGGGAGTGGAGCTCGCGCAATCGCATCTTCGACATGCCCACGGCTCGATTCTTCGACGTGTCGAACGGCCCAGATCTGTCGGTCGACTTCATGGGGCGTGTCGCGGCCACCCCCATCGGACCGGCCGCCGGTCCGCACAGCCAACTTGCCCAGAACATCGTGCTGTCGTGGCTGGGTGGCGCCCGAATCTTTGAGCTGAAGACCGTCCAAATCCTCGACCAGCTCGAGATCAAACGCCCTTGCATCGACATGGAGACGGTCGGGTACAACATCGAGTGGAGCCAAGAACTTCGTATCCATGAGTCACTCGACGAATACGTAAAGGCCTGGATGATCATCGAGATTCTGCGGGACTGGGATGAACTCACCCCATTGATCGGAGCCGATCCCGGCCCGCATGTCTTCGACATCTCCGTCGGATACGACCTTGCAGGCGTCTCCGATCCCGGCGTCGCAGAGTTCATCGACGGCCTCACCGACGCCGCCGAATCGATCGAACGGCTTCGACCCGAAATTGTGGAGCCCTTCGAAGGATGGCGCCGGCACCCGTTCCCAACCCGTATCGCAGACACGGCGACGCTCTCGACCTTCCACGGTTGCCCGCCGAACGAGATCGAGGCGATCACGAAACACCTCATGACCAGACACCACCTCGACGTGGTGGTAAAGCTCAACCCCACCCTGTTGGGCTTCGAACGAGTGTCGCAGATCGTCAACGACGAGCTCGGATATGACGAGGTGGTGTTGCGGCCCGAGGACTTCGATGCCGATCTGCAGATGGATCGGGGCCTCGAGCTCATCGACGAGCTCGAGAAATTCGCGGTCGACAACGGTCGTCGCTTCGGGATCAAGCTCACCAACACGCTGGTGGTCCAGAATCACCGGACGTTCCTACCCGACGACCCGATGTACTTGTCCGGACCACCGCTCCACGTGGTGTCGATGACCCTTCTCGAGACACTGGACGCGGCCTTGCCGGGGCGATTGGCGATCGACGGCCAGCCGGGTGCGATTCAGGTCAGCTTCTCTGCCGGAATCAACAAGGAGAACTTCGCCGAGTCTGCCGGCCTCGGCCTGGCGCCGGTGACGGTGTGCTCAGACCTGCTCAAACCGGGCGGTTACGGACGAATCAAACCAATGCTCAAGGCGCTGCAGATGAAGCTCGTCGATGCCGGACACCCAGACCTCGCCGCGCTACAGGCGGCCCGGTCCCAGCAGCCCGACGGCGCAGTGGCCACGTATGTAGCAACCCTCCACGATGCAGAGAAAAACATGGCGTACACGCGCCACGGAACCTCGAAGCTTCCCCGCCAGGTCGATCACGTCCTCGAGATGTGGGGATGCGTCGCCTGCAATCTCTGCGTGACCGTGTGCCCCAACGACGCCTTCTTCAAACTCCCGACCGTAAAAGATCTGCAGATGGAGGGACGGCAGCAGTACTTCGTACTCGCCGAGCTCTGCAACGAGTGTGGGAACTGCCTGACATTCTGTCCGGAGGAAGGCGACCCCGCCTTTATCAAGCCGCGGCTCTTCTTCGATCCCGATCGATTCTCCTCCGCCACAGGCCAGGCGTTTCTGCTCACCGGCGACGATGGGCTCGGAATCACCGCGGCAGCCGGGTTCGAAGCGGAAGTCGCCAATTTGGCCGCTTCGTTGAGCCAATCTGAGGGCCTGCCGGTGCGTGGCGTCTACCAGGACTGAAGGTAGAGAGTCAGGCTCCCTTCGGCTTCAGGCCGGCCCACTCGTCGGCGCCAGGCCGCCGAACGAGCCGACCAACACAGTTGCTCGGCCTATCCCTTCGAGCCCCGGGATCAAGCGGGGCCCGATGCCGTTTGGTCTTCGGCGCCGTCTGCCGGGCTGCAATCCGCCCCGGCCCGGGGATTCGAGCTCTCCTCCACCGGAAGGGCCGGGAGCCGAGACCCCTAGCGCAGCCCGCGAATGAACGGCCTGGACAATGCGGCGGGTTGGCGGAACGGCTTGGTGATCAAATACATCACCGCCAGCGTCAGCACGTATGGCATCGCCGCCAGTAGCTGCGCATTCAAGCGGTAACCGAGCACCGGTAGCGCCAGCCTGAAGGCATCGGCCAGTCCGAACACCAACGCCCCCAACATGGTGCCGAACAGCGTCCATCCGCCGAAGTACACGGCGGCGATGGCGATAAAGCCCCGACCCCCTACTGCCCCGATGTCGAAGCTACCGATCTGGCCGAGCACCAGGAAGGCCCCGCCGAGGCCGGCCAGGATGCCGCCGTAGTAAATCGCCTGCCGGCGCCGCTTGTTGACGTCGATGCCGGACAGGTCGCTCGCCTGCGGGTTCTCCCCCACCGCTCGCACCTCGAGACCCCAGCGAGTCTTGTAGAGCAGCCACCACGTGAGCGGCACCAGCGGGTAGAGCAAATACGTCGGCCACGTCTGGCCGAAGAGCGCCGGCCCGATCAGCGGGATATCAGACAGAACGGGGATTTCGAGCACGTCGGCCCGACGCGCCACCAGATCGAGGTTGCCGCTGAGGAATCCGGCGAGACCCAGCACCAGCACATTGGCGGTGAGTCCGACGATGAATTGGTCTGCCGTCAAACGGTGGCTCAGGTTGGCCTGGATCAGAGCCACCATCAGGCCTCCAACAATTCCCGCTGCCAACCCGAACGAAATGGACTTGGTCAGGTCGTAGCCGATGGTGCCGGTAAAGGCGCCAGCCAGAAGTGAACCCTCCACCGAGATGTTGATCGTCCCCGCCTTCTCGGCAACGAGTTCGCCCAGGGCGGCAAAGGCGATGAAGCCGCCCAGCCTGACGGCACTCCCGTACATCGTCGGGCTGGTGAAGATGTCTGCCAATGCCGAGAAGAAGTCACCCATTCCCTAGCTCTCCTCACCTACCGACGCCACCGCTCGCCGTCGCTCTCGGATCAACTGAACCGCCGGCGGAACCAGCAACGCCAGCACCAGCAAGCCCTGCACGACATCGACGATCTTGCGTTCGACACCGGTAGCCGCCAGGAACCCGGCACCGGTGCGAAGGGAGGCGAACAGAAGCGCCATCGGGATCGCTACCAGCGGTCTGCTCTGAGCCAACAGGGCAACCAACAGTCCCTGCCAGCCTATGTTGGTCGAGAATCCGGGAGACAACCGGTAGGCCGATCCTCCACCCGAAAGCATCACCGCCCCCGCCAGCCCGGCCAACCCACCGGAGAGGAACAGCGCTCGGGTCCCCATCCGCGACGCACCAACACCGATCTTGTGAGCGACCTTCGGGTTGTGCCCGAGCACGCGGATCCTGAAACCCCATAGGGTCCGGTTGAGCATGAACGCCACGATCCCGGCGAGAATCAGGGCAATGATGATCCCGACCGGGAACTCATTGCCGAAGATGTGAACTATCGGCAAACGTACGTCATCGGGCAGCGGGGCGCTGGTCGAGGCGCGGGACGGTCGGCCGGGATCGAGGTCTCGCAGCACCCAGTCCGTCGTGACCGCAAAACCAACCACCTGGAATGCAATAAATACCAGCAACAGGGTCGAAATCACCTCGGGCACACCTCGACGGAACCGCATCACGGCCGCCAGCGCGGCATATCCTCCACCTGCCACCATTCCCAGCGCCAGTCCGCCGATGAGGAGGAGCCCCCCCGGACCGTCGAGCTTGGTCCCGACAAAGGCCATCGCCATGGCCCCCATCAGCAACTGGCCTTCCTGACCTATGTTGAACAGACCGGCCTTGACGCCAATCACCATTCCCAGCGCCACCAGCAGCATCGGCGCCGCCACCGCCAGCGTCTCACCCCAGCGGCCCGGGCCGAGCAACGCTCCATCGAGTAGAGCTCCGAACACCGTTTGCCACGAGTTGCCCGTGATCGACACCAGCACCGCCGAGATCAAGAGTGCCCCTCCGATGCTCAGCAAGTAGATGAAAGTCATTTCCAGCGCAGGAAGCCACCGTCCAGCAATCGACCGACCGGCGACAGGCGGCTCGGCAGGAGCCTCGATCTCGCTCATGCGGCACCCTCTGCTCCGACCGAGCCCCCGAGGAGAAGGCCGAGCCTTTCGATGTCGAATTCTGATCGGTCCATCCCGCCGATGATGGCCCCCCGATAGATGACGACGATCCGATCGGCCAGGGCGGCGATCTCACCGAGATCGGTCGAGATCAGCAGCACTCCGATGCCACCGTCGGCAGCAGCCCGCAGCCGCTCGCCGATGTACTCGATGGCCCCGACGTCGAGCCCGCGGGTTGGTTGGTGCGCCACCAGCACTTTGGGTGCGAACGACAGTGCCCGGGCCAGGACCACCCGCTGCTGGTTGCCCCCCGATAGCTGGCCGAGGGGTACATCGGGGCCCGGAACGTGAATGTCGAACTGGTCGATGAGTTCCAGGGCGCGAGCCGTGATCTCATCCCTTCGCAGAATCCCACGAGTCGCCATCTTGTGCATCGAGGACAGCAACAGATTCTCGGCGACGGTCATCTCCGGTACGCATCCCGATGAATACCGGTCTGCCGGGATGACCACTACCCCGGCCGACGCCATCGCACCTGCCTTGCCGGTAGGAATCTCGACACCGTCCACCATCACCCCACCGCCGCCGAGCGTCAACAGGCTGGACAGGACTTCACTCAGGTGGGTTTGTCCGTTGCCCTCGACGCCGGCCACCCCAACGATTTCGCCGGGGCGGACTTCGAGTGACAATCCATCGAGCAGCAGGGCGCCGTCGGGTGCGCTGAGGGTGGCGTCGGCTATCTCGAGAGTAGGAGACCGTCCATCCGATGAAGCTTCGGGCCCAGGGTCGAGCATCTGCTCGAACGTGCTGCCGATTGCCGCGGTGCCCGCCCGAAGCGTTACCGGACGACCCACCATGGCACGAGCCAATGAGGGCGCATCGGCCTCAGCGGTCAACACCTGCTCGACCACCCTGCCGTGGCGCATGATGGTGATTCGGTCGGTGGCTTGAAGCACCTCTTCCAGCTTGTGGCTGACCAGCGCAACCGCCCACCCCTCTCGCCGCACACCGTCACCCAAAACCTCGAACAGCTGCTCGGACTCTTCGGGTGTCAGCACAGAGGTCGGCTCATCCAGGATGATGATGCGCGGTTCGCGTCGCAAACTCTTGATGATCTCGACCCGCTGGCGAAGCCCGGCGCTGAGATCTCTGACGTGGGCGTCGGGATCCACCTCCAGTCCGTAACGCTCGCCGATGGCGATGACCCGCTCCCTGATCCGCTCCCGACTCAGAGCGCCCGTCTCCCCGAGGGCCACGTTTTCCCATACCGTGAGCGCTTCGACCAGGCTGTAGTGCTGGTGAACCATGCCGATGCCGAGCCTGGCTGCATCCAGCGGCTCCACGAACCGGCGAGGCTTGCCGTCGATCACGATCGAGCCACGATCCGGCAGGATCAGGCCCCCCAGCAGCTTCATCAGCGTGGATTTGCCCGCACCGTTTTCACCGAGAATCCCGTGGATCTCTCCCGGTCGGAGAATCAGGTCGACGTCGTCGCAAGCCAAGACAGACCCGAAACGCTTGGTCATCCCCTTCGCTTCGAGAACGGCGGGGAGGTTGCCGGCAGTTTCACTCGACTGAGTCATGCCCCCGATCCTATGAGTAGCGCCGCCGCAGGGCACCCCTTGAGGATTCCTCCCGCCCGGAACCTGCGCTCAGAAGCCGTACGCCTCGGAGACGATCGCGGTGATCTGCTCGGCAAAGTCGCCGGCTCCGATGCGAGCGTTGAGGGCATCGAGCATGGCGACCTGCGCGCCGCTGGCGCCGTCGCAAAACTCGGCGCCGACCTCTGGGTCGATACCCACGTGGAACTCACGGACCCCACCTTCGGCCGCCACACCACTGAGGATGTCATCGAAGATGGGAGCGACGTAGTCGCCGGCGTCGAACTTGACCTCGAAGTCGTAGTCGAGGTCGTCACGCTCACACCCGCTGGAGGAGCCGGCCGTCATCACGATGATGCCGTCATCATTCGCCAGGCGCACAATCGGCTCATGTGCACGCCCCAAGAACGGCACCACCACATCGGCGCCTTCGGCGACCGCGTTGAAGTACGCCTCGACGGCGCCGGCGGTGTTGTTGAAGTCGAATGGGAAATTCCCGGTCGGCACGTACGTCGCGGTGTACAACGGGTCGACCAGGGAGAGGCCGTAGAGGAAGGCGTTGAAAGACTCCACCTCGAAGTTGAGATCACAGCACCCGAGAAACACGGCACTGCCTGCCCCTCTCTCCAACATGAGAATCCCCGCCGCATAACCGCCCGAGATCCACAACTCGGCGCCGCGGTCCTCGCTTTTGAGAATGCCGGGCTCCGCCCCGGAGCCGGAGCCACAGTTGCAATACCAGAAAATCTCGTCGTACTCGAGGGCGAGTTCCGGCAGGCCCTCGGCGATTGCGCTGGAGCCGACCGCGATGATGTCGACGCCCTGCTGGGCCAATGCCTCCAACTCAGCATCAGCGTTGGCCGGATCGATCAGATCCACCACGATCGGCTGGTCGAAGCCATGTAGGAGGGAAAGGCTCTCGATCTTCTCTACCAGCGCCTGGTAGTAGGCGCCATCGTCGCGGGGACCATCCGTGGCCACTCCAATCACCACCTTGCCGTCACGATTGAAGTCCCCAACAAGACCCTGCCCATCCGATTCGACCTGATCGGAACAGGCCGAAGCGACCAAGATCAACAGCCACCCGGCTGTCACCAAGCGCAGCATCACCCTCACTCGCTCCCCCCCACATCCCGCTTCATGGTGCGGGCCTCGGCGGCATCGCCGAGAGCAATAAACCGATCGAGCTGCTCTTTATACACGGCAACAGGCTCTGCGTCGATGGTGGTCACCTCGTCGGTCTCGATATAAATTTCCCAGCTCTGGTCCAAATGGGCGATGAAGCCGGTGTCCGTCTTCTCCGTCTCGGTCGAGACATCCGTGCTCAGCACCCTGTAACCGTCGCTCGATCTCAGGGTCAGCTCGGGCAGGTCTTCGGCGGTCACGCCGGCGACCGACAAGATGACGCGGCGACGCCCGGTATCGCCGTTTTGGATCGAGGTAATCTCGGGCGACCAGGATTCC
>JACZWZ010000134.1 GCA_022571885.1 Acidobacteriota bacterium
TGAAGACGGGAGGCTTCTTAGATCTCCTTCTCGAAGTCGTCCTCGAAAGAGACCTGGGTCCGGTTTGAATCAGACCTCGACTTCGGTTCCGACTCCGAACGATCCCGGTTACCGCCACGATCCCGGTCGCGCCGCTGGCGACCACCACGGCCACCCCGGTCACGGTCCCGGCCACCGCCACGATCTCCACCTCCGTCACGATCCCGGCCCCCGCCGCGATCTTGGCGACTGCTGCCGCCATCATCCGAAGACGACTCGTTGCCGGGGATGTCGAGACTGACCTTGCCGTTGCGGTCGATCTCGCGAACCACCACGGTCACCTTGTCACCGAGCGAATACACGTCTTCGACCTTCTCGATCCGCTTGCCGCCGCCAATCTTTGAGATATGCAGCAGGCCGTCCCGACCCGGGAGGATGTTGACGAATGCTCCGAACGATGTGATGTTCACCACCTCGCCCTCATACTCCTTACCGACCTCGGCCTCGGGTGGGAAGGCGATCTGGAGCACCTTTTCCTTGGCTGCTGCCAGTGAAGCTCCGTCGGCGGATCCGATCCGAACCGTGCCGTCATCCTCGATCTCCAGTGTGGCTCCGGTGAGCTCCTCGATTTCACGGATCATCTTCCCCTTGGGGCCGATGATCTCACCGATCTTGTCCTTGGGAATCGAGACTGCCTCGATCCGAGGAGCCGTATCGGCCAGCTCCGGCCGCGGTTCGGAGATGATCTTGTTCATCTCGCCGAGGATGTGCAGACGGGCCTCACGTGCTTGTGCCAACGCCCCAACCAGAACCTCTGCGGGCAGGCCTTCGATCTTGGTATCGAGCTGCAGTGCCGTGATGACCTCGGCGGTACCTGCGACCTTGAAGTCCATGTCGCCGAGTGCGTCCTCGACACCGAGGATGTCGGTGAGCGTTACGAACCCGTCGTCATGGGCGATGAGTCCCATCGCCACACCGGCGACGGCGGCCTTGATGGGCACACCGGCGTCCATCAGCGACAGGCTCGACCCGCAGACCGATGCCATTGATGACGAACCGTTGCTGCTGAGCACCTCGGAGACAAGGCGGAACGCGTACGGGAAATCGTCGGCGATGGGAATCACCGGTAGCACCGCCTTTTCGGCGAGAACCCCGTGTCCGATCTCGCGACGCTTCGGACCGCGCATGAACCCGGTCTCGCCGGTCGAGAATGGCGGGAAGTTGTAATGGTGCATATAGCGCTTGGACTCTTCCGGGCTGACCGTGTCGAGCATCGCCTCCATCCTCAGCATGCCGAGCGTCGTCACGTTGAGCACCTGAGTCTCACCGCGCTGGAACAGGGCCGAGCCGTGAGCAGAGCCGATACCGCCGACCTCCACCGAGATCGGACGCACATCAGTGGCACCGCGACCGTCGAGGCGGATTCCCTCGTTGATGACACGCTCCCGCATGACCTCCTTGCTAACTGCTTTGAAGGCCTTCTTGGCGGCCGCGTAGTCCTCAGAATCCTCGGCGAGGTCGAGTCCCTCGAACACCGAGGTGCGTGCGGCCTGCTCGGCATCCTGCCGCTCGTGCTTGCCTGCGATCTTGACCACCTCGGCCAAGGCCTGGCGTGCCGGACTCTCGATGCGCGAGTAGAGCTCGTCGCTGAAGTCCTCGAACTTCGGCCACTCGACCGGGGTGGGCTCGCCTACCTTCTCCCGCAGTTCCAGCTGTGCATCGATGATGGTGCCGATGTGCGGTTTGGCCTCCTCCAGGCCACGAGCGATAGCCGCTTCGTCGGTGGGCGCCTGCCCGTCCTCGATGAGACGCAACGCATCTTCGGTGGCGCCCGCCTCGACCATGGCGATGTCGATGTCCCCTGCCTCGTTGCGCTTGCCGGCAACGATCAGGTCGAAGACCGAATCGGCCAACTGCTCGAAGGTCGGCATCGGGATCCACTCGCCGTGCGAGTAGGCCATCCGCACCCCACAGATCGGACCCTGAAAGGGAATGGGGCTGATGGTGAGCGCCGCAGAGGCGGCGTTGAGGGCAACCACGTCGTACGGGTTGTCGTCGATCGACAGGGTCAGGGCGATGATGTGGGTCTCGCAGCGATACCCGGCGGCAAACGACGGACGCAGCGGGCGGTCGATCAGGCGAGCAGTGAGGGTGGCGCGCTCGGTAGCACGACCCTCACGTCGAAAGAACGACCCCGGAATCTTTCCGACGGCATACATTCGCTCTTCGACGTCGACGGTCAGCGGGAAGAAGTCGATCCCCTCCCGAATCCGACGAGCGCCGGTGGCGGTTGCGAGGACCTCGGTCTTGCCGATCGAGGCAACTACTGCCCCATCGGCCTGGCCGGCCAGTTTTCCGGCAATGAATTCGATTGCGACGTCACCTACGACGGCGCGTGTTGAGTGTTGTGTCAACTCTCTCTCTCTTCGTTATGGGGAGACGTCGACAATTACCAGTAGTCACGCCTCAAGCGGTCTCGTGAGCCCGGCCTGAGAAGTGGCAACTAGCAACTGACGAGCGGCCTCCCGTCTTCGTATCCCCCATGACACCACAAAACACGACCACAGGGTCGCCTTTGTCAGCGTCGGAGCCCGAGTCGGGCGATGAGGCTGCGATAACGCTCGACGTTCTGCGCACGCAGATAATCGAGGAGACGCCGGCGGCGCCCCACCATCATCAGGAGCCCCCGCCGGCTGTGATGATCCTTCTCGTGGATCTTCAGATGTCCGGTGAGGTGGTTGATCCGCTCAGTGAGCAGCGCAACCTGGACCTCGGGCGAACCCGTGTCCGTGGCATGCGAGCCGTACTCGTCGATGATGGTCTTGGTATCAGTCATGAGAGAAGACCGGGGCGGAATGCTCCGGCCGAACGGGAGTGTAACCACCACCCGCAACTTGTGCCAAGGCGAGAAGTAGGTAGTCGTCAGTCGTTAGTCCTCAGAAAAGCGTGCAGCTTGCAGCATGCAATACAGACATCAGACATCAGGCTCCACTCTGCAGTCGCAGATCTGCCATCGGCTCTTCCTGCACGCTGCAAGCTGCACGCTGCACGCTCCTCTACAACACCTTCTGCCCCGACGGGGGGCGGATCGCCGGTCGACGCAAACTGCTCAAGCGCGGCGCCGGTTTCGTCTTGGGAAGGTCGCAGGTGCCTGAGGTAAGTTCGGCCCTGATGCAGTCGGCCACATTACGGTCGTGCAGGACGGCCTCATGCGCCTCGGAGATGCGCCAAGGTAGAGCGAAGGGATTTTTGACCAACTGCTCCCAGATCGTCGGCCCGTCGTCGGTGGCGTCGTAAACCCGCAATCCGGCCGGATGATCGCCGAAAGACGTGACACCAGCCTTGGGATTCCTGATTACAAGCACGTCCACCCCGGAGTTGAGGCCGAGCCCCACCCTGCGATCGGAGCAATTGAACCTCAGCAGCGTGCAACCAACCGGGTCGTAGCCGCCGTCATCGGGAAGAGGTCCCCAGAATCGCCCGACGCCTTGCAGCCAACCCAACTTGCCTCGAGCGATCGGCGGATCGAGCAGGGCGGCACCGACCACGGAATCCGACGGCCCCCACCGTCCATCATCCCAATCGGCCACGAGCTCAGCAACCATCGCTCCTCCTTTGCTGAAGCCGACGAGGTAGATCTCGCGTCCGTCGCCGGCCACACCGGCCAGATAGGCGTTGAGTGCCGAAGCGGCATCGTCGAGCAACACGGCCTCACTCGCCGCCGAAGCGCTCGAGCCGCCATCGACCCATCGGTAGTCGAAGTGGCGCACCGAGCCATCATCGAGCCCCATGTACTCGATGAGATCGGCAAATGCCGAAGAACCGTGGGACTGCCCGTGGCCGGGGATGAACACCACCACCGGCCCCGGGTCGAGCGATAGGCCAGCCCCCGGGCTCAGATCATCGCCACGGCGCTGTAGAGCAGCCAGGGCGGCCGCGATACCGGCCACCCCGAGCATCCCCGGCAGAGGATCGATCGGATGCTCCTGGTCGGAAGCCGGGATCGGCTCGACCGGAGGCGGTGCCGGCTCGACGATGATCGGCTCGGTCTCATCACCCGCCAGCCCCAAAGAGCTGCCCCCGAGCAACAGTCCGGCGGCGAGAATCGCTGGCGTGATGAGGAGGCTCCCGGGAGAGTGCCGACACCGTGCCTGATCTTGCGCCGCCCCACAAGGGGGCCGTGGGTGGGCACGTCCGATACACGCGGATCGGATGAGGATGGTCGCGCCTTTGACGGGCGGCACCGGACTTCGCCGGGCGTCGCTTCCCGTAACCCGTTTCCCGGAGCTGTCCTAGCGTCTGAAGCCACCGGGACCTGATTCGGACAATGGGGAACTGGGGACGAATTCGGCCAATCCACACCGTCTACGAGCGCCGAAGGCGAGTGCTCAGCTGAAGATCGCTCTGGCTGCCTCGATATCGCGACCGATCTGATCCACCAATTCGGAGATTCCGACGAACGTCTGCTCGTCGCGGAGTCGGGCAACGAACTCGATGCGAATCGCATCACCGATTATCTCGACATAGCGATCAATCAGGTGCACCTCGACAGTCTCGGCACCGGCTCCGAAGGTCGGTCTCACCCCTATGTTGGCCACGGCCGGAACCAGCTCACCGACACCGGCTCGCACCGCATAGACCCCACGGCCGGGAATCGAGAGCGTGGCATCCACATCGACGTTGGCCGTGGCGAACCCAAAATCGGAACCTCGACCGACCCCGGGAACGACCGCCCCGACCAACTGGTAGTTTCGGCCCAGCAGCGCAGACGCAGCCGAAACATCACCTCCATCGAGTGCCTCTCTGATCCGGGTCGATGACACCGGCTCCCGTCCACCGATCAGCGGGCTCGACACCGCTTGGAAACCCAATCCGGATCCCATTTCAGCCAACAGATCGAGGTCACCCGAACGGTCCGCTCCGAATCTAAAGTCTTGCCCGGCGACGACGAACTCCGCGCGGAGTCGTCCTACGAGGATGTCCTCGATGAAGGCCTCCGCCGACATGGCCCGCACCGATGCATCGAACCCCAGCACGGCGGTCAGCTCGACTCCCAAAGCATCGAATTGCTCGATCCGCTGATCGATCGTGGTGAGCATCCGCGGAGCCAGGTCGGGGGCGATCAAGGACAGCGGATGGGGATCAAACGTGAGAACCGCCGGCTTGAGTCCCCTGGTGTCGGCCGCCTCGAGCAGCAGCTCCAGCACGTGGTGATGACCAACGTGCACCCCGTCGAACACCCCGACCGCCAACGCCAACGCCTCACCGGTGTCCCACACGCTTGGGGCACCTCGCAGAATCCTCACGCCACCACCACCTCGGGCTTGGCGCGCCTGCCGTCAGAGGAATACACCGCCAGGAGTGCCCCTTCCTCGTTGATGATCCGGTAGGACCCGGGTGCCTCTGCCTCGAACGCGCTGGCGGCGAAGATCACGCCGTTGGAGACGCCCAAGGCAGTGTCTTCGTCTACTACGGCCGAGCCAAGCTCACCGAGTCCCTCGGCCATGCCGAGGAGCGCAGTCGCCGGCTCGTCGAGTGCGTCGAGGGCTTCGACCGTGAGAGCCCGGCCGACGTCGTGCGACCCTATCGCGGTACGGCGCAGCGCAGTCAGATGAGCCCTTCCCCCGAGCGCTCGGGCCATATCGTCCACCAGCGTGCGTATGTATGTGCCCGAACCGCAACGAACAACGAGCTCGGCCTCCGGATACGGCCCGGGTGAGACGTCGACCACCTCGATCCCATGGATCTGCACGGTACGAGCCTCACGCTCGACGTCGATGCCTTGGCGCGCCAGCTCGTAGAGACGCCTTCCTCCGAACTTCACCGCCGACACCATCGGAGGCACCTGGCTGATGGAACCAACGAAGCGGTTCGCCACAACCGACAGCTCCTCCGGTGCAAAATCCATCGGCTCTCGCTCCAGGATCGCTCCGTCGGCATCGAGTGTGTCGGTTGCTATTCCGAATGCAACCCGAGCCTCGTACCGCTTGGCTCCGCCCTGCACATATCGGAGCAGCCGGGTGGCCCGACCGACTCCGAGCACGAGTAAGCCCGTCGCCATCGGATCCAATGTGCCGGCGTGGCCGATCTTCCGTTCGCCGAGAATCCCGCGGCACTTGGCGACGACATCGTGGCTGGTCCAGCCGCCCTCCTTGTCGACCAGGAGGAACCCCTCAACCATCGATGGCCTTCCGAACCCGGGTAACGATCTCATCGGTGTCGGAAACGGCGTGAAAACCCGCCGCGTTGCGATGACCGCCACCACCGAACAGACCCGCGATCGCGGCCACGTCCGTACCGCCGCGTGAGCGCATGCTCCCCTTCCAGCCGTCGGGCGTCTCTCGCAGCAGGAGGGCGACGTCGGCCTCGCGGGCAATACGCAGATCGTCGATGAGCCCGTCGGTCTGCGAATAGGTGATACCGGCCGCTTCGAGATCGGCCGTGGTCACGGTCGACCACACCAGGCCCCGCTGGACTTCGAGCACCGCCCGACCGAGCACCGCGGCGGACACGGCGAGGTAGCCAAAGGGCACCGACTCATATATGTGCTGACCGATTATCTCGGGCTTGACGCCGGCATCCAGCAGCCGGCCGGCGACCCTCATTACCTCACCCGTGGTGGCGGAGTACTGGAAACGACCGGTGTCGGTGACGAGTCCCGTCATGAGGCACAGCGCCACCGTCTGGTCGATCGGCCAGCCGAGCCCTTCGATGAGGTACGTCGCCAATTGCGCAGACGCGGCCGCGGTCGGATCGATGACTCTGACGTCCCCGAAACCAGCGTTGGAGATGTGATGATCGATGACGACCACGGTGCCGGCGTGCTGCGCGATGGTGCCGATCTCGCCTAAACGATCAGGGGCCGCCACATCGAATACAACAAGGCACTCCGGTTCCTGGGGAAAGGCATCTACCGCCACCAGAGGCGACAGGTCGAGGAAGACCAGGGAGTCGGGAACCACGAATTCGCCACCGAATGACACCACAGCCTCGACCCCGACCAGGCGAGCGGAATGCGCCAAGGCCAACGCCGAGCCCAAGGCATCGCCATCGGGATTGATGTGGCAAGTGATGGCCAACGAGCCGGCCGACGCAATCGCCTCAATGGCGGATTCCAGCGCCTCACGCATCGTCGTCGACCTCAGAGATCTCGCGGAGCA
>JACZWZ010000135.1 GCA_022571885.1 Acidobacteriota bacterium
CGGATGCATAAGTGCGCTTTCAGCCAGGGCCCGACGAGACAGCCCGGTCGAGCCACGGGCCTGCACGATTGCCCGGCCCAGCTCCTCTAGGAGTCGGACCTCACCGTCTGCGATCGGCCGCCTCGACTTCAGCCGCTCACTGCTCCGCCAATCCATGCGACCCATGAAAACAGGCCTTACGCCCACTGCGCGTACGCGCCGGTTTGATCAGGCCAACCCGGCTACGACCTAGACCTTGCTCGAATACCCCGACCTCAACACGCGTTCAAGTGTAGGTTCCATCCCAGCGTCGATGCTCAGTGAGCATGGAAACTTTCCAGCATGATGTTCTGATCGTCGGGGGCGGTGGAGCAGGGCTTCGTGCGGCCATCGCCATAGCTCGGGATCATCCCGACGTCGGCGTTGGGGTGATCTCGAAGGTCTATCCGATGCGGAGCCATACGGTCGCGGCCGAAGGCGGAGCCGCCGCCGTCATCTCCCCAACCGACTCGCTCGATGACCATGCCTACGACACGATCTCGGGGTCCGATTGGCTCGCCGACCAGGACGCCGTCGAGATTCTCGTCGAAAACGCCTCCAAGGAGCTGCTGCAGTTGGAGCATTGGGGATGCCCGTGGAGCCGTGAACCCGACGGCCGCATCTCGGTCCGCCCCTTCGGTGGGATGAAACTGGAAAGGACGTGGTACGCCGCCGACAAAACCGGTTTCCATCTTCTCCACACCCTCTTCCAAACGTCGCTTAAGTACGACGCCATCAACCGGTACGACGAGTGGTTCGTCACCAGCCTCATCGTCGCCGATGGTCGCTGCCAGGGGGTCACTGCCATCGAGATCCGTACCGGGGAGATGCACCCGATAGGTGCGAGGTCGGTCATCTTATGCACAGGCGGAGCCGGACGGGTCTATCCGTTCACCACCAACGGCAACATAAAGACCGGTGATGGCATGGCCCTGGCCTACCGGGCCGGAGTGCCGCTGAAGGACATGGAGTTTGTCCAATACCACCCGACGGGCCTACCCGGCACCGGCATCTTGATCACCGAGGCCGCTCGGGGCGAGGGCGGAATCCTGGTCAACAAGGAGGGTCGACGTTATCTCCAGAACTACGACCTGGGTCAGCCCCTCGATATCAACGATCCCAACCACCCACAGAAACAGACTATGGAGCTGGGTCCCCGGGATCGTCTCTCTCAGGCCTTCATCAAGGAACGGGAAGCCGGTCGCACCTTCGAGGGTCCCGACGGCGACTATGTCCACCTCGATATCCGCCACCTCGGTGAGCGAGAGATCGATCGCAAGATTCCGATGGTTCGGGAGTTGGCGGTTCGCTATGTCGGCATCGACCCAGTCCACAAGCCAATACCGGTCCGTACCGTCGTCCATTACATGATGGGTGGGATCGACACCGACACCAACGGGGCGACATCTCTCCCAGGCCTCTTCGCCGCCGGAGAGTGCGCCTGCGTCAGCGTGAACGGAGCCAACCGTCTCGGATCGAATTCGCTCACCGAGATCCTGGTTTTCGGTGCTCGGGCCGCATCGGTGGCTGTCGACCAGGCGGGCCAAGTTCCACCTCCGTCGAACCAGCTGCTGACGACCTCCGCCAGATCGCAAGAGATGAAACTGAAGGCGACGCTGCTTCATCCCAACGGTGGCAGTGACACCGTCTCGGGTATCCGGACTGCCTTACAAGAGACTCTCGAGGAAGGGGCAGGCATCTTCCGGGACGGCGCCACGCTGGAACGGACCTGCGCCTCGATCGCTCAACTCCAGGATCGGTACGAGAAGCTGTCCCTGGTCGACACCAGCCGGACCTTCAACACCGATCTCGTAGCGGCTCTCGAACTCGGAGCGATGCTTGAGATCGGGGAGGCCATCGCCCACAGCGCCCTGGCCCGGACCGAGTCCCGAGGCTCCCACCAGCGGACCGACCACCCCGACCGTGACGACGACGGTTTCCTCAGACACTCCCTCGCCTTCCGGGGCGAAGGCGATCCGACAATCGAATACAAGGAAGTGACGGTCACCCGATGGCCACCCAGTGAGAGGGTTTACGGACGTGCCTGAACAAACGGTCCTCGAGGTCTACCGCTACCTGCCCGACGAGGAGACCGAGCCGAGATTCCAAAGCTACGAGATAACCTATCGGGACAGCTGGGTGGTGCTCGACGCGCTCGATCACATCAAGACTGAGATCGACCCAACTCTCAGCTTCCGGTGGTCGTGTCGGATGGGCGTCTGCGGGAGCTGCGGAATGACCGTCAACGGCGAGCCCAAGCTGACGTGCGAGACCTTCATACGGGACTACAACACCGAGACCATAAAGATCGAGCCCCTCGCTCACTTTCCTGTCATCCGCGACCTCGTCATCAACATGCAAGACTTCATGGAGAAACTTCCGACCGTCTCTCCATGGCTGATTACCGATGAAGACAAGCCCCTCGAGGCCGGCGAGTACCTGCAAACACCTGCCCAGATGGCCCGTTACAAGCGTTTCAGCATGTGTATCAACTGCATGCTCTGCTATTCGGCCTGCCCGGTTTACGGGCTCAACTCGTTGTTCACCGGTCCGGCGGCCCTGGCACTAGCCGAGCGCTACAACCTCGACTCCCGGGACGAAGGGACGCAGGAGCGGTCGGACGTGGTCACCGCCCACGACGGCATCTGGAGATGCACTTATGTCGGTGAATGCACCAAGGTCTGTCCCAAGGATGTCGACCCGGCCGGGGCGATCCAGATGCTCAAGCTGTCATACGCGCTCGATTGGGCCAAGTCTCTGGTCCTTCCCGGACGTGGCCGGTGATGTCCCGAGAACTCACTCATCCACTCCCCCGAAGCTGGTGGTTGAAGAGGCCTCCCTACTTCCGGTTCATGATGAGAGAGCTGACCAGCGTGGCGGTGTTCGCCTACACACCGTTGCTCATCTGGGCGCTGTGGTCCGCCGCCGATGCAGCATCCTTCTCAGTGTTCTACGAATTCCTGCGCGGCCCATTGAGTGTCTGGCTACACGTCGTGGTTTTGGTGTTGGCGGTCTATCACACCGGTACCTGGATAGCCCTCACCCCCAGCGTCTTAGTCCTGTGGAGAAACGATGAACAGGTCGACCCCAACCTGATAACCGGAACCACAGCCATGCTTTTCCTATCGGTATCGGTTGGCGTGGTGTGGCTGGTGCTCGTATGACCGCGAAGCCCGACAAGACAGCCCCTTTGTTCTGGCTTCTCTTCGCCGGCGGGGGGACGGCATCAGCGATGCTCCTGCCGGCCATGGTGTTTGTCACCGGGGTGGCGGTTCCCGCGGGGTGGGTAGCTGAGGACGACCTGATGGCACTAATCGGGAATCCACTGACGCGGCTGGTCGTGGTAAGCCTGGTGTTCCTCTTCCTATTCCACTGGGCGCATCGGTTCCGGTATGCACTGGTCGACCTCGGTTTCGGCGGTCTCGGAAAACAGGCATGGTTGTTCTACGGGACCGCGCTCGCAGGAACGGGTCTTGCGGGACTGGCAGCCCTCCGTCTGTAGTGTCGGCCGAAAGGGAGATGGTGGAAGAAGAGTTTGAGCTGAAGATCATCAGCCCCCACAGCATCGACGCCGCCATCAGCCGCGCCGAGCACTATCGGTTGCTCAACCAGCCGGTCCAAGCGCGGAGCATCTGTCACGACGTCCTGTCAGTCGATCCCGACAACCAGCGGGCGCTTGTGGTGCTGGTGCTGGCGATGACGGACGAATTCGAGACCAGTGTCTCGTCCGTGAAAGAAGCCAAGGAGCATGCCAACCACCTCACCGATGAGTATGAGCGTCGTTATTACAACGGCATCATCGACGAGCGTCGGGCCCGTGCGTTGTTGACGAAGAAACCCGGCGGCGCCTTGTGCTATGGCGGGTTCCGCGACGCGATGGAATGGTATGAGAAGGCCGCCGAGGCGCGCCCTAGCGGCAACGACGAATCCATCCTGCGCTGGAATTCCTGCGTCCGCACGATCCGGGACCGAAACCTCCGCCCACCCCCGCCCGAGGTAGAGCTGGGCCTGGAGTAACACGGGCCGAGCAGTGCACCAATGCACGACGACAAAAGCGCAAGGGCGCGCGCGACACAGCAGCTTGATTAATTTTTCGGCACCTGAGCCGGCACCCCAGCTGGAGTCGGTAGCGTCGAAACCTTCGTCGCGCTCGAATGCGGTAGGTCTGAAGAGTGGCACTCGTACTAGGCCGCAGACCTAGTACGCCTGTCGGGAGACCAACCACTACCCCGATGGACAGGTCACTCGCCGAAGGGTGAAATCCAGAAGCTGGCCTCTAGGAGATCGATCAGCTTGTTGACCACCCTGAAGTCGGCCGCTGATTCGGCACGGCCATATGCAACGGCCACAACCAGAAGAGATCTAGATCGCTGCCTCCTCAGCTCAGCTAGCACGCGACGGTTCCGATACGCCAGCAGCTCCTGCACCCTTGATTCGCGTGATCTCTTGCGCGAAACCCGACTCTGACGCCGGAGCTCGAGCCTGTCGGCATAATCCGACTCAGGGGCGATCGCGCGGCCGCCGAGACGGACCCAGGTTTTGACCAGAGCTTCTGCATCTAGGTCGTCAAGTTCAGCGGCGAGCGCACCGGCGATACGCTTCAGGGTGCTAGCCCGCGTCCTCCGAGTCCCGTACTCGATCCGAGCGATGCTGGTCGGATGCATAAGTGTCATTTCAGCCAGGGCCCGGCGAGAAAGTCCGGCAGATACACGGGCCTGCCCGATTGCCCTGCCCAACTCCTCCAGAAGCTGAACCTCACCGTCTGCGATAGGCCGCCTCGACCTCAGCCGCTCAGCGCTTCGCCAATCCATGCCCCCCATGAAAACAGGCCTTACGCCCACTGCGCGTACGCGCCTTTTTTGGCCGGGGCCAAGCTTCCGCCATGTAGACGCGCTCGGGTTCAGATTCGAGGCCAGCGCCTAGCAGCCCCGGAAAGCCGTGCAGCGCCTTGAGCGCCCAGTGCTAATTCGGGGTGGGGTTCGGGGTCGGTTCTCCTTCAGGTGCGGGACTTAGTGGCCTGCGACGTCGTCGCCGATGACATTGGCCGCTTGCCATCCGAAGTCTCGGAGTCGCGTACCCTCCTGGCGCTGGCGTCGATGAACGGGAGAAGCCGAGGCGGACGAGGGAGTGCAACTGGTGGCTCCCGCGGATAGCAGCATGATTCTGGAACGGGACACGGAACTGGGGCAGCTGCGGCAGTTGCTGGACGATCTTGACTCCTCGGGGGGTCGGGTTGTTCTGGTGCGCGGCGAGGCGGGGATCGGCAAGAGCGTTCTGATTTCTCAGTTCGTGGCGGAAGTTGAGGATCGGGTTCATGTGCTTTTCGGGGAGTGCGATGACCTGCTGACTCCGCAGCCGCTGGGTCCGATCTGGGATATGGCCCGAGAAGAGTCGTCGATCTCCGCACCGTTGTCTCAAGGGGATCGCAGAGCGGTGATGGAAGCCCTTCTGGACCTCCTGTCTCGGAGGCTGCGCCCGACGGTGCTGGTGGTTGAGGACACGCAGTGGGCCGACGAGGTGACGCTCGATGTAATCAGGTTCCTCGGGCGGCGGATCGGACGGACCAATGGCTTGTTGATCTTGACCTATCGCGATGGTGAGGTCGACACCGTTCACCCGCTGCGGCAGGTGATCGGTGAGCTGCCACCACAGAATCTGGTGCGGATCCATCTCGATCGTCTCTCGACGCAGGCAGTTGCATCGATGGTGGAGGACACAGAGCTTGATCTCGACGAGGTCGTGGCCTTGACAGGTGGCAACCCGCTGTTTGTGACCGAAGTGTTGGCGTCGGGGGTCGAAGAGGTGCCGGCCTCGATCCAGGACTCCGTTCTCGCCCGGGCGGCAAAGCTTTCATCGGAGGGCAGGCGGGTTCTCGATCTGGTGTCGGTGATCCCGGGAGCGGCGGAACGCTCTGTCATCGAAGAGATACTCGCCCCGACGCAGGAGGAAATGACGGAGTGTGAGCGCCAGGGTCTGCTCCGAGTGAAAGACGAGACGGTGTCCTTTCACCACGAGTTGGCCCGTCGGGCGGTGGAAGGATCTCTGAGTGCTGCCGACCGTCGTCGCCTCAACCATCAGGTCCTAACCGAAATCTCTGGACGAGCCGACCCGTCCCGATTGGTGCACCATGCTCGGAAGGCTGATGATGTCGAGTCGATCATCGAGGTCGCGCCCAAAGCGGCCAGAGCGGCGATGGCGGTCGAGAGCCACCGGGAGGCGGCGGATCTCTTCCGGACGCTCGAGCCGTACCTTGACCGGATCGCGGAAGCCGACCGGGCCGCCATCTTGGACGATTGGGCGCGCACCGAGTTCTACCTGAACGACATCGAAGCGGTCGACATCCTTGCCCGAGCGATCGATCTTCATCGTTCCGCAGGCTCCGATCGTGCTCTGGCCAGGGCACTGACGTTCGCGGTTCGCCTCAACGAGGTGATCGGAAGACCGCAAGCGGCCGAAGCATGCTCGGTCGAGGCCGTCGCAATACTCGAGGCGTATCCGCCGGATGCGGATTTGGCGTTCGCTATGAGCCAGCGCGCCTGGCTCTCGTTCATACGGGGTGATGGGGTGCGAGCCGTCGAGCTCGCCGATCGGGCGATCAGCATCGCAGAGGCGGTTGGTGATGAGCTGACCATCATCCACTCACTGAATACCAAGGCCTCCGTGTTGTGCAGGCGTGGAGACCCCACCGGGTTTGAAATGCTGGAGGAGTGCCACAGACGGGCTGTGGAAGGCGGATACTCCTTCGAAGAGACCCGGGCGCTCGGCAATATGGCCTCCGTGGCGGCAGATCTTCGTGAGGTGGAGAGGGCGGGCGACCTGGCGCAACGGGGCCGCGAGACGGCGGCTCGACACGAGCACCCTGGCCTGGAGGCCTTTGCACAGGCTCAGTTTGCGTGGGTTCTGCAGTGGAGAGGCGATTGGGTGGCCGCCGAGGACGTCGCCACCGAGGTGCTGGCGTCATACCCCAACGTCGAGATGCTCGCGAGCTGCGTGTTGGGAACATTGCAGGCGCGATGGGGTCGACCCGAAGCGCGAACCACGCTCGATCGTGCCTGGTCGTTGGCAGAGGCCAGCGCTGAGATCCAGCACCTAGTCCT
>JACZWZ010000136.1 GCA_022571885.1 Acidobacteriota bacterium
CCGGTGAGATCGGCACGCTCGACACACCGCCACAACACCTCGGCGAGGCCTTGGGCCCACGTCGGTGATCCGACCTGGTCGTCGACAACGGTGAGTTCATCTTGCTCGAGCATCTGTCGGAGCATCCCGGTGACAAAGTTGTCGCCACGATTCGAGAACACCCGAGATGCTCGAATCACAATCGTGCTGTCTGATTCGAGAGCCTGAGCCTCACCCTCCAGCTTGCTCGCTCCGTACTCCGACAGTGGGTTGGGTTCTGAATCGGGTCGGTAGGGCTCGGTGGCGGTGCCGTCGAAGACGAAGTCGGTCGAGACGTGGATGAGGCGAGCGCCGACTTCTGTTGCCCGAAGCACCAGATTTCCGACGGCATCACCATTGATCGACCAGACAGCATCCCGCTCCTGTTCGGCGCGGTCGACGGCGGTGTAGGCCGCAGCGTTGATTATCACGTCCGGCCTGTGCTCGACGACGCTGCGGCGGACGGCCCCCTCGTCGGCGATATCGAGGGTGTTGTGATCCAGAGCGGTCAACTCGACGGTGGACGGTGCATTCTCAATCAGCTCGAGTCCTAGCTGTCCGCCGGAACCGGTGATGAGTGCCCTCACGGGAAGATGTCGGCGTCGGACATCACCGGTGCTTCGATGTCCTTGGGCGAGAGGATCGGACCTCCAGCCACCTCGGGCCACTCAATGCCGATCTCGGCGTCATCCCAACGCAGTGAACGCTCGGCATTCGCCGCGTGTACGGCTGAGGCCTTGTAAACGACGATGGCTTGGTCGCTCAAGGCGACGTAACCGTGTGCGAACCCTTGCGGAATCCACAGCATCTGGTGGGTGGCATCGGAGAGGATCTGCCCAGCCCACTTGCCAAAAGTTGGAGATGATCGGCGAATATCGACTGCCACATCGAACACCTCGCCGGAGACCACTCTCACCAGCTTGGCCTGAGCGTGAGGTGGGAGCTGATAGTGGAGGCCACGCAGCACCCCACGGCGGGACGACGACTGATTGTCCTGGACGAACGCCACGTCGATACCGATGTCGCGGAATTTTTCGACCTGCCATGTCTCGAGGAAATGACCCCGCTCGTCCGGGAGAACTTTGGGCGTGATCAACCACACATCGGGGAGGTCAGATAGCGGCTCGGCGGTAAACGTCACGACTCGTCCACGATCTGATGCAGATAAGCCTGGTAGGAGCTCGATCCGAAATCGGCGGCGAGATCCGTCAGCGCCGCCCGATCGATGAAGCCCATCCGAAACGCCACCTCCTCGAGGCAGGCGATCTTGAGGCCCACCCGGTGCTCGATCACCTGAACGAAGTTCCCGGCGTCGAGCAGCGCCTCATGGGTGCCGGTGTCGAGCCAGGCGGTCCCCCGCGACAACACCTCCGCCGTTAGCTGCTGTTGATCGAGGTACCAGCGGTTGACGTCGGTGATCTCCAGCTCGCCCCGAGCAGACGGTTTGATCGACTTGGCCACGTCGACAATCTGACCGTCGTAGAAGTAGAGACCGGTCACGGCGTAGTGCGATTTGGGGTCGACCGGTTTCTCCTCGATGTCGATGGCGTTTCCTTGATCGTCAAAGCTCACTACGCCGTAGCGTTCGGGGTCGCGCACGTAGTAGCCGAACACGGTGGCGCCGTCGGTTCGGGCGGCGGCCCGTTGCAGCCTCCGAGACAGACCCTCGCCGTAGAAGATGTTGTCGCCCAAAATGAGACTCACCGGCTCGCCTCCGATGAAGTCCTCACCGATGAGGAACGCCTGGGCGATACCGTCGGGGCTCTCCTGGGTGGCGTACTGCAATTCGATGCTCCAGCGCGATCCATCCCCGAGCATGGCTTCGAACTGGGGCCGGTCGCGCGGAGTCGTGATGACGAGGATGTCGCGGATCCCGGCGAGCATCAGGGTCGCCAACGGGTAATGGATCATCGGCTTGTCATAGACCGGGAGCAGCTGCTTACTGGTTATGGCGGTCAGTGGGAGAAGACGGGTTCCGGCGCCGCCGGCCAGGATGATTCCCTTGTTCATGTCTGCCTCATGTTCGGTGCGTCTGCGGCTCCCCAAGATAGGTCGGCGTTCGGTCAGGCTGGCGCCACAACCGCACCAAACCCACGGCCCTCAGGTCGCTCCAACTGCTCCATGGTGCACTGGTCGGCGTCCTTGTCGGGACGCCAGCGCTCGAACCTAGTGGCATGACGGAAGCGCGTGCCGGTGAGTTGGTCGTAGGAGATCTGGACGACGACGCCCGGCTCGACCGGCACCCATGACAGATCCTTGCCGGCCGACCACCGACTCTCGGCACCGGGACGGCGTACTTCGTGACCAAAGGAGTCGTCGGCCTGGATCGCTTCGAACTGGCGCAGGATGGCGACTCGATCCTGATTGGTGAACCCTGAGCAATGGCCGATGAAATGCAACTCGTCGCCGTCGTACAGGCCGAGCAAGATCGACCCGATCTTGTCTCCATCCTTGTGAACCCGGTACCCGCCAACGACGCAATCCACCGAGCGCCGATGCTTGACCTTGACCATCTCCCGCTTTCCCTCGACGTAGGGCCCATCGAGGCGTTTAGCGACTATTCCATCGCACCCGGCCGCCTCGAATTCATCAAACCAGCGGATTCCGGTTGCTCGATTGGTGGTCGAAGGCGTCAGGCTCCACAAGCCTCCGAGACCCGAAATGAGCGACTCGAGACCGTTTCGTCTCTCTGAGAACGGAGCTCCCCGCAGATCAGAACCGTCAAAGGCGAGAAGATCGAAGGCGACCAACTGCGCAGGAGTCTCACCGGCGAGCTTCTCGACGCGAGATGCCGCCGGATGGAGCCGGTTCTGGAGTGCGTCGAAGTCGAGCCGGTCATCGGTGACCACGACCACCTCGCCATCCACAACCGTGCCCGGCGGGAGCGACCTCAGCGAGTCCTCCAGCTCGGGAAAGTACCTCAGAAGGGGTTTCTGGTTTCTGCTGTCGAGTCGGATGTCGTCGCTCCAGGCGACTGCCCGAAAGCCGTCCCATTTTGGTTCGTAGGCCCAATCGCCCTCGGGAAACTCAGTCTTTACCTTGGCTTCCATCGGCGTGAGCGGCGGTGAGAACGGCCAACTCGACATGGTGGCCACCGTACACCCACCAGATTCCGGAGTCGTGTGACGCGCCGCATGGGCTGGGTTGCACCGCCAGACCAAGCGTCCACCACACGCCGGTCAATTCGTACCGGTGACCACTGCCATGTCGATAACGATCGAACCTTCGTTGATGCACGTCATCACGTCACCAGGACGATCCGCCTCCCCATCCGGAGGCTGCCACACGAGCGTGGAACTCTCCGATGGAACCGGGACGATCCCGGAGCGCATCACCGGTCGCGCCTCGCCAATAGCCCGCATCGCCACCCAGAGAGTTCCCGAACCGCCGGGGATCTCGACCTGATCGACGCCGTCGCATTGAATCTCGGTGCCTTCGAGTTCGACAACACCGAAAGACTCGACGCCGACGAGTAGCGCCGCCATTGGTTCAGTCGTCGCTGCCAGTTCCACTGCTCCGAGATCGGTGAGGCTCGATCCGAGCAGCAGGGTATTGGCCGTAACCGGGGCGTACCACGGCCTAACCGCGGCCCACTCCGCCAAGTGGCTCAGTGGACCGGCAAGGTAGAGGGCTCGATAGTTGTCGTGATCAACAAGATCTTGGGCAATCTCCCGAGTCACATAAGGCTGATAGATCATGAGTCCTTTGCGCTGGGCGTAGTACAGAACTCGAGGGTCATCGGGAATCCCGCCGACGATCACTCGATCCCCGGGCTGGGTGAGTTGAGCGATCTCGATGGCCTCGAAGGGAGCCCCTCGCGGAGCGTCATACGCCTGCGACCAGTACCCGTAGGAGGGGATCGCGGTCGAAGCGAACCACAGAGTGGTGAGCACGGCGAGCACGAGAGCCTCCTTCGGGCCCCGCTTGGCTATCCACGACGCCGTACTCGCTATTCCGAGTGCCAGAACCGCAGCGAGCGCAGGGGTCACAGCCGCCAGGTAATAGCCGAACCACGTATAGGGCGTAAAGAAGATGGCGATCCCGGTAAACGGAACAAGAAGGAATCCGATCCATGTCGCTCGGTTTCGAGCGACAACAACGACCGCGCCGATCGCAAGAATCGCCCATCCATGGCCGACTATCCAAGTCGAGATTCGGCCAAGTACGACGAGCCACTCGCCAATCTCACGACGCTGATCGAGCGTCCCCAGAAAGAATTGCTTACCTCGCTCGGGCAACGTGTGAAGGATCGGACTTGCTCGCTTGATGGCGTCCCCATGGAGGGTCCACGCAACTCCTAGCGCAGCCGGGATGATCGTCATCGCCAGAAAGCCCAACCGGATACGTTGCCGGATCCAACCCACCCACGCCGGCTTGCGGCGTACGGCCATATAGGTGTTGTGAAGCACGATCGGAGCCACCCACGCCACGGCAGTTGGCAACTTGACCAGCGCCGCAACCGCGCCTCCGGTCACTCCAAGGGCGATCCACCTCAGCCGCGGTTCGTATCGCCACAAGACAATGCCCAGTAACCACAGGAGGACGCCGAAGGTCGCCAGGTACTCGATGAGCGACGCTCGGCTCCACAACAACGCAAATGGCGAGAAAGAAAAGACAACCAATCCGACTGCGGCGACGTAGCGGGTTGCCAAGAACCTCAATAAGACCCACAGAACCAGCCCGGAGAGCACGAAAAACCCGAGAGCCGTCGTGCGGTTCGCCACGTCTGCCGGAATCCCCCACGACATCGGAACGCTGGCGAATGCTTGAAAAAGAGGAAACTCGGTAGGAATCTCCCACGGGGCCCCGAAGATTGGCACGGTCGGATGAAGAAGATCGATCCCTGACTCATGGAATCCGACGGTCTGAAAGGCCGTGAAGGTCTGGCGATACCCAAGGCCATTCTCGAGCAGCTTGTTGTCGAGGGTGGGCAGCCTGCTCAGCCCGATCGCCAGGAGCACCACCAACAGGAAGGCAATCTCCCAGCGTTCGACCTGTGGCCACTGGCTGCGAGCGCCGGGAGGTGTCTGCGGTGCCTCGTCACTCATGCCCGATGCAGCAGACCTCGCACTCGGCCCCGAACGTGGAGTCATCCGACAGGCGGCACCGGATACCAACGCCTCGCCGCCGGACCCGTCGAACCGCTTCCCGTAACCAGCCTCGTTCTCACAACCGCCCTCCCCCCAATCAGTCGGGGCCTTCGCTCTTGATCGACGTCGGTATGACCGTGAGATCCCCCTGCTCACGAACACCGGAGAGAAGGGTACGTCGTGAGGGCTACCACCGGTTAATGGTCAGGGGGCAAGACGGGCTGAGACAGCCGGCCTGATACAACCGAGTTCCTGGGCCCATCCCGTCTGGTCAACCCACAAACTCCGAAGCCGAATCCAAGCAACACAGTCCAGACAAGCCCGCAGCAGAGTTGCGACACGCTGATGCCAGATGATCCTTAGACGCCTCCGAGCGGCGTGATCAATGCCGAGCGACGGTCACACCCGGAGCGGCACAACCTCACCAAAACCGGGCGACAGGATCACTCTGCTGTGATCCTTGAAATGAGAGTCTCGGCGAAACCTTCCTGGCCAAGCCTGCGTGCCTCTTGCATCGCGACCTCGATCCATGGATAGATCTCGACTCCTGCTGCGGACTCGAGCGCAGCGCCCGCTATCTGGCTCCTGACGGCAACGTCGGAGCGGAGCTGTTGGGTCAGAACCCACCAGGAATCGATCCGCTCAGAAGGAGACTGCAATTCAGATGTCGACACCACACGCATCTGCGAAAACGTCGCGGTGGTCCAAGATTCGGGGAATTCCCAGTCTTCAGTCAGGCGGGGAACGAAGAGCACGAAGTGGTAGCGACCGGCGTCGAGGCCCCGCTCGGGAGAGCGGATTAGATCATTCGGCGTTACGTAATCCAGCGACCCGTCGTAGTACCGACCTGCAGCGATGTCGAAGCCGAATCTGAACTCCTCCTTGAACGGCCGGGTATCGATCGTGACGATCAGATCAGGGTTCGCTTCGATGGCCTCGATGTGGTCGGCGACCGACCTCCAGTCGGCGAGATAGGTCCCCTCAGTTTGAGCCTTGGCCTCCGAAAACATCGCGCTCAATGGGAGAATTACGACGACCACGACCGTGATCCGAAATGCACCTCGTACCGGCCGACGCAGCTGGCGGGAGGCGCGCACCAGACCCGCCAGAGCAATGGCGAAATAGACGGCCAGACCGACCGGCAAAAATACCAAGTATCGGTCAACAAAGAACTTGTCAGGTCGCAGCGTCATGGCGTGGACCAGTGCGAACGCCGGTGCGGTTATCAAAAGAGGAGCCCAGATGTACTTCGTAGCGCCAAGGTCGCGGCGGACTGAAGGAAAGACGAGAAGCACCGCACCCAAGAACAACAGAAGGTTGAGCGAAAGGGGGCGCATTGTGACCTCGCCAAACTCACCAAAACGTTGGACCCCATTCGCCAATCGATCCCACTTGTCGCACTGCCAGCAGTCGACTAGCCAGTCGCCCGATCCAGACGCCCGCATCACGAGAAAGTTGGGTACCCAGACGAGCAGAAACAGGGCAGGCAGCACTCCCAATGCGAGCGGATCGCGACGAATCAGTTGCATGGGGTGAAACCCGTCGCGATTGAGGGCACCGCTCAGCGAGATCAGACCCACGACTGCCAGAGCCAGCATCGGCATCGTGGGACGCGGGATGATGGCGAGCGCTCCCACCGCGCCGAACCACGCCGCCGTTCGCCGAGTCTTCCCCCCGAGACACCAGTGCTGAAAAATCGCCAGTGTGACTGCTACGAGGAACACCGGAAGGGCGTACGACCGTGCGAACTGGGACATCCGCACGAGAAACGGACTCACCGAGATGAAGGCCGCTGCCAGGACACCCGCCGAGCGGCGCCCCGACCGTATGAGCATGCTCCCGATGACGGCGATCGATGCCGCGCCAAACACTGCAGCCGGTACGCGCTGAACAAAGTCGGTGGCCGGGGCAATTGTCACAACAACTTTGCCGATGAAGTAGTCAAGCGGCGTCGCGTCGTGCCGGTAGGCCAGTCCGACAAGCTCG
>JACZWZ010000021.1 GCA_022571885.1 Acidobacteriota bacterium
GACCACCGAGCCGGAGCCGCACACCACGTTGAGAACCCCCGGAGGCAGGACCCCATCCAGGAGCTGGGCGAGCCGAATTGCGGTGAGAGGCGTGATTCCGGATGGCTTGAGAACCACCGTGTTGCCGGTTGCCAGGGCCGGCCCCAGCTTCCAGGTCGCCATGTTCAGCGGGTAATTCCAAGGGGCGATCGCCGCCACCACCCCCAGCGGATCTCGACGCACGTACGAGGTGGCGCCCGGCCAATACTCGCCGGCGGCCTTGCCCTCGATGTGGCGGGCGGCCCCGGCGAAGAACCGCCAGTTGTCGAGGGTCAGATCGAACTCGAAGTCGATGATCGAGGCCGGTTTGCCTACGTTGTCCATTTCGAGCCGCCGCAGCTCGTCCAGGTTCTCTTCGATCACATCGGCGATTTCGAACAGGGCCTCCGATCGCTCTCGCGGTGTCTTGTCGGCCCACTCCGGGAAGGCGGCGGCTGCCGCCGCCACGGCGGCGTCCACGTCGGCTGCCGTGCTCACCGGCACGGTGGCTATGGCCTCGTCGGTGGCCGGATTCATCACCTCGGTGGTCGAACCATCCGATGATGGCTGCCACGTGCCTCCGATGTAATTGAGCAGGTCCATGCGAGCCTTACCCTCTCTCCCAGCTCAACGCTGAAATCGTCGGAACGTGAACCGTTGGCTGCTCGATCACCCTCACTCTCCCTTACCGCCGGTTACATCTCTGGCGAACTCTTCGAAGACCTCCACGTAGTGGTCGATCTCGTCGTCGCCATGCACCACCGAGAGCGTCCACTGCTCGTCGGCGCCGGGAGTCATATAGATGCCGTTGACCATGTGATAGAGCCAGCCGAGATAGTTGAGATCGTCGTCGAAGTACTCGACATATGACCGATAATCGACCACTCGCTGGTGGGCGAACATTACGCATCCCTTGGAGGCAACGCCGACGGCGTATGCCGGCAGTCCGTATCGGTCGCAGACGTCCTGGCACCCTTCGAGGACCCGTCGGCCGGCCTGGTCGAGTCGCCGATAGGCAGCCTCATCGAGCACACCGATCAGAGCGGCCTCGGCTGCAGCCATGGTGAGAGGGTTGCCGTTGAAGGTACCGATCTGAGCAACGGTCCCGTCGTCGATCTGAGCCATGATCTCTTCGGTGCCGAGGACCGATCCAATCGGAGTGCCGCCACCGGTTGCCTTGGCCAGCGCGACCAGGTCCGGGACGACGCCGTACTTCTCCACCGCCCCTCCGGCGGCGACGGTGGCTCCGGTCTTGACCTCGTCGAAGATCAAAACCACACCGTGCTTGCGGGTGATCTCTCGGACCGCTTCCAGGTAGCCATCGTTGGGAGGGACCACGCCGATGTTGAGCATGATCGGCTCGAGGATCATGGTGCCGATGTCCTGGTTCGCCGTCAGGGTGGCATCGAGTGCGTCCGGGTCGTTGAACGGCACGACCACCGTCAGATCCAATAGCGCCTGCGGTATCCCCGCCGATTGTGGAACCGACACCGGATGGGCCCGCGGCCCCATCTTGGACGGGTCGGGATGGACCGAGACCATGACCGCGTCGTGGTGGCCGTGATAGGAGCCCTCGATCTTGACCAGCGTGTCCTTGCCGGTAAAGGCCCGCGATAGGCGAATCGCGTCCAGGGTGGCCTCGGTGCCCGAGTTGGAGAATCTGACCTTGGGGAGCTGGAACCGTCGGGACAACTCTTTGGCTACCCGGACGGCACTGGCGTTGGGTGCCGCAAAGTGGGTTCCCTTAGATGCGGCCTCGGTGATGGCGGCGGCGATCACCGGGTGAGCATGACCCACCACCATCACCCCAAAGCCGTTGTGGAAGTCGCTGTATTCGTTGCCGTCGAGGTCGGTGACCTTGGAACCGTGGCCCTCGACGATGTAGATCGGATGAGGCGAGTGCTCCTGAAAAGACGACGCCACTCCGCCCGGAAGTACCTGCTTGGCCTCCTCGACAAACTCGCCCGACTTGCGGGTACGGATCCGTAGCGACTCCTCCATCGACTTCGTAAGTTCCGCCACACGGTTTGGACTCACATTGCTTGCCATCGACCCTCCCGCGGTGCTCGCCGCCGGCGACACCGGTCCAAGATGCGCTATTACTAGCATGGAAATCGAGTCATCTGCAAGCGAAATACCGGTGTGCATGCCTGATCGGCCGTTCGAAGGCGGAAAAAGTAGTGAAATCTCAGAAACCGACGGGTAGCCAGCAGAACCGCATCGGACAACTCGCCAACTCCACCAGCTCGCCCGGCCTGGATGACAAGGATCTGCAGATCATCGCCGCACTTCAGATCAACGGGCGTGCCAACTATGCGGAGTTGGCGACCGGGATCGACCTCAGCCAGGCCGCAATCCGGCTCCGGGTCAACCGGCTACTGGAATCGGGCGTGCTCGAGATCGTGGCCATCACCGATCCGCTCAGCATCGGGTTCACCGTTCAGGCCATGATCGGTCTGACCGTCGACGGTGATATCGAGGCGATCAGCGATGAGATCGGCACCCGCGAGTACGCCGTCTATGTAGTCCTGACCGCTGGTCGCTTCGATCTGCTGGTCGAGGTGCTGTGTGCCGATAACGATCATCTGCTGGAGGTGATGGCCGACCTGCGAGCCCTCGACGGCGTCTCCTCGCTCGAGGCTCACACCTATTTGAGATTGACCAAACAGACATACGCTTGGGGCATCCCGCCCCAACGGTCCACCTAGACCGCAACGCCGATCACCGCAGCCGTACCCACTGAGGTTTCCCTCTCACAATTCCATGGCTCTCGCCATACGGCTCATCGCTCTGTGGCCCGGGGCCCCAGCCCCAGGCCGCCCGAGTGCGCGCCTATTGGCGCCCTCTCACTCTGCCGCCTCGAGGTCACCGATGATCTGAGATGCCGCCAGCCGGCCGGGGCCGCCCATGACACACCCGCCCGGATGGGTACCGGAACCACACTGGTAGTACCCGGCGATCGGGGTGCGGTACTGATTCCACCCTGGAGCCGGTCGAAAGAAATACATCTGTGGGGCGAGGAACTCGCCGGCGTAAATGTTGCCTTCCGTCAGGCCCAAGGTCCGCTCGATATCCAGAGGGGTGACGACCTCGCGGTGCAACACCAGGTCGCCGAAACCGGGAAAGAACCCTTCGATCACTGCCTGGACGGTGTCACCGAGATTCTCTCGCTCGGTGTCCCAATCGCTGCCCTTCAACTCAAAGGGGGTGTACTGCACAAAGTTCGACATCACATGTTTGCCGGGTGGTGCCATGTCTGGATCGATCGTGGATTGGATGCAGGAGTCGAGATAGGGACGCTTGGAGAACCAGCCGTATTTGGCGTCGTCGAAGGCTCTCTCCAGATAGTCGATGGTGGGGCCCAAATTGATGAACCCTCGGTATGGCTCTGGACCGCGATCTGCCAGAGCAGGAAACGTTGGCAGTCCGTCGAGCGCAAAGTTGACCTTGGCAGAGGTTCCTTGGAACTTCATTCGGTTGATGCTCTCCACCAGATCACTCGGAAGTTCACGGGGGTCCACCAGTTCGAGAAATGTCCGACGCGGGTCGAGCGAGCTGACCACGATGCCGGCTTCGATCTCGGTGCCGTCCGCCAGGACGACCCCGGTCGCCCGGCCGTTGTCGGTGGTGACGGTGTCGACGGGAGATTCCACCGCGATCTCGGCCCCAAACGCCCGGGCGGCGGTGGCGAGCACCTGGGTGAAACCTCCGTTGCCGCCCTTGTGAAATGCCCAAGCACCCTGATCGCCATCGTGCTCGCCGACGGCCATGAATAGCAGCACCAGCCCGGACCCCTGCGAGCGGGGACCCACCTTGGAGCCGATGATGCCCGAGCTCGCAATGGAGGCCTTGAGGATCTCGCTCTCAAAATAATCGTCGAGGAAGTCGGCAGCGCTGCCCATCAGCAGGCGTACTGCGTTGTGGATCACCCGGGGAGGAAGATCTCGCATGTGTTGCGCCAACGCCGCCATACGGACCAGCTCTTCGGGTTCCTTGCTGACGATATTCGGGGGTATGGAGTCGAGCAGCGGCTTGATGGCGCGAACCACCATGGCCACGTCGTGAGTGAATTGCTGGTAAGCGTCGGCGTCGTGCTTGGAGTGACGTCTGATCTCGGTGATATTGCGCTGCTCGTCCTGTCCGAGCAACAGATAGTCGCCGTTTTCCATCGGCGCCAGCAAAGACTCCATCAACAGAGGCATGAACCCGTGCTCGACCAGGTCGAGTTCGTGGATGATCTCGGGTCGGATGTGGCTCAGCGCATAGGAGAACGTGGTGAATTGAAACCCGGGATGGAGTTCTTCGGTGATGGCGGCCCCGCCCACCAGGTGGCGTCGCTCCAGAATCAGTGTGTTCAGCCCGGACTTGGCCAGGTACGCACCGTTGATCAAGCCGTTATGCCCGGCACCGACGACGATGGCGTCATAGGTTCGTTGCGAAGGCATCACAGATCCTTACGCCGTCTTGTGGGGCGGGTCATAGAACGGCATCCGGGTGACGCGTGCCTTTACATAGTCCAAGTGGTGGTCAATCGTGACCTCGAAGCTGACCTCGGTGCCCAGGGCCGCCAGCTCAGGTCGCACTTGAGCGATCGCAATATGGCGCTGCACCATTGGCGAATACATCCAGCTGGTGGCGAATCCGACTTGCTCCTCATCCTTGTAGAGCATTGTTTCTTCTGCCAGAGGCGTGTGATCCTTGGGGGGTACATGTCCGGCGCGGCCGTAGACGTCGTCCCAGGACTGCCAGTCCAGAACCAAACCTATGAGGCGCCACCGCGAGCCGTTGGACAACTCGTTCCTGATCGCCTCACGACCAATGAACGGTCGCGACTCGGTCTCGATCGATCGAAACATCCAGCCGAAGCCGAGTTCCAGAGGCGTCGACTTGTCGGCGTCGGTCCATGCAAAGCGGCTCGGCCTGAAGTCGGCCCCGATGAGCAGCAACCCTGCTTCGATCCGTGTCATCAAGAGTGCGGTCTCACCGAACGGGACCACCCCGTAACCCTCGCTCGCCTCGAAGACCGCGTCCCACACTCCGAGAGCTTCATCCGCCGGTGACCAAATCTCATAACCGAGATCACCGGTGTAGCCGGTTCTGGAAACCGTAACCGGCGATCCGCCGATCTTGGTCTCGGTGAGGTGGAAGTATCCGAGTTTGTCGACATCGGGGCTGATGGCCGACAGGATTCTTCGCGAGAGTGGGCCCTGGAAGGCGAAAGAGGCGATCGAGTCCGAGACATCTTCGATCTCGACCTCCTCGTACCCGACCAAACCTTGGAAGTAGGCCAGGTTCGGTTCGGCGGCACTCAACATGAATTCGGTGGCGGATAGGCGGTTGATGACGCCGTCCTCTATTACAAAGCCGTCGTCGTCACACCAGATCGTGTATTGAGCCCGGCCCGGCCGGCACTTCCTGATGTCCCGGGCAAGCACACCAGACAAAAACTTCTCGGCGTCGCGGCCGCGAATGCTGTACTTGTAGAGCGGCGAGGTGTCGTACACACCGGCGCTGTTTCTCACTGCAAAGTATTCGAACTTCTCTGAGAGTTGATACTGGGCCGCCGATAGGTAACCGGACCAATGCGCCCAGAGCCCGGTCTTGTTGAGAACGCTCGTTCGCTCGTAGAAAGGCGTTGTTCGATACATCGGTGACCTGCGACTGGGGCGGTTCACGATACCTTGGTCGATGCCGAGGTGCATCGCACCTTTTGACCCAAGGGATCGCTCGACTACGAGTCGGGACCGTCGTCTCCGCCGGGTAGAAACACCTTGTCGCCGGGGCGCACGGTGACCACATCGATCGCATCGTTCAAGACCAGTAAGAAGCCGCGTCGGCCGTTGCCCAGAAATCTCAAGATCTCTCCCAAGTGGCGACCGGGCAACTTCTCATACGGGCGTTGAACACAGAATCGACTGAACTCCACACAGGGCTCGGCAAAGCTGACCATCTCCAGCATCGCCATCTCACCGCTGTCCTGATTCTCGATCGCCAGCTTGTCGCCCAAATCGGCGGGCCAGATCTCATCCGGGCAGTCGATCAGGATGTTCTCGCCGGCACTCCCATCCACCATGTGCTCACCGAATTCTCGGCGCATGGCGTCGTAGTGAGCCGAGAATCCGACACAGACCAGGTCGTCATCGCCGTATGCCTTGTCGGGATGGTCGAGGTGGTGGATGTCCAGCACCCGCTCCCCCGTCGCCAGGGTTGCTTCGATGCCGCGAGGAGAGATCTGCAGACTGTCGACCTCCACCCGGCGGCCGGCGTCGTAGAACGATCGAACCGGCCCCGGGCCGGGGGCGTCGATGATCAGGCCATTCGGTTGTAGTTGGACCAGCTTCACCTCACCCATGGGGCGCTCGGTCTGCTTGCTCATGTCGGATCCTCGATCGATCGCAGCCTACGCCGGGGATCGGCCCGGCCTCGAATAGTCTCTGAGGTAACCGGGGGCAGGCCAATTCACACCCTGGTCCGGGATCGGCTCCCCGTAGGCGGTCGACAAAGGCACAACACCGGCCCAGAACCCGAGTTCTAGATCCGCTTCGTCATCGGCGGGGGGGCCGGTACGAACCTTCGCCGACACCTCGGTGAGCGGCAGCGCCAGCACCACGGTTGCCGTTACCTCCTTCTCCGTCGAGGGTCGCGAGTCATCCCAGCGGCCGGGGGTGACGTGATCGGTCACCGCCCTGAGTGCCGCCATCTTCTCGTCAGGATCGTCGACCAGCCGGGCCTCACCAAAGGCGATCACCGATCGATAGTTGAGGGTCTGCTCGAATGGCGTCCGAGCCACCACGAGGCCATCGAGAATGGTCACGGCGACCGAGACCTCGACACCCGCCTTCATCGATCGAAGCATTCGGGATCCAGGGGAACCATGGAAGTACAGCGTGGTCCCGATCCTGGCGTGGATCGTCGGGATGACCACGGGAGAACCGTCATCGATGAACCCGACGTGGCAGAACAGTGCCTCATCGATAATCGCCTTGACAACCTCCCAGTCATATACGGCGAGCTCGGGGAGGCGACGGACCTCAGATCTCGGAGTTGGAGCTTCCACCGGGGGCAGAATACCGCCGACACATCTGGCCGGCGGCTCGCCCGGTCGAGTTACCCGAGAACGACCCGCGCCGCCGAACGTGGCCGAAGACGTCTGTGCCCGATCCGGCCCGGCGGGGACGTCGACCCCGCGGCAGTGACGGCGCTAGAGCGTGCACTCAGGCACCGCCCCTGAACCGGCTGGTCGAGCGCGAGCACCAGCGGCCTGGCGTACCAAGGCCAGAGCTCCACCCACCTAGTGAAGACCCTTCGAGGCGGCCCTCGGTTAGGCGTCTGGCGCGACGCTCCAGGTTCCCTCGGCGAGCCCCGGAATGTTGTAGCTGCCGCCAAATCCGATATCGGTCAAACCGCCCTCGATCTCGAGCGGCAAGCCCAAAGACAGCGGCTCGGCGTTGAGGGTGAAATTGCCGAACTCGTCGATCTCGAAGGATGACCCCCCCAAGAACTCGCTGAACCCGACGTGGAGGTTGTCGCCGTCGATGCTGATCTCGATCACGAACGCATCCGGGTCGGCCAGACCGAAGACATTGCCGTCGAGGTCGATCTCGATCAGCACGAAACCGGCCTCGAGATTGACCTCGAGCACGTTGATGAACATCGCGCCGGTCGACCCGAACGTGGTGTTGTTCCATTCTCCGCTGTACTCACCGACGAAGTCGGCTGCTGCCGCAAAGAACGCGGCAGGCCCGGTCAAGGCAGCAGCTGCCGTCGTGGTGGCGGCGGCCGTCGTCGTGGTCTCGGCGACCGTCGTGGTAGCGGTAGTGGACTCGGCGGCAGCGCTGGTAGCGGTGGCGGCGGGCGTACCAGAAGTGGCGTCCGACTGGGCGTCGTCGTCGCCGCATGCGGCAACCACCAATGACAGACCCAGCAGGATCGTTGCGGCTCGTCTCAAGGTCCCCTCCCATGACGTGAAGACCGCACGTTACCCGTAAGCTCGGGAACAGACTCAATGGATCCGCAACGGCCACGCTACCTCTCGTCGCCGGGCATCATCCAGAGCCGATCCGGCGGCAGGGTCACCTTGGTGACATCGCCGACGGAGAAGGACCGGGCTTCGTCGGGTCGCAGTGATGCCGCGATGACGATGTCGCCGATGGCAACACGAACCGCTACGTGAGTGCCTCGGTAGTGCGACTCGATGATGCGGCCCTCAACGGTATTCGCCGGTCCGCCATGTCCCAGCAGGACCGCTTCGGGCCGGATGGTCACCACGACGGGACCTTCGGGAGGTCGACCATCTGCAATGTGCAGGTCTGCGAAGGGAGTGGCGACGATGTCGCCTCGGTAAGTCCCGGCAAACATGTTTTGTGAGCCGAAGAACCGCGCCACCCTGACGGAGCGGGGCCTCTCGTAAAAGTCGCGAGGTGGACCGATCTGTTCGAGGCGGCCTTCGAAGATGAGGGCGATGCGATCGCCCATCTCGACGGCCTCTTCCTGGTCATGAGTCACGAAGATGGTGGTGATCGCTCGCCGGCGTTGTGATTGCTTGATCAGGTGGCGCATGTCGGCCCGCAGTTCCGGGTCCAGGTTGGCCAACGGCTCATCGAGCAAGAGCAGCCGGGGTTCGGCCAGCAATGCCCGTGCCAGTGCCACCCGTTGCTGCTGTCCGCCGGACAGATCGGAGGGGCGACGGTCGCCCAAGCCGGGCAGCCCCACCCTGGTCAGCATTTCCACGCCGCGAGCTCGAGCCTGCGATCTTGCGGTGCCGCGCATGAGCAGAGCGAAGGCGGCGTTGTCCACGGCCGACATGTACGGAAATAACGACGGGCCTTGGAGCATGAGCACTGCCCGTCGTTTCTCAGGCGGCTCTGCCAGGACCGACCGCCCGTCGAATCTGATGTCTCCGGCAGTTGGGTGGAGAAGTCCGGCGACGAGCTTGAGGATGGTGGTCTTGCCGGCGCCCGACGGCCCCAGCAGAGTCAGCAGCTCACCAGATTCGCTCTCCAGGGAGAGATCGGTGACCGCATCCACGGTCCGGAAACGCTTGGAGACCTCTTTGAGGCTCAGGGTGGTCACGGCAGCCCGATCTGGGCCGCCGGCATCCGCGATACGTGGCGAGAGGTCAGCAACAGGAGCGCCAGTACCGGAGCGATCGTGATCAGAGCAAGGGCGCTGGTGAGCGCAGTGTCGCCCCCGCTGGAGGTGGCGAAGAGCAGAATGGGCAGCGTCACCACCTGCCCACCGCCAATGAGGAGGGTGAGGATGTACTGACTCCAGCTCACGATCAGCACCAGTACTCCGGCCACAACCAGACCGGGAGCGATGGCCGGAAGGGTGACGTAGCGAAAAGCGTCCAGCCGGCCGGCTCCCAGCGTGCGGGCCTGGTCTTCGCTCGCCTGGTCGTAGTTGGCGAACACACCGCTCATGACGAGCACCGCGTACGGCACCGTGGGCACCAGATGGACCAGCACCACACCCCAGAGACGGTTGGTGAGCTGGAGCCGTAGGAATGCAAAGTCCAGTCCCATCGCTACCACCAGCGGGGGCGCCAGCAGCGGGGCCAAAAGGAGGAACTCCACCAGACGCTTGGCTCGGAATGAATGGCGGCCGAGTGCTCTACCTGCCGGCACCGCCAACACCAGTGCCACCGCCACCACCGCCAACCCCACAAAGACCGTCGTCGCCATCGCTCCCCACACCTCCGAACCGGGATGCAACAGCAGCCGCCACGCCCGCAGGTTCCAGTCGTCGGGAGCTAGTTGGGGGTAGAAGTAGGCGCGGGTCACCGAGAAGAGTGCCAATACGCCCAGCGGCAGGATCAAGAGGGTGAGAACCACCCCGGCCAGGGCTGCTGTCGATCGACGGCGGCGGCGCTCCGAGTGGCGATGGCCGAAGCCCGGCGAGTCCGTCTTGACGGCTCGAGGGATCATTGCCGCCCCGCAAATCGCCGTCCCAGGCGTAAATAGATCAGGGCGGCCAGCGTGATGATCGCCAGCATGACGATGCCGATCGCCAGCGCCTCGGGCCTGGCGGCAAGGTCGATGTTGGTGAATTTCCGATAGGCGAGCACCGGCATTGCTTCCGGGAAACTTCCACCAAGCAGCAGCGGAACCTCGAAGGTCCCGAAAGTAAACGCAAACACCACCACCGCCGCCGGAAGAAGCACCGGCGCCAACAGGGGCAGGGTCACGTGGCGAAACCGTCTCCAGCGTCCTGCACCCAGAGTGGCCGCCACCCCCTCGAAATCGTCGGCTACCGACCCCAACGCCGCCAGGGCTATCAGAGCAAAGAAAGGGACCTCCTTCCACACATATTCCGCGATGATCGCCAGCCCGCCGGGGTCGAAGATGAGGGCGGGAAATGCCGCCGGTCCGTCGATCAACCCCACCGACCCGGCGACACGCGCCAGCAGACCGCTTTGACCGAGCAGGAGGACCATCGCCAGGGCACCCACGAGGTGCGGTACCGGCAGGTTGAGTTGAAGCATGAAGGCACCGAACCGTGACCCGGAAAACAGGTGGCGAAACGCCAGCGCGATCACCACCCCCAGGCCCAGCGCCAGGGCGGTAGATCCCAGCGACAGGTAGGAGGTGAATGCCAGCGAGCGCCACAGCTCCCCGCCGGAAAACAAGTTGCGATAGGCATCGAGGCTGAGCCGGGAGTCCCCCACCAGTGGCAAGAGGCCCAAACTCTGTGCCAGCGCCAGAGCCACCGCCACCACGAAGACGGGGACCACCACCATGAGCGCAGGCAGCAGCCGAATCCACACCCGGCTCGGCTCGGCTACCTGGTCGAGGCCGGACCGGCTAGCGGCGAACATATTGCTGCCAGTCTCTTTCGAGGGCGACCGTGTATTCGGCGGCAACCTCGGGTAGGCGGACGGATTCCAACAGCGCCGGCTCCAGAGCCAGCTCGCCGAGGTCGTCGAGCACCGCCTCGATGCGTCGACGGCTGTCGTCGTCGAGGAGCGAGAGCGATATGCCCAGCCCGTCACCCCACCCGTTGGCGGGTGCCAGCTTGGCTGCCTGTAGCTCCGGTTCGAGGACCAGGTTGGCCATCACCATTGCTGCCTCCGGGTGGGCGGCGTTGGCAGGAATGGCCAGATAGTGACTGTCGCCGATGGTCCCGGTGTCGAATACGAAGGGCCGAGAAGTCGCCGGCAAGATCCCGGCGGCCACGTCGGCTTCGATCCCGGCGGGGAGTTGCGTGAAGGTGAAGTCGATCTCGCCGTTGGCGAAAAGTCTATTGAGTTCGGCGAGGCTGGGTGGATAGCTGGTGCCTTTTCGCCAGAGGTGCGGTTCTAATTCCTGAAGATAATCCCATAGCGCGGGTGAAGATTCGGCATAACCGGCCGAGTCGAACCCGCCCAGCCAGCGCTCGAACCCACCGGTGAGCTCGTAGAAGGCCTGTTTGATGAAGCGGTTGCCGTGGAAGTCGGGCGGAGCCGGGTAGGTGAAGCGCCCCGGGTGCATCTCGACCCATTGCAGTAATCCGGCGTAGCTTCGAGGAAGCTCTTCGGGGCCGAAACGAGCGCTGTCGTAGACGAATTGGAACTGGGCCGAACCCAATGGCGACTCGAAACCCGCCACCGGCAGCCCGAAGTCGAGGCCGACCTCGGGAGCATCCCAGTCGACGAAACGGGCATTGGGGAGTCGCCTCGACCAGTCGGCGAGGAGAGCGTCGGCCTGGCGCAGCGTCTGGAAGTTCTCACCGTTTATCCAGATGAGATCGACCGCGCCTCCTCGTCGTCGGCCTGCCTGGATCTCGGATAGAACCTTGTTGACCGCATCGACGGTGTCGGCCACCGGAATCCGGTTGAGGTGGATTCCGAACTCGGCCTCGAGTCGAGGACCGTAGACGTTGTCGACGAACCGGTTGATCTCGCTGCTGCCGCCCCACATGAACAGGTTGAGTTGCTGGCCTCGAGAGTTCGAAACCACACCATCCCAGTCGGCCGGGTCTGCTGCGTCCCCATCTCCGGAGATAGGACTGCACGCAACCGCCACGAGCATCAGCGCCCCAATCAGCGACCCCGCCCGAGTGAGACGAGAGACAGAAGTCTGCGTCACGACAGGCAAGAACAGCCAGGAGGCTCCAGACCTTCCCCGCTGAGACCATCTTCGACAGTTTCGGCCGACAGGCCGCCGTCCAATGAAGTCGGAGCGGGGCATCCGACCGCGGCAGCTCATCGTACCGCCAGGTCGGACGAGGTTCGGTGACGGGCTCCTGCGGATTCAGCCGATCGACGCAATGCAGCGTCGAAGTTCGGGTCGGCTCACACCCCGGCGATCGTGGCCATCGCGGGATCAAGAAATGCACTTCGGGTGGCAGGGCCTATGGGTGCGTTTCAGATTGGTTGCGGGGACAAGCGGTTGATTTCCCGTGCAGATGCCGTGTCTTCAGGAGGGTCTACAACCTCGACACCCTCAAGAGTGAGGGGTCATAATGTCAGTGGTCATCCAAGAACGGATCACCCATGTCAGTCGATCCCAACGATCTTCCAAGCGCCGACGAACACGAACTGGCGTACTGGTTGATGACATCCGAGATCATGTCGGGATCCGGTCCCGCTTCCCCCCGTTACACGAGCACCGACATCGAGAAAGACAGGGAACGCAAGGAAGCGATTCGAGTCGAGTTGAAGCGTCGCGGTTACTCCGACGGGGACATGCTGGCAATCGAGTCGGGCGAGTGGACGATGCTCGACGGAAGGAGTGCGATCTAGGCTCCGGTCCATCAGTCTCGACACGTGGGACGACTACAACGCCGTCGGCGAGTTCGGCTTCGCACCGGCCGCGGATCCCCTGTTTAGAACGCGCTAGCAGTCTCAACGAGCGGGTAAAATCCATCCATGTACGGCATTGCGTTGAGTGTCTCTACGTGCATCCGCGCTGGGACTCGTGTTGATATCGCATGGATCGTCGACCGGCAGCAGGTGGACCCCTCCGACCCGAACGAGGCAGTCGCGCTCACGCCCGGTGGAGGCCGCGTGGGGTCGCTCATGTCCGGAGCTCTCGACGGGCAACTCATCGAGTTGACCGCGGTCCAGGGTCGTCAAGGTCGACTGTGCAAGCTCGACATCGGTCCGGACGACGCCGCGGTCTCGGGCGTTGAGCCCGCGGCAGGGATCGCGTGCATGTTGGTTCCGGCGTCCGAGCTGCCCGACGGTCTCTGGCAACTGCTCCTTGACCGTGAGCCGGCGTGTCTTGTCAGCCAATTGGATGGCGACTCCGTTACCACCACGGTGTTATACACGTCCGACACGATCAGCGGAGCCGTCGACAGTGCACGTCGCACATTCGGCCACGGAGCGAGCGTCACCGAGATCTTCGACGACATTGTGGTCACCGTTCTGTGGCCGACATCCACCTTGATCATCGTGGGTAGTGGGGAGATCGCCGACTCGCTAGAGCGGCTCGCCTCGGTGATTGGTTGGCAGTCCGTCATCGCGGGGAACGCGCACGAAGCTTCGGGGTTCATCGCAGGCCTGTCGCCACTCGACAGTGTTGTTGTCCTGGGCCACGATCTCGAAATGAGTGGCGGAGCGTTGATGGCGGCCCTTGAGAGCGACGTGGGGTACATCGGTGGCGTCGGTCCGAACCGTCTGCAACAGAGCCGGTCCGACTGGCTGGCCTACCGAGGGTTCACCGATCTGAGTCGGATACGGGGGCCGGCCGGGCTCCAGATCGGGGCGCGAAATCCTCAGGAAATTGCGCTTGCAATCGCCGCAGAGATAGTCGCCACCCAAACAGCATCGGGCTGACTATCGGCCTTCACCCACCCGTCGAAGGTGCACGCTCGGTGGTGAGAGGTCCAGTCGTCGGCGCGATGTAGCTACCGATCCATCCGTCCTTCCACGCCTGGTCGTACTGCTCGGGGTTGCACCCGGGCTTGTAGACCGCAATCAACTCGTGAGTGATCTGCTCGCGATGCGACGGCAACCCTCCCGGCACCTCATAGATACAGATGTGGAGGTTCCAGCGATCCCCGGCGCGCCTCTTCCAGCACCCTGCCTGCGGGTGCTGGAAGGGAAACGGTTCGCGAGACAGGTCGTCGGAGTGGCCCACGTAGATGACGGCGAAATCCTGTGGTTTGGCGTCGGAATCGGGTCGATACATGACCGCGTAGACCGCGGCGATGGCCGGAGGAGTCCATCCCGCCAGCACCCGCGGCCCTTCGAAGGAGTAACCAGCCAGCGATCCCAGGCGAATCATGCGTCGTCCAACAACTCTTCGTCCTCGCCAACCACCTCGGTGTGGGTGATCGGCCACACCGGAAGGTCGGCCTGCGCCACCGCCGACTCGAACGCAAGAACCGCCAGGCTGAGAGCCTCGTCGGCCGAGCCGGCCTCGATCCGGAGCTGCGCCCCATAGGCCATCGTTCCCATCCCGGACGCGATTCCGCCCATTGGCGCCACCGCATCGGCTAACTCGACGACCTCGGCGAGTTCGAGGACCCGGTCACCTTGGGCCTGCAGGGAGACGCTCCACTTCATTGACATGTACTCAACGCATCTCGGGCAGTGTCGCGGCGAACTTCTCGAGGCTGCGAAGGTTGTGTCCCGAAACGATGGTGTCGATGAATGGGGCTGCCACCATCATGCCGAGCGTGTTGGGCCTAAAGTCCTCGTCGTCGCCTTTGTGTGGGTTCATCCACACGACGCGGTATGACAGACGTGCCAGTCGTTCCATGGCCGTGGCGAGTACAGCCGGATCGCCTCTGTCGAGTCCGTCGGAACAGATCACGATGATCGAGCCGCGGCTCAGTCCGCGCCGCCCCCAGTGGCGAACAAACTCGTCGAGCGACTCGCCGATGCGCGTGCCGCCATCCCAGTCGAACACCTCACGGGCGGCTTGCTCCAATGCGTCGTCGGGCCGTCGCCGATCGAGTGCTGGAGTGATGCGAGTCAGCCGTGTTCCAAAACAGAAAACCTCGACGCGCCCGGCGGCGCGTCTGGTGGAGTATGCGAATTGCAGCAAGTTACGCGAGTAGTCCGACATCGATCCAGAGACATCCAGAATGAGCACTAGCGGTCTGATTCGCAGCTTGCGGCCAGTCCGGAACAGCGTCGGCGGTTCGTGGAGCATGCGCATCGTCTCTCGCACCGTCCGCCGCATGTCAGGTGGTCCTCTGGTCGCGTCCGAAAGGCGCCTCCGGCTTCGCCGTTGCGGTGGGGTGAGGCGGATGCGCGCCATGATGCGCCTGAGTGCTCTGAGTTCCGACGGCGTGCACGCCGAGAACGACTTCTGCCGCCAGATCTCGGCATCGGCGCCGACCAGACCCAAGGTGATCTTGGTGTCGTCCTGCTCTTCCCCGGTCCCACGCTCATTGTCGGGGATTTGCAGTACTGCAGAGGTATCCGTCGACGCGGAGTCGGGCGACGTGCGCTCATCGGGCGGCGGGTCTGACTGGTCGAGAAAGAAGCTACGAAACACCCGGTCATAGACAGGAATCTGATCACGCCGTGTCACCAGTGTCGTGCGCCCGCTCCAATAGAGATCCTGGATCTCTCCCGGATTGAGTGCGGCAGCCGCGGCACAGAACGTCATGACGTCACCGGACCCGACCAAGAGGCCTTCGGCCCGTAACTCGTGGCCGAACAGAACGAGCCTCTCTACGAGCGTGACACCGTCAGACATCAGAGACGACGGCCTGGAAATCGCGGTGCACCTCGTCGAGGTCGTCCCGGTCCTTGATGACCGACCCGAGTGTGTCGCGTGCTTCATCAACGTCGAGATCCGCCGCGCCGACCACCTCCAGAGCCGCCACCCAGTCCAGGGTCTCGGCAATGCCAGGCGGCTTCACCAGCTCCATGTTGCGCAGGCGGTTGACGGCGGCGACCACCTTGCGGGCCAACGTGTCGGAAACCTCGGGCAACCGGACTTTGGCGATTGCCAACTGCTGGTGGACGCTGGGGTAGCCGGTCCAGTGGTAAAGACAGCGTCGCTTTAGCGCGTCATGGAGCTCCCTGGTGCGATTCGAGGTGAGAATCACGATTGGTGGCGACTTTGCGACGATAGTTCCTATCTCGGGGATGGTGATCTGGAAGTCCGACAGCAGCTCGAGGAGGAACGCTTCGAATTCATCATCCGCACGGTCGATCTCGTCGATCAACAGAACACATTGATCTCCGGCCCGAACTGCTTCCAGGAGGGGACGCTCGAGGAGGAACTTTGCTGTGAAGAGCCCCTCGACGGCATCCTCGCCGTGAATCTGGTGTTCGGCCAGGGCGCGAACATGCAACATCTGACGGGCATAGTCCCACTCGTACAAGGCCTGATATGTGTCGATGCCCTCATAACACTGGAGACGGATCAGGCGGCGGTCCAGGACGGTGGACAGCACCTTGGCGAGCTCGGTCTTGCCCACACCGACCTCACCCTCAAGTAGCAGCGGGCGCCCGAGCTCGAGAGCGATAAACAATGCTGTCGCCAGACCGCGGTCGGCCAGGTACCCACCGGTTCGTAGAGTCTCGGTGAGCTCGACGACATTTTGCCGACGGTGACCGCCGTTGTCTGCGGTCATCTTCGAATCCGCGACATGGACGAGGACGTCAGCTGGACGTCGGCGAGCCCAACACCAGGTCGCGAATCGAGTCGCCCGAAGTGTTGAGCTTTCCCTCGCGTGCGAGCGTTGCGCGCCAGGCTGCCGATACGTCGCCACCCTCTTCCGCAAATCCATCGAAGCCGAACGCTCGCGCATTGCGACAGATCCGGTTCGGATTGCAGTCTTCGTCGAGGCTGTTGGCCTCGGTATCCGCCGACGACCACATTGTGTCGGTCACGTGGTCGATGTGATCGCTACCGGGGGTCATCGGTTTCCCTCCATAGTTGGTGTGTTCGGGCCATGGACCGGTTTGTTCCAAGTGTACTGTCCGTCACAGAGCCGCATGCTCACTAGCCCCACTGGGCCGCTAACCCACGCTCTCGAGGGTGCGGTCGCTGGACCCGGCGGCAACCTGTTCGGACGGCTCGGTGGCGCCATCATCAGGTTCTGTCGACCGTGGCGTGTAGGCACCGACAATAATGAACATCGCAACTCCGTAAATGGTCACCAGGATTCCAATAATCAGCAGGAGTGGTGGAAAAGCGTCGACCGGTGGTGCTGTCGTGTCGAGAATTCGGTAGTCCTCGGCGACTGCTCGAACACCTGGGACGACATCGAACGCAAAGTAGTCGGCCAGTTCCGTGATCGATCGGACCGGCGAGCCGTCGAACCTGGTTAGCGGTTCGATTCCCGGGATCTCACGGTAACCCTCTGTGACTACGAGGAGATTGGTGATGGCTTGGGCAAGGTTCGGGGTGGTAGCGGCGATGGCGTCAAGCACTGCGCCGGCATCGGCCAGACCAGAATTGTCGGCCACAAAGGTCAACAATCCTGGAATTTCGGCGCTGACCTGATCAAGCGGCAGAGTAAGAAGCAGATGGAAGGTGTGAGGAAAATTGGCTTCGATAGCAGCGAGCACATCTTCAGGAGAGAGTCCGGTGGCTCCGGCGACGAGTTCTACCAGTGCGCCAACCTCTCCGGCCGCTCCACCTTGGGCATCAACAATCGGGTCCAGCAGGTTGGCCACGCTGTCGATCATGGTGATCCCGACTCGGTCTCCAACCACCCGTTCTTCAGTAAACAGCGGCCGAGCACCATCGAGAACTCGCTGGCCGGCATCGAAGCGCGGGAACAACCCCAGCCCCCAAACGATGGCCAGAACCACCGAACCGGCAACTACCACCACGAACCAAGCAAGGGAGTTGGCGTTCCTAGTTGCAGGCGTCGACATTTGCTGCCTCACATCCCTTCAGGTCTGTATCCGACAGCCTCATGCAACCGTGTCCGCCGTGGCTTCATTGCCGGCGTTGACGGGACGGGTTCAACTTCAGACGCTGGCTCATAAGTTGCGCCGACAACAATCCCCTCAGCCATGCCATAGAGCAGCGGCATTGCTCCGGCGATAACCCTGCCCGTGTGATTGATGTGCTCAACGCCGGATTCGATTGACTCTGCATTACGTTTGATATCCCAAACGATATGAGCACACCCCTCCAATCCAATGGCGACACGAGTGAGCCCTGACCCAACCACGAAGAGGTAAATGGCAAGCTCCGCAATGAACAAAGCGATAGCAACGACTGTCAACACCACCAATAACGTCATGATCGCACCTTGTCTAGAACTCGGCCAAGGAACAAGTGGTGCTCCAGGCCTTCGGCCAGCACTGCCTCTAACCACTCAGCGGTCTCTGCAATCAATGCCGTATCGGATGTGTTCACTTCCGCTTGAACGAGCGTGGCGCGGATGAGGTCGACACGCTTGTCGATAGTGCTGACGAGCGTCACGAGAAGCGTCAGAAACGCCGCGACCGCCAATATCACTATCAGCGCGAGCCCAAGAGTGACCCACCAAAGACTTTCCTGAGTAGCAGTCAAACCGAGTGCATACATCGTCTCACCCTCCCAGCCGGCTACGACCGCGAGCCAGCCCTGCGACTATGGCTTCGGCCGCCTCGTTCGTGGCATTGAGCTCGCCTAGTGATGCTGTCTGGTCCACGGTCGTCATCAGAGAATCGTTGATATCCGTCGCCTGTCCCCCAATCTGGTGGGCCAAGTAGAGGATCGGTACCACGAGAGCCACAACTACGAAGACTACGGCAATGCCAATCCACCACCCTATGGCCCATCCAGCTCCCGATGCGAGAAGAAGTGCTGTCATATCCTCATCCTCCTGATCAGAGCGTGTCAGCAAACTCGCGCACCGGGCGCAAGCTTTCGTTCACAGATGGAAGAACTATTGGAAGAGTGCTCGTCTTCTCAGCAATGACCTCGACTCCGCCGAGAAGATTTCCCAGGGTTCGTTTGATCGCTACCAGATGAAGAATGACCCGGGCCAGCCCAAGAGCCGTGGCCGCGATTATGAGGCCTGCGATTATGACGGTGAACCACGCAACAGTTTCCATTCAGACTCCTCCTAATCAACCCAACAGTTTTCCGACCGAGCCGGCGTACCTAACGGCGCCATTCGCGACTTCCGCGATTGTTTCGTCGGTGATGGCCAAAAGCTCTGGGGTGGTATCAAGTTCACCGATCAGTGCTACTCCGGCCGCCAGAGTGTCGTCGGCGGCGGCGCGTATCCGCTCCAGGGCGGCGAGGACGCGGTTGAGCAGCGCGATGAGTATCGGAACCACCAGCAGAAGGATCAGGTTGCCTATCGTCCACATACAAGTCCTCCTGGTCAGCGGGTCCGGGGTCGGTAAGGAAGGAAGAATCGCCGGAAGACCCGGACCAGCGCCATTCGCATGGCCCGCAGCCCGATCGACAGCCCACTGGCTGGTTTGAGCGAAGCGACTTGGTTCGGGTCGAGCCCGCTCTGCGCTGCTTGCAAACGGTTCTGCATGTTCGTCGCGAAGTCGGTGAGCAGAACACTGGTGACGTCGGAGATCATCCCCCGCCCATATTGAGCTGCGGCGCCTGAGACTTGCAGGTCGAGGGCGATGTCGACTTTGGTCCCGCCAGGCGATGGAGTCAAGCTGGCGACGAGCTGCAGCGCAGCTTGCCCTCGACCTTTCTTGTCGGCCCCGGTCGCCTCCACGACGATCGTCTTGTCGGCGTCGTTGCGTTCCTTGATCTTCGCTTCTCCATCGAATTCGAGCTTGATGGGGCCCAGCCGAATGGCGACCGTTCCCTGGTAGTGGTCCTCACCGATCTCGTCGGTCAGCTCCGCGCCGGGCAGGCTCGCTGCCACCTGCGGGATGTCTCCGAAGAAATCCCACACGGTGTCGATCGACTGTGCCGCCTCGAAGTCTTGCTTGATCATCATGTCGTGCTCCCGGCGGGACTGGTCTTCTCGGCGTCGGTTTCGAAGCGAACGCGGCAGCCTTGACAGCAGAAGTAGTGGGTCACCCCGTCCATCTCGAGGGGATAACTCGTGTCGTCGGCGGTGACAGTCATGCCACAGATGGGATCTATCGCCTCGGTCGTGGGCGTGGCCGCGAGCTCATGCCGGCCGCCCAGCTCACCGGCGGCCCGGAGCTGGACGAGCTCGGCCAGCACGGCGACCGCGACTTCGCGATGGCTGGTGCGACCCAGATCGAGCCCCACTGGGACCCGGATAGAGTCGATCAGCTCCTGGGAGATGTTGCGGTCCTGGAGATACCCGCGCAGCGCCTCACCTCGTCGCAGCGAGCCGACCACACCGAGATAGGCGGGATTGGCAGCGACGGCCTGTTCGATGATTTCTTCGTCGCCGTGGCCCTGGGTGGCGACCACGACGATCGAGCGTGAGGACACGGCAGCGGTAGAGAACTCGGACCCTTCGATCAGCTCCGCATTCCAGCCGAGATCTCGGGCTAACTGAGACAGGGTCTGAGCCATCGGCGAGCGACCGACGACGATTAGTTGGGGAGCCGAGACAAAGGGCTCAATGAAGATCTGCAGGGCGCCGTCGCTCTGACACGAAATCGCGATCGCAGTCACCCCCTCCGGTGTGTCGATGAGCTCGTCAGTCGTTCCGAGGGCCAGCAGCCGAGGCTGGCCCTCGTCCAAAGCCCTCAGCGCCTCACGGACGAGCACCGGCTCCGCGCACGCTCCACCAATCCAGCCCAGAACCTGACCCGATGCCATCACGATGGCTCGCGATCCCTGCTGTCCTGACGACGGTCCTTGGCGCCAAACGACGGTTGCGAGGACGAAGTCCTCGTCGCGTCGCGCCAGCTCGACGGCGTGTTCGAGCACGTCCCAGCCGTCGATCGCAGATTGGTTCGTCATGAGCCCGTCCTCAGCGGAGGCGCACCAGACACGTCGTGATGCTCGGTGAGCGCTTCATATACACGGTCGGGCAGGAGTGGCATGTCGATGTTGCGAACGCCGGTGTCCTTCAGAGCGTCCAGCACCGCGTTGACGAACGCGGCCGGTCCGCCCACCGTGGCGCACTCGCCGACTCCCTTGGCCCCGATCGGATGGTGAGGACATGGAGTCACCACCTCGTGCAGCTCGAATCCGGGGGTCTCCCACGCGGTGGGTAGGAGATAGTCCATGTAGTTCGAGCCCACACAGTTGCCCTGTTCGTCGAACGTAATCATTTGCATGCTGGAAATGGCGTAGGCCTCAGCCAGGCCACCCATGATCTGTCCTTCGACAATCATCGGGTTGATGCGCACTCCACAGTCGTCGACCGCGACGACTTTGAGCACATCCCACACGCCCGTCTCGGGATCGACCTCGACGGTGGTGATGTAGCAGCCGAAGGGCCATGTCAGGTTGGGCGGGTCGTAGTAGGCGTTGTTCTCGAGACCCGGCTCCATCCCGTCGGGAACGTTGCTGTAGGCCGCCATGGCGCATTCCTGGATCGTGACCCCGGTGTCGGGTGAACTCCGCACGAAGAAGCGGCCCAGTTCCCAGTCGATGTCCTCCTCTGAGACTTCGAGCAGGTGAGCGGCGATCTTCCGGGCCTTGGCTCTGATCTTGCGTGACACCATCGAAACTGCCGCGCCGGCCACGGGGGTGCTGCGAGAGGCGTAGGTGCCCATGCCGAACGGAGCGGTGTCGGTATCGCCTTCCTCGACCACGATGTCCTCGGCCGGGATGCCTAGTTCGTGGGCGACGATCTGCGCCCAGGTGGTCTCGTGCCCCTGTCCCTGGCTCTTGGCCCCCGTGCGTAGGATCGCCTTGCCTGTCATGTGGACACGCAACTCTGCGGAGTCGAACATCTTGATGCCGAGGATGTCGTACTCGCGGCTGTTGCCAGCTCCCAGAGGTTCAGTCATCGTCGAGATGCCAATGCCCAGCAGGCGTCCGTTCTTCTTTGCTTCTTGCTTCTCCTTCAGGAAGTCCTCGTAGCCGATCGCTTCGAGCCCGATGTCCAGGCACTTGCGGTACTGGCCTGAGTCGGTGAGGAAACCGAAGGGAGTGCGATGGGGAAAATCGTCGTCGCGCACGAAGTTGAGGCGGCGGATCTCGGCCTGATCAATGCCCAGATCGTCGGCGGCGGCCTGAACCATCCGTTCCTGAAAGAACATCGCCTCGGTAACGCGGAACGAGCATCGGTAAGCGACTCCGCCAGGTGCCTTGTTGGTGTAGACGCCCCGGGCCGTGAGGTGCGCCGCGGGAATGTCGTAGCAGGCGAAGGCCGAGTGCAGCAGGCCGATCTTGAACTTGCTGGGCTGGGCGTCGGAAAAAAAGGCGCCGTGATCGGAGTCGGCGTGCATACGAACGCCAAGGATCTTGCCGTCCTTTCGCAGCGCCAGTTGGCCCCGCAGATAGATGTCACGGCCGAACCCGGTCGAGATCAGATTGCCGGTCTTGTCCTCGATCCACTTCACGGGACGTTCGAGGAGGATCGACGCCAGAATCGATACCACATACCCGGGATAGATCGGGACCTTGTTGCCGAAGCCACCACCGAGGTCGGGTGAGACGACCCGGATCATGTGTTCGGGGAGCTCGGCCACCATCGCCACGGCGGCCCTGATGATATGTGGCGCCTGGCTGGTCATGTACAACGTGAGCTTGGAGGTCGACCGGTCGAAATCGGCGATCGAGCCACAGGTCTCGATAGGGGACGGATGCGACCTCGGGTAGTGCAGCTCTAGCTCCGATACCACGTCGGCGTCTGCGAAGGCCCGATCGGTGCCGTCTTTGTCGCCGATCTCCCAGTCGAATATGACGTTGTCGTGCTGATTCTCCTTGTCGTCTCGAATTATCGGCGCTCCGTCGGCCATCGCCTGTGTCGGGTTGACGATTGCGGCCAGCGGTTCGTAGTCGACGATGATCGCCTCGCACGCGTCCTTGGCGATGTAGGGATCGTCGGCGACGACGCACGCTACTTCCTGCCCCTGGAATCGGACCTTGTCGGTTGCGAGGACAGCCTGGGTGTCGTAGGACAGCGTCGGCATCCAGGCCAAGTTGCGACTCGCCATCAATTCACCGGTGAGCACGAGGCGAACTCCCGGGATCGCCCACGCCGCGCTGGCATCGATGGACTTTATTCGGGCATGGGCGAGCGGGCTGCGGAGGATCTCCATGTGCAGCATGCCGGGCAAGGAGATGTCGTCGATGTAGTTGCCCTTACCGCGGACGAATCGGTTGTCCTCGACGCGGCTACGGCTGGCCCCGAGCCCGCCGATCTTGATCTCGTCGATGGTCATGACGTCTCGCCCTCCTCCTCGTCGGTGGCGCCCTGGCTGCGGAGTCGGGCCGCGGCCGCCAGCACGGATTTCACGATGTTCTGATATCCGGTGCAACGGCAGAGATTGCCCGACAACGCCCACCGCACCTCGTCCTCGGTCGGGTCGGGATTCTCATCCAGGAGGGCTTTGGCAGTGAGCATCATCCCAGGAGTGCAGAAGCCGCACTGCAAACCGTGCTCGTCCTTGAAACTCTCCTGGATGGGATGCAGTTCGCTGGCCGTCGCCAGGCCTTCGACCGTTGTGATCTCGTGTCCCTCGGCCTGCACCGCAAACATGGTGCAGCTCTTTACCGGGGTTCCGTCGAACAGCACGGTGCAGGCCCCGCAGTGGGTGGTATCGCAGCCCGTATGGGTGCCGGTCAGGTCGAGACCCTGGCGGATCAGGTGAGCGAGCAGCAGCCTGGGCTCGACGTCCACCGTGTGTTGGTTGCCGTTGATGCTGACAGTGATCCGTCGGACCCCGGCGTCGGTGGTCGGTTCAGGTGACACCTTTGTGAACAGGCTGGTCATGTCAGGCCACCTCCTGGATCGTGAGCCGCAGGTTCGAGAGGATCCGGGTAACAAAGGTGGCGACGATGTGTCGCTTGTAGGCCTCACTACCTCGATGGTCGGTCCGGGGCCGCGAAGCCTGCGCGGCAAGATCGGCGGCACGCTCGATGGCACCGGCGTTCAGATCATCACCGACAAGTTCCTGTGCAGCCTCACCAGCGTTGATCGTGGAGGCACCGACTGAGGTGAGACCGATTCCGGCCCGAGCCACCTCGTTACCGGAGAACTCGAGCGACACGGCTACGCCCACGGTGGCGTAGTCGCCGACCCGTCGTTCTAGCTTGAGGTAGCTGCCTGCTCGGGTTCCGACCGGAGCGGGAACTACCGCTTCGATAGCGAGTTCATCAGGGCGAAGGACGTTCTGGAACGGGCCTGCGACGAAATCGGCAACGAGAATCGAGCGCCGACCGTTGGGACCTTGGGCCACGATGGAACCGCCAAGCGAGGACATCACCGAAGCCCAGTCGCCCTGGGGGTCAGCGTGACACACCGAGCCGACCAAGGTCCCTCGGGTACGTACGATGGGATCAGCGATCAGCGGAGCAGCCGCGGCCATCGTCGGCTGCTGCTCGGCGAGGTCCTCGGCCTTTTCGAGATCGACGTGACGGCACAGAGCGCCGATGCGATAAGTGCCATCGGGGTCGGCGCCGTGGTAGGCCAGGCCTGGGATGTTGTTGATATCGATCAGCATCTCAGGTGCGGCGAAGCGGAGCTTCATCATCGGCACCAGGCTCTGACCGCCCGCCAGCACCTTCGCTTCGCCCTGCCCTTGGCGGAGCAGCTCGATGGCCTGCTCCACGGTGTCGGGCGCTTCGTATTTGAACCGCGGCGGATACATGCGTGTAGAGGTTCCTTTCGCGATCTATCGGTTCGACTGGTCGTCGTCAGAACTGCCGGGATCGGGTATGGCGACGGGAAGCGATTCGGCATCGGGATCGGCGCGACGCTCCTGGTGCGGGGGCCAGGGCCCTTGTACGGGTTGGCCGGCAACCTTGAGATATTCGATGAGTTGGGGCCAGGCCCAGACCGTACTCAAACCGGTTTTCGGCGAGTCCTTGATGAGCTCGTAGATCCTCGGGTTGCCCCTGCTGAGTCCAGACGACTCTACGCCCATTCGATGCCCTTCCTCTCGAACGCTGCACCAGCCTCGTACGTTTCAACCCTACACCCTGACGTTTGGGCATGTCCGGGCAAGACGGAGCCCTGTCACTCGAAGCGCCAAAGCGCCAGAGGCGCGTCGACAACGCCAAGGTTTCGACTCGGCCGGGACGCCCCCGAGCGGCACCGGCTAGCGGAGCAGCTCGGCGTAGCGCTCCATCGATCCGTTCACATCCGATATCCGACCTCGCCCGGTTGGTGCGGCTTCTAGAATCCGTTCCCAAGCACAAGGAGTCAGGCCGTCTATGGAAGAAGCGCTGCAGACCTATGCGAAGTGGACTGCCGATGGCAAGCAAGTGGCAGTGGCGACGGTGGTTCGGGTGCAGGGTTCCGCGCCCCGCCCCGAAGGAGCCAAATTCCTTGTCTCGTCCGACGGTGATATGGAAGGGTCGGTCTCGGGAGGTTGCGTCGAGAACGACGTATTCCTTCATGCTCAAGAAGTCTTGGAGACTGGTGAGCCACGGCTCATCACCTACGGGATTGCCGACGATGAAGCCTTCGAGGTAGGTCTGGCGTGCGGCGGTACGATTCAGGTGCTGATCGAACGATGGTGATGAAGGCGATCCAAGCTCTCGTAGACGACGAGCGGCTCGGGGCCGTAGCCACCGTCGTCAGTGGTGCCGACGTCGGTGCCAAGGCTGTTATTGACGCCGAGGCGGGCTTCGTTGCCGGGGGCCTACCCGACGACATCGCCGACGATGTCCTGGCCGATGCCAAGTCGTTGATGGAACGCGAACAGCGCCTGACGCTCGAATACGGGGGTCGGGAGGTGTTCATCGAGACCGTGGCGCCCCGAGCCCACCTCGTCATCTTCGGTGCCGTTCATGTTGCACAGGAGCTCGCAGTCTTGGCCCACCAGCTCGGCTTTCATGTCACGATCTCCGACGCTCGCCAAGCCTTCACCACTCCCGAGCGGTTCCCTACCGCAGACCAGATCTTGGTTGGCTGGCCCGATGAAGTGAAGGCCGAGATCGAGATCGACAGCCGTACCTACGTGGTTCTGTTGTCTCACGATGCCCGCTTCGAAGATCCGGTGTGGCCGTGGGTGCTTGCCAGCCCGGCCAAGTATCTCGGCGCGATGGGGAGCCGTCGAACCAAGGCGAAGCGGAATGAGAAGTTGGCGCAGGCCGGTTACGTAGCGGAACAGATCGATCGGATCCACGCTCCGATCGGGTTGGATCTTGGTGCCGAGCAGCCGGCCGAGACCGCCGTGGCGATCATGGCCGAGATGATCCGCGTGCGATACGGCTCGGGGACCGGTGAGTCGCTTCGGGGTCGAAGCGGACGAGTCCACATGCAAAGATCGGAGGATGGGGCTGCGGCCCCCTAGATCCAGCACCTCCGCCGAACTCGCGATGCCCGTCGTGCGTGACACCTTTGCGTTCCCGTAGACCTGCATCGCTCGCTTTGGCGGCAGGAATCCACCCGAAGGTTGTCAGCGAGCGGCTCGGACATAGCACCATCTCGATCACCCTCGACACATACAGCCACCTGATTCCGGCGCTGCAAACCGAGGTTGCCGAAGAAGTCGCAGCGATGGTGTTTCCTGACGGGCGTTAGAAGTCGGATAGAAGTTGCACCTGTTCCGGCATCCGCGCCCATCCAGACACGAGAGAAACCCCAGGCAGTACCTGGAGTTTCTTCGTAGCGGGGGCAGGATTTGAACCTGCGACCTTCGGGTTATGAGCCCGATTTTCCCAGGGTCGCTGACCTGGGGAAACGCGCGAAACGCCTGCTCAGAGGCGGTTTTTGGCTCTCATCATTTCGCGTCCTTTCCCCTCTCATCGCACCCTCTCGCGCGATGGACGCGCGATGGAGGACGCCGGTCGCTGCGGGAGTCGAGGCTGGTGTTACTGCGATCTTGGTTCGATTCCTTCGACGCGTTATCACCGGCGGCTGCACAGACGGACGCGAAGACCTTTACTCGCGAACCCACAGTGGATCGCCTCCCGGAAAGACGTTGTTGATCTGCAACCAGTGCCAAACACCCTTGTAGCTCGACACCGCAAGGCCCTGGTGAACCTGACCGCGACGAGGCACCCGGCCAGTCGACTCTTGATCCCTTCGACCTCGCCTCTAGGAGGGAGACTCGAACTCCCAACAGCGGATTAACAGTCCGTTTCAACACAGACCGCTAAGCAGGGGAAACGCGCAGAACAGGCCTCTAAGCAGGGGATTCGCGTGTTCAACAGTCATCAACAAATTGCACTGGTTTTCGATGGATCGCGTCCTGAGCGCGTCCTGGCTATGGACAACGTCCGGCGGAATGTGTGCCCCGCATCAAGGCTACGAGAACCAGGACACTGCT
>JACZWZ010000137.1 GCA_022571885.1 Acidobacteriota bacterium
GGTTGCGCGATAGTGCCGACGGTTCTCTTCTGAACACTCTCCCCTTTGGGTGTCGGGTTGCGCGATAGTGCCGACGGTTCTCTTCTCTGAACACTCTCCCCTTTGGGGGGAGTCAGCGAGCGAAGCGAGCTGGTGGGGGGTACCCGGTCTTCGTCTCCGTCAGGCCAACGCGTCTTGTATGTCGTAATGGCCTTTCACCGGGTGGTTGCGCCGGGTTGGGTAGCCACTCGATCATGCGTCTTGTGGGTCAGTTCGCCGAGTCGGTATGCGTCCAATAGGCAGCGGGATTGCCGCGACTTGGTGAGTCCCCCCACCAATCGGCCGAAGGCCGATTGGCTCCCCCCAGAGGGGAGAGTGATCCAACCAACCGTCGGGCACCAAACGCGACACATCACCTTTGGGGGGGTCAGCGAGCGAAGGGAGTTGGAGAGGGGGCCCTCCGACTCCAAGCACTCAGGACGCGCCTCCTACGAGGCCTGATCGGAGCTTCTCGAGAAATGTGAAAGGGGGCGAGTCGTGAGACCCGCCCCCTTCACATATGCGCGACTAGGTCGCGTCTACTTCAACTCGATCATGGCGCCGACGGCTTCGAGAGCCTCCTTCGCCTTCTGGGCCGCTTCGGCGTCGACACCTTCGAGTACCGCACTCGGCGCGTCGTCCACCACAGCCTTCGCCTCTTTCAGTCCAAGACTGGTCAGACTGCGGACTTCCTTGATGACCTGGATCTTCTTGTCCCCGACGGTGATGAGCATCACGTCGAACTCGGTCTGCTCCTCGGCACCACCGGCGTCACCGTCACCGGCAACCGCCACTGCGGCCACGGGTGCCGCTGCGGTCACATCGAACTTCTCTTCGAATGCCTTCAGGAACTCGGAGAGCTCGAGCACGGTCATGGACTCAAAATTCTCGAGCAGATCCTCACTGCTGATCTTGGTAGCCATTACTATTCCTCCTCGGCCGGTCCGGCCGTGTCTTCATCGGTAGTCGCCTCAGCATCATCCGAGGCTTCCGGCGCAGCGTCTTCGGCTGGTTGCTCGGGCTTCTCGGTATCGGATGCGGATCCGTCGACCGCAGCGGCTGCATCAGGTGCCGCTTCGGGAGTCTCGGGTTCCGCCGCTGCTCCCGATTCGGGAACAGCTGCTTCCGTCGGAGGAAGCTTCTCGATGAGCTGTGACATCATCGACGCCAAACTGCGCGGTAGCGCGGCCATCAGACCGGCCATCGTCGCCATCGGAGCCCGGAACACGCCCGCGATCTTGGCGAGCAGAACGTCGCGAGAGTCGAGCTCGGCGAGTTGCGCCACGCGCTCCGGCGTTAGTGGCTCACCGTCGAGCAGACCCCCTTTGAGGATGAGTTGCGTGTGATCCTTTGAAAAATCACGCAGCACCTTCGCGGCTGCAGCAGCATCACCGCTCGCAAACGCGATAGCGGTGGGACCGCTGAGCCCCTCGATGAGATCGACGTGCCCGAGCTCTTGTGCGGCAATACGAGCCAAGGTCATCTTCATGATCTTGAGTTCGCTCCCCGCCGCTCGCAGACTCCGACGGAGTTCCTGCTGCTCTCCAACTGAGAGTCCGGTGTACTCCGCCAAGAAGATCGCGGTCGAGGCCTCGATGCGTTCCTTGATGTAGGCAACCGCCTGGACCTTCTCAGGTCGTGGCATGCCTTCTCCTTACTTCGTCTCAACACAAGAACCCCCGAACGCGAATTGGCGGCGGGGGCTCACAAAGCCTGGTCGCAACCTGCGCCGGCGGCCGGATGGCCATTAGCCCTTACGGGACCTGCGGTCTCGGGTCGGTTGATTCTTGCTGTTGTGAGCGGAAGGGTACGAGGTCACGGCCGACAGGGCAAGACGACTCGCTGAGACGGGCAATCCTCGCTTCGCTCGGGACAATCCTGCCGGGACAATCCGTTCTTCGAACGGGGCGATCGCCCGCTGAGCGAAGCGAAGCGATTGCCCACGCAGTGATCGCCTGCCGAGCGAAGCGAGGCAGCAGCCGGCGGCACAAGCCGCCGAGCTAATTGCTATCCAGGTCTTCCAACGCTCCGACGTCCACCGGAACCCCTACGCCCATGGTGGACGACACCGTGAGCCGACGGATGTAGCGACCTTTGGCAGATGACGACCTAGCCCGATTCAACTCGGCCACCAACTCGGAGAGATTCTCAACGAGCTGGTCTGATGTGAACGAGACCTTGCCAATAGCGATGTGCACGTTGCCGTACCGGTCGTTGCGATATTCGACTCTGCCGGCCTTGAACTCCGCCACAGCCTTGCCGACATCTTGTGTGACCGTCCCGGCCTTTGGGTTCGGCATCAGGCCACGAGGACCGAGGGAGCGTCCCAACTTTCCAACGTCGGCCATGAGTGACGGGTGAGCAATGGTGATATCCCAATCGAGGGCCTGGGTACCGGCCTCGATCGCGGCTACCAAATCGGCCGCTCCAACCAGATCGGCTCCGGCCTCTTCGGCCGCCTTCGCTTCATCACCTTCAGCGAACGCAACCACCCGAACCGACTTGCCGGTCCCGTGCGGCAGCGAGACGGTGCCCCTGACCGCCTGATCAGCCTGCTTGGCATCTATGCCCAGCATGAAGGCAGCTTCTACGGTCTCATCGAAGGATGCGGAGGCAATCTCCTTGACGAGGCCGAGTGCCTCAGCCGGGGGGTAGGTGCGGTCCCGATCTACCCGGGCTACTGCTGCCTTACGCTTCTTGCTCACTGTTCTTCTCCTCGTGGTTCAGGCGGCTCTCCGAGCCTCCCACTTCTTTAGTCGTTAGTCCTTAGCCGTTAGTCCTTAGCAGGCGCTGCCTAATGACTAAGGCTAAGGACTAATTGCTTGTTGATGGCTGAGCTTTGCTCAGCCATCAACAGTTATTCCCATAGACCTGGCGGTGCCTTCGACGATCTTCATTGCCGCATCAATGTCGTTGGCATTGAGATCCGGCATCTTGGTCTCGGCGATGTGCCGGACCTGGTCGCGCGTCACCGAGCCAACCTTCTCGAGGTGGGGTTCCGCCGAGCCCTTCTCGACTCTCGCCGCCTGGCGCAACATCACCGCAGCCGGCGGAGTCTTGGTGACAAAGGTGAAGCTCCGGTCCTCATAAATCGTGATCTCGACCGGGATGATGGTCCCGGATTGGCCCTCCGTCGCCGCGTTGTACGCCTTGACGAAGTCCATGATGTTTACGCCGTGCTGGCCCAGGGCCGGACCTACCGGCGGTGCCGGGCTGGCCTGACCGGCCGGAATCTGCAGCTTGAGAAGCGCGGCTACCTTCTTGCGACCCATTCCTGATTCTCCTTGTGATCCCTAAAACTTCTGGATCTGCGCGAAATTGAGATCGACGGGTGTCTCGCGGCCGAAGATGTCGACCAACACCCGGACCTGTGACCGGTCGACGTTGAAGTCCTCAATGATCCCGTTGAATTCGGCAAACGGACCGTCGAGAACGCGCACGGTCTCGCCGACCTCCCAATCCGGCTTGAACCGGGGAGCCTTCTTCTCCTCGTCCTTGCGGACGCCGAGAATCCGCTCGACCTCGCGGCGCGACAGCGGTGTCGGCTTCGTCCCGGATCCGACGAACCCGGTCACTCCTGGCGTGTTGCGGACCACTCCCCAGGAGTCGTCGTCCATATACATGCGGACGAGGATGTACCCGGGAAATTGCTTGCGGGGCACCGTGATCTTACGGCCCGCCTTGATCTCGACGACATCTTCCATCGGAATCTCGATGTCGAAGATCGAATACTCCATGTGCATCGATTTGATGCGAGTGGTGAGATTGGCCTTGACCTTGTTCTCGTACCCACTGTATGAGTGGACGACGTACCAGGCCCCGGGAAGATCGTACGGGCTCGCTGGAGGCAGAGCCTCCTCGCCGTCTTCCTGATCCTCGTCGGCGTCTTCGTCGACGGCTCCACTTGCATCCCGGTCGGGGTCGGTTTCCTCCACAGGAGCATCTTCGATGACCTGTGGCTCGGCATCAGAAGTCTCCTCAGCGACCTTGGCATCGGCCAAACCAGCCGAGTCCTGCTCGACCGGAGCCTCCTCCGCCACCGCAGTAACCGCCTCCTCATCAGAGGTCTCCTCGGCAGGATCGTCGTCGGCGGCATCGGACTGCTGCTGGAAGATCGCCGCCGCGGCGGCGAACGGTGAATCCTCAACGACCTCGCCCAGGCCCTCCTCGATGGCGCCGGCGGCGTCGTCGCCCTCGTCCGACGCTTGCGGTGGTGCCTCAGTGGTGACCCCGGCCACGGAGGCGGCGACGCCTGTGAGGGCTTCGGCCATCAGACCGCCCTGCTCATCGTTGCCGACGTCCTCCGGGTTTTCCTTGGGAGCTTCGGGAGTCGTCATCGCAGTGCCAACAACTCCAACACTGCCCGCTTCAGCGTCAGGTCCAACCCGAACGTGTAGGCAGTGACAAACACCGAAGTGATCAGCGTCACAGCCGTGAAGGTGATGACCTCTCGTCGACTGGGCCAGGCGACCCGCTTCAGCTCGGTTCGAACCTCGGAGACGAACTGGCGGAGACCGACACGTTCGCGGTTGCGGCGCGCCTGCGTCTTAGCGCCCCGCCGGTCGCGGGCACGCTTCTCTTCCTTCTCCTGAAGTCGTCGCAACTCTCTGTTCATGATGTCCTCGTAATGGGGCGGTCCGTCCAGCAGGGGCGGAGGGACTCGAACCCCCAACCGCTGGTTTTGGAGACCAGTGCTCTGCCAAATTGAGCTACGCCCCTTTGGGGTGTCCGATCCCGCGCGCGAGCCTAGGACGAACCGGCGGCATTGTAACCCAGATCCGGTACCACACGCCGTCTCGAAACGAACCAGTCGACACCCCTACCCTCGCCCGGTCGAGTCACCAGTATCAGGCGTCGTACCGACTCAGGATATTGACGTGCTCAACCAACTCGCGTTCGACGGCGGTCGAGTCAGTCACCAGTCACCAGCACGATTGGAAGACTGGAGACTGGGGACTGAGACCGGACCAACGAGTTCGACCACGTCAACCGTTACGACCGCCTGGATCTCCTACCGATGATCGCCGCCAGGGTCGCCACGGCCACGCCGATCCCGGTGGCCCACCGGGCGACGACCCGTATCAGGAGAGGCCGCCTGGGATTGGAGGCGTCCTGGATCGGGAGCGTGGCCATCACCTGAGTGTGCAGCCCGCCCGGGGCCGCCAGGATCTCAGTCTCCAAACCGCTGAGATCGCGCGACACTCCACGCAGTCGAACCGCATCGGCCTGACACCGCAGGCACTGCTCGCGATGCCGATCGAACAGGGGCGCCAGGCGTGAACCGTCCGGGACCGCGTTTGCGATTTTGCAGATGATCCGGCTCACAATCCCTCCTCCAGGAGCACCCGCACCCGCTTACGCGCCCGATGTAGACGGACCTTTGCCGTTGTGTGCGTGATTCCCAACTCGCGCGCCACCTCGGCGTGCGACCAGCCGTAGACGTCGCGCAGAACCAAGACAGCGCGCTGGCCCGGACTCAGCTGCTCGATTGCCGCACGCAGACCCGCCCGCACTTCGATCATCTCGCCGGCCTTCTCAGGACCCGTGGCGTGATCGATCGCCCCATCAAACACCGACTCATCCAATTGCTGGGTTTCGAACCGGGCGGCTCGTTTTCTCATCGTCCACGCGGTGTTGACTGTGATGCGATGCAGCCAGGTTCCAAGTGCTGCCTCGCCGCGAAAGCGTGGCATGGCGCGCCACGCTCGGATCAGCGCCTCCTGAGCAACGTCGGCCGCCAGATCAGGTCCCACCAGACGAACCGCGAGCGTGTACACCGTGTCTCGATACCTCCACACCAGCTCGCCGAAGGCGTCGGCGTCTCCGCCCTTGGCCAGCGAGATGAGCGCTTGTTCGTCCTCTTGGACCCGACGAGAGGTCACGCAGTTACCGAAACGACGGAGGTGACCAGACGACGACCCTCGGCTGATAGCACCAGGTTCAATTCGGCCGTGTTCCCGACGACGGAAGCCGCCAAACCGGTGACGACGGCGGGAACGGCGGGACGAAGCGGGTTGCGGAACCGCAGCCTCATCGCATGCATTGTCCCGTACCGTGACGCCAATCGGCCGATCCAGGAAGCCATCAGAAGACCGTGCACGATCACGCCTGCTAGTCCTGCGGCGCGAGCCGCGTCGTGATCGAAGTGGATCGGATTCCAATCCTCAGAGGCGACCGCGTACCGCATCAAGTCGGACCGGGACGCGCCACATCGCAACTCGACAATCGGGTCTCCGGCGACCGGAAGTTCCAACCTATCGCCAGCCGGATCGAACGGAGGGCGGTCCTCCGCATCGGGTTCACCGGCGTCCTCGGCAGCGGCCGCCGCCTCTTCCGACATCAAGAACACGGACGACCCGGTGAGCCATGGGCCCCGGTCGGATCGGGCGATAAGCGAGAAAGTGACCAGGTTCAATGGCCCACGAGCGCGGGCTGCCTCTACCGTGCCCGCCACCTCGAGCGTCTCCCCGACCTCGAGTGGTCGCAACCAAACAAACGATTGATCCGAATGGATCAGCGACCGCGTGAACGGAACCACCGCATCGTCACGGAAAAATGCCGGAGCCGCAGCAAAGAGAGCCACATTGGCCAGCATCGCCGGGGCAATGCTGCTCCAGCGATTCGGGTCGTCCCCGGTGGCGGCCGCAAACGCCGCAACCAGATCACCGGTGACCGGGATCGGAAAAGGTCCGTAGGTATTGCCGATCAAATCGGCGAGGTCGGCCATGCTGTGGCCTCCCGGAGAGTCAGCGCGTTTCTTTGTGCGCAGTATGGGTGCGACACCACCGGCAGTACTTCTTCAGTTCGATCCGATCGCGGGTATTCGTCTTGTTCTTGGTCGTGACGTAATTCCGGCGCTTGCACGTCTCGCAGGCGAGCGTGATCGGAGGTCTCTTGGCAGAAGCCATTCTTTGTCCTTGGTCGTTGGTCCTCAGCCGTCGGCCTGATGGCCGATGACCGATCGCTAATTGCTACTACTACTTGTTGATCTTGACGACCCGGCCCGCACCCACAGTGCGACCACCCTCACGAATCGCG
>JACZWZ010000138.1 GCA_022571885.1 Acidobacteriota bacterium
GCCCGGTATTTGAGTGCCATCACTGCGGCCTGGATCACGTCGCCGGCGCCTTCGGCGATGATGTGGGCGCCGAGTAGATGCCCGGTCGCTTCATCTGCGACGAGCTTGACGAGCCCGACTGTGTCGTGGTCGACGAGGGCTCGTGGCACCGCCTGGAGCGGTAGCACCGACGTGATGACCTGCTTGTGGGCGTCGCGTGCTTGTTGTTCGGTGAGCCCGACCGATGCGATCGTCGGTGTGGTGAAGGTGACCCTGGGCATGGTGGTGAAGTCGATCTTGCGGCTGGTGCCGCGTATGGCGTTCTCGGCGGCGATGTTGCCTCCGAGGGCTGCCACGTAGACGAATTGGGGGTGATTGGTGACGTCACCGGCGGCGTAGATCCGGTCGTTTGTCGTCTGCAGATGATCGTCGATGGCGACATGGCCGCGCTGGTCGACTTCTACTTCGGCGGCGTCGAGTCCGAGCGTCTCGGTGCGGGCCCGGCGCCCTGTGGCCATTAGGAGCTTGTCTGCTTCGATTCGTTGTGGTCCGTCTGGTGTCTCGATGTCGAGCCAGACCCGGTCGTCCGTTGTTCCGGCTCGGGTGGCTTGGGCGCTGGTGCGGATGGTGGCTCCCTGTGACTCCAGGTGGGTGGTGATGAGGTCGGAGATCTCGGGTTCTTCGAGCGCCACCCGGTCGAGTGCCTCGACGAAGGTGACCTTGGCCCCGAGATGGGTGTAGAGCTGACCGATTTCGAGACCGATGGCGTTGGCTCCCACCACGATGAGTTCGGCGGGGACCTCTTCGAGTTTAAGGGCAGAGGTGGATGTCAGATACTCGACGCTATCGATCCCATCGATCGGCGGCACCCACGGTGCGGCTCCGGTGGCGATCAGGAATCGGAATGCTTTGAGCGCACGGCCGCCGACGTCGAGCGTCTCACCGTCGGTGAAGGTCGCCTCGCCACGGATAAGGTCGATCTCATAGTGCGTGAGCAGATCCTCATACTTCTCCTTACGGAGCTTCGACACAATGTCGTCCTTCTGTGCCATCAGGGCTGGGAGATCGATGGCTCCTGCTTGGGTTTCGAGTCCGGCGAACGGTGAATGTCCGGCTCGCCAATACGCCTCGGCGGCGCGCAGCAGAGCTTTCGACGGGACGCAGCCGATGTTCACGCACGTTCCGCCGACCTGATCGCGTTCGACAATGGCCACCCGTGCCCCGAGATCACGAGCCTTGATCGCGGCGGCAAAGGCGCCCGATCCCGACCCGATGATCACCAGGTCGTACTCACCATCAGCCTCCTCAGGAGTCGTGTTCGCTTCAGTTTCGGGGACGACCTGCGGGTTTCCGTTGTCGCTCACGCTCGTACCTTCCTTCTCATTCCGTGTTGGTGATGTTCTCTGCCGTGTCGATATTCGATACCGACGCGGCGTCCTCGATGATGTGACAAATGCATTCGCCGGTGGGCCAGTCATCGCGGAGGTCTTCGGATCGCTGTTGGAGCCGCCGCATTTCGGCGCTGAGCCGCTTCAGTTCTGCCATGCGTTCTTCGATGGCTACGGCTTCCCGGTCGATCACTTCACGGACGAACCGGCAGGGCGCTTCACCCCGTTCTCGAAGAGCGAGGATCTCCCCGATGTCGTCAAGGGGGAGATCAAGAGATCGTGCGCGCCTCACGAATCGGAGCCGATCGACGTCGGATTCGTCGTAGTCCCGATACCCAGAAGGACGACGGGTCGGTTCTGGGAGCAAACCCACCGACTCGTAGAACCTGATCGTCGGGGCATCGACCCCGACTGCTTTGGCAAGTTGGCCGATCCTCACGATCCCACCTCCACGACGAGTGCACCCGTGCTGGCCATGTTTTGATTGCGTTCCCCACAAGACGTTGGGCTGTTATCGCCGAGAACGGCACATAAGTTTGCGCTTGCAGGGCGAGATTGGGCCGCGAACAGCCGCGGCCGGTTCACGCCAGCACCTTGTCGAGCGAGCGTTTGAGGTCGTCCTTGGGCCGAAGGCCCGTGATCGCTTCCACCTGCTCGCCGTCCTTGAATACCAACAGCGCGGGAAGGCTCATGATGCCGTAGCGGGCAGGCGTATCGAAGTTCTCTTCGGTGTCGATCTTCACGAATTTCACCCTCCCGTCGTACTCCTCAGCCAGCTCCTCGACGATCGGATCGAGCTGGTGGCAGGGGCCACACCATTCGGCCCAGAAGTCGACCAGGACCGGGGTATCGGCCTGAAGTACTTCCTGGTCGAACTCACTGTCAGTCACCGAGAGAGGCTTTGCCACCGGGCCTGCGGGGGTCGCTTTCTCCGGTCTCACAGTGTCACCCAGCGGTATAGGAGCACGCCACCGAAGAGGACGATGAGGTAGGAGCCGGTTCCCGCCAGGAGGCCGTTGGTGATCCAGCTGGTGCGTTCCCGGAACGAGGTCATGCCGTGCGACACTCGGCGCCGTTCCGTCCCGGCGACGATGAGGCTGCCTAGGCCCACCGCGGGTAGGACTCGGCCGACGCCGTATGCGCCGAGCACGATGGCGCCGTAGAGGGGGTTGGTCGACGCTGCCACCCAACCGAGCAGGATGTAGTAGGTGGGCATAGGGCAGCCCATGCCCATCCCGGCTCCCATGGTGCCGCCCAGGACGAGCGCCCTCCGATAGGGCCGATCTTCAGCGGGCATGTTCGGGGTGCTGAGCCGTTGCGTCAGGCTGGGAAGTCGGAATAGGCCGATTTCGCTCAAGGCGTAGCCGAGGGCGATGATTCCCAGGAGGGAGTAGAGGACGACGGCGAAGCCCATCCTTGCCTTCATCGAGTCGAGGAGTCCGAGGATGGCGTCACCGCCGAAGGCAAGACCGACCCCGAGCGCGGCGAGCGGCAGAGCACTGGCGGCCACGAAGAGGATGCTCAGCGTCGTCCGGTCCCGCAACCGTGGTCGCGAGCCGAGGATCGAGGGCACGGCGAAGACGCTGGGATAGCCGCAGGGGAGAACGATCATGCTGGCACCGATCAGGAACGCCGCCCCGATCGATACAGCGGTACCGGGACCTCCTGCCGAGACCGCCGACTCTGCCAGGCCTCCGAAGATGTCGCTGCTCCCATCCAGTATTCCGGCCTGCCAACTGATGATCGCCAGCACCGCCCCCAGGGCAACCGCCAACACGAACTGCCGTTTCTTGCTCCCGCGAACCCAGTCGCCAAGCCGTGGTTTCACCCCCGATATCTGATCGGCTTCGGGCCCTTTCTCGATCTGTGTCATTTCTGTTCTTCCTTCTCTTCCTTCTCTTCCTCTGCCTTTGGTTAGTTCTCGGGGCTGAAGCCGACCTGATCGAGTGCCTCCCGGATCTCGTCCAGGCTGATCATCGAATCGTCGAACCGAAGCTGCACGAGTTTCGACCCCGGGTCGGTCTCGGTGACCTCCACGCCCGGGAGTGTCTCCAGGCTGCCTGTGACCGTCTTGGCACAGCCGCCACAGTGCAGGGCGGGGATCCTCAGCGTTGCTTGTTGTGTCATCGTCTTCTCCTTTGGTGTTGGGTGGCCTTTCGTGGTGTTTCGACCCTTGACAGATCGTCCGTCTCCGGAAGTCGATTCCGCTTACTACGAAGAGCCTATACCTTCATGTCACTATAAGGTCAAGATGTATTCCACTATTCCCAGAATCTCGTCGTCGATTCGTCAACAAGCGAGCAGAACGACTGGGTTTAGAAAGCCATTAGCGCCATCTTGTCACCGTGACATAGAAGGCGTCACACCTTCAATGACATTGAAGGTATAGGTTTCTATAGAGGCCCACGACCGCCACACACCCCAAGTGAGCCGGACACACCTCGCTACCGCTCAAAACCAGCACGCAATTCGAGAGGGGGATCAGGGCTGTGCGCGTCCCGAGCGAACATCAAGGCGACGGCGGGCATTTCGCCCGATCGAACAGCCAAATGCGTAGCACAGGACCTTGCAGCTCCCGTCGTCGACATGCCATCTACCGCCGTAGCACCCCGCCCATATTTCCAGCGCTCAGCGGATCTCTACGTCGAACAGAGTGGGTTTGATCGGCAGTTCGATACCCACATGGTGTGGTTCACACCGCCAGTGCCACCTTTTGCTTTTCGTACCCCTCCAATTTCAGTGTCAGCAACCCTGTCAGAAACCCTCCAACTGCCCCGTTTCCCGGTGCGCGGTGTCACGTATCAGGTCCGGAACAAACACCGTGCCCAGGCGCAATGGATAGCGCAGAATGCCGGATCTCGCGCTGTCCAGTCGTTCAGTCGCGCACTAGAGCGGCGAGCGTTATAGGCGTCCGATGCGATACGCTTTCGACATGATCCGCGCCTTCGAGCCCGCCGATGAGGACGACCTGATCCGTGTGTGGCTGGCCTCGACCATCCCCGGCCAGTCCTTCCTGCCCGAGGAACATTGGCGGGCCATGGAACCCGAGATCCGTGAACAGCTTGTGCCTATTGCCGAGACCTGGGTGGTAGAGGAAGAGGGTGAGATCGTTGCCTTCATGTCGCTCCTGGACAACTTGATCGGCGGCCTCTTTACGCATCCGGACCAGCAAGGGAAGGGCCATGGCCGAGCGCTGGTAGAGCACGCCCGCGGACGCTTTGACCCGGTGCTGGTGGAGGTCGCCGAGGCCAACAAGAAGGCGATCGGGTTCTACCGGAGCTGCGGATTCGTAGATCACGAGCGCAGGGTCGACGAGGGGTCGGGGCTGTCGCTGTTGATCCTGCGCTTAAAAGACCCGGGCGCAGCTGATTGCATCTGGTTTGGTCAAGCGACGAGTTCCCCAATGTGACCCGACGCATTCGAGATCAGAATCTGTGCTGAACACCGCGCAGCGAGTGCCGGCCTCTGTCTGGACAGACCCTGTCCAGATTTTCTACTTCGGCACAAGCTCCCCAGTGGCGACGTCGTAGCGGCTCATCTGACCAGTTTGAGGGTCGGTGCTCATCGGCAAGGCGGCCATCAACCGTTTGGTGGTGGTGCTCGCCCGGGATGGCTGGCGACACGATCAGGGTGGCCACCGCGGCGGACCGAAAGTCTTGAGCCTCGCGCCGTTCGCTACAGCTGCGCGTAGACCGGGCCGAACGTGAGTCGGCCGAGCTCGAACGCTTCCTCGATGGTGAGGAAGTAGACCTCGATGTCTCTGCCAGCGAAGAACTGCTCGCCCGATTCGCGGCTGGTAAAGAAGTGCACCTGGTGACAGAACATCATCCAGACCGCCTCGATGCTGTCGGTCGCCCCAAACTCCGGTACGACGATCGAAACCACCGCCGTGGTCGGCTCGTGGGCTTGCACACCGCTGGGAGACACCGAAACCCGGATGGGCTCGCCGCTCCTCGGATCGTCGGACTCGAGTTCAACCGCCCCCGTCATGGTCGGCGCGATCAACAGCGGGTCGAGCGCGCACCAGTTTCGGAGTTCATGTCCGTGGATTAGGAACTTGTGCGGGTGCGCGTTCAGCGAGAGACCCACGATGCCCCTGACAGCACCGTCATCGTCTAGTTCGCTCCCCCTCTCGATGAGACTCCGCGTCTCCTCGGATGTGACGTCGGCGCCCTTCGCCAGTTCTTCTACCTCGTTGGTCGTGATCGGGCGCCCCTCAGCGGCGAGCCTCCGGTACAGCGCAATTAGAAGCCGCGACCCTCCCGGCCCGAAGTCGGGGGTGAAACCCACGGTCTGAAATCGGTCCCAGACCGTCTCGGCAATTGCGGTCGATGGTGTAGTTGTCATTTGGAGTGATCCTTTCTTTTCCTGCGAGGCAGTTGTCCCCCGAGACCCCCGCCTCGCTTCATGTCTTGGCTACAGCGCCGACACCAAGAGCAGACGCTGTGTAGGTGGAGAGTAACACTAACGTCACTCATTGCTACTATCAAGTCACCAGCAACATTCCCTGGTATACTTAATGTGACATATCAGTCCGGCGCGATCCGGAGCCGTCCCGAGGAGTGATGACCACCAGCAGAGCCCGCGAAGCGTTTCACACCGTCCGCAAGGAAGAGATCCTGGACGCGGCAATGGGTGTCCTTGTAAGCCGGGGACCTGAAGTGAGCTTGCAGGAGATCGCGGAGGCCGCCGGAATCACCAGAGGTGCTCTGTACCGCTACTTCACAAGCCGTGAGGAGCTGGTGCGTGAATGCTTTGCGCGCTGCTTCGAGTCGAGCAAGGCGGCAATGGAAGAGGTACTGGCGCAGTCGGGGTCGCCAGTGCAAGCGCTGATATCACTAGTTGAGATGAGTGCCCGCGCTTACCGGCAGGAGGGTGCACGGGAAGGAATGATCCTGAACCTGCAAGCGGTGTTGGCGACCGCTACGGGTCCACCGGCCGGTGAGGAGCCGCCAACCGTTATCGACAAGAGTGTCGTCGATGCGGCGGTCCGGCTCGCCCGGCAGGCGAGTGACGCGGGTGAAATCAGCGAGCCGGTCGACCCGGTCGGGCTAGCGCTGCTTGTGCTCAGTTCACTCCAGGGACTACAGCTGCTCATAGCCGTGTTTGGCGACGAGATCGATAGCGACGCGGCAACCCAGACGCTGCTCGCCGCCCTCGCTGGCTTCCGGTCGCAGGACAACGGCGCTTAAGAGACACCCCCGGTGGCTTCCCGGCCGCTCTCGAGGAACATCCAAGCTGGGGCCGATAGCCAGAAACGGCCGAGACGACGGCGGCAAGTCGGCCGGTAGGGCTGATGGCGTACCAGCCAAAGGTAGGGTTTCTGAGACGGACCACACCCGGCGCAACCTCGCGCACTCGAATCGGGTTAGGCCCACGACTCCATCCCGTAGCACGCTGTCGCCCTCCCCCATCATGTCGAATAGCACATATCCATGTGAGTTCTCAGGTCACCGGCATCCCTCCAGACCGCACCGATCACCCAATCTGGAGCCATAACGATCCCGCTGCCTGATGTGCTGGAACGGCACTTCTCGGACGTGCGTTCCTACTCTGCAGTTTGAGGGACAGATGATGGTTCACCCCTTCTTGCTGCTCGATGTGGATGGTGTTTTGAACCCGTTCGGCGTTGCGCGCAGGCCCGAAGGGTTCACCCGCTACGAGTT
>JACZWZ010000139.1 GCA_022571885.1 Acidobacteriota bacterium
ACGGAACAGGAACTCCTCGAATAGGGCAGTGCCGATCGGAATGCGGATCAAGGCCTGGAAGAGGGCAGCTCCAATACCTACACCGACAACTCGTTCATCCGTGAACAGTGAGCGGGTACTCGGGATCGCGACCGCCACCCCGATCGCCATCAGGGTCACAGCTCCCAGCAGCAGACCGATGCGAATTCCGCCGGCCAGGTGGGCGCGGTCGGCACCTACCTCATCGCGGGTGAGGCCGAGCCTGTCGGCCAGTCTGAACAATCCGACTGTTGCCGCTGCGTTGAGCGGTAGATAGCTCCAGGCCGGCAGGAGGAGATTCTGTGCGACGTTGTAGGCGGCGGTCCCCGAGATCAGCGCCGCCGTGATCCCTCCGGAGTCCCGTTCGGCCGGTGTCGACCGCCCGGTGTCAGCGCCCACGTGCTTCCAACATCTTCGGTTCGACGGTCACGTCGACTCCTCGGCTTTCATTCGTATCGAGTCGGTCTTGCGGGTTCTACGGGCGCATGTCGGCTGTTGCCGGTCGGATGCAGACCTGCCGCCGGCCCCGGTCGGGTCTTGGGGTGCCGGGGGAGCGGATGGTGGCGGGAATTCGATCTCGATCGCTTCGAGTACCGGCTTCGGCTTGTTGGTTTGGCGGTCGACCCGGTTCTCCTGGATCGAGATGTTGGCCTGTCTGACCGCTGAAGCCGGAGGTACCAATCGGAGTCGCGCTGAAAGGTTCATCGGTCTGTGTCTCCCATCGGTCGTCCCATGGACAACCTACGGATTGATCCCCGGTGCTGTGGGGTTCTTCCGGCGGGCGGAGCTGGTCGACCCTGCGCCCTTTCTGTCGTCCGGCAACACGGCACGACCTCTTATCAGGGTCTTCACTGATGGCATGCCGATGGTCCATCTGAAATGATGGGGTCACGGAACCGTTCGACCGACTCCAGCCCACCAGCCCTCAGGAGCATCCCCACTCCGGGCGTCGGTGGATTCGGCGACTGGTGGTTGGGCTCGTGGCCTTCTTCGTCATCTTTCATGTCGCCGGCGGTTGGTACTTCTCCTCGCAGATCCGCTCCGATGCACTTCTCGTCGACGAGCATTCCTTCAACTACGACATCGCGGTGTTGTCCTGGAATGAGACCACGATCACCTTCGATGTCGGGTCAGACCCGTCGGAAGACCTGCTGTCGGATGAGGTTCTCGGCGTTGCTCTCGCCGACGGATACGGACAAGTCGGAAAGGTAGTCGAACTCGACGGCAACTCGATCACCAGGACCTACACCCACCTCACCGGCGAGACTCCTATGCCAGGCGACCTCGTCGATCTGGAGGGCTTCGCTTATCCACCCGACCCCGGGGTGCTGGGTGTCGAGTTCTCAACCGTGTCCTACTCGTCGCCGTTCGGCGAGTTTCCCGCCTGGTTGGTCGATGGCGATTCGAGTACATGGGCGATTTTCGTCCACGGCCGGGGTGTTCACATGCGAGAAGGCCTACGCATACTCCCGACGCTGGTCGAGGCCGGCATGCCGACGATGATGATCAGCTATCGAAACGACGAGGCTTCGCCACAGACCGAAGATCGCCTTGCTCGGTTCGGGGCCACCGAGTGGGAGGATTTGGAGGGTGCGGTCGAATATGCCCTCGACCACGGCGCCAGCGAAGTGGTTTTGGTCGGGTTCAGCATGGGCGGTGCGATCTCGATGGCATTTCTGGAGCGATCGCCGCTGGCGGCGTCGGTATCGGCGGTCATCTTCGACTCGCCTGCTCTGGATGTCGCCGGCATGGTCGAGGCCCGAGCCGCCGACACCGACATCATCCCCGGCGTGCCGATCAAGGTCCCGGCGTCGCTCACCGCCGCCGCCAAGGTCTTTGCCGACATTCGATTCGATGTCACCTGGTGGCTGGTCGACTACCCGTCCCACCCGAACGTCGTCGGTGTGCAGATACTTCTCATCCACGGCGACGACGACGGATCGGTACCCGTCGACCAGAGCATCAGCCTTTTTGAATCGCTTGGTGAGGTCGCCCGGCTGGAGCTTTTCCCGGGGGCCGGACACGTGCGGTCCTGGAACGTCGATCGGGATCGATACCAACGGGTCGTCGCCGAGTTCTTGGCCGACATCCTTCTGCCGCCCAGTTAGGAGTTCGCCGGCCGACGCCCGGCGACCGCTGGGTGTCATGCGATGTATCGGCTTCTTCCGAGCATGTCGGTCGTTCCAACTAGCGTCTCCGCCATGTCTGGAACCGCCGTTTCGAATGAGATCGAACAGCTTCGATCACTTCTCGGTGCCGGCGACACAGCTCGAGCCGGCGGTGCCCTCGACGGGTTGCGCCGAGCTTGGCAGCAGGAGCCGACCGACTTCACAGACTCCGATGTCGCCGCGCTGCGCACGCTGGCTTCCGAGGTGGTTGCCGCTCGGGTCGGATCGATCGATCAGGTGCTCGAAGACGTATTCGGCTTCTCGTCATTTCGACCCGGTCAGCGCGAGATCATCGAGGCGGTTATATCCGACCGGGACTGTATCGGAATCATGCCTACCGGGGCCGGCAAGTCGCTGACCTATCAAATGACCTCCCGGGTCCTCGGCGGCACCACGCTGGTGGTGTCACCGCTCATTGCTCTGATGAAGGATCAGGTGGACGGTCTGGCCGAGATAGGAATGCGGGCCACCTTTCTCAACTCGAGCCTGGACCCGGCCGAACGTGACGAGCGGATATCTCTGATGCGCAGGGGTGGTTATGAGCTGGTCTACGCCGCACCGGAAGGATTGGAAGCATCGGTAGGTTGGGCGCTCGAAGGCGTCGATCTTCGGTTGATCGCGGTGGACGAGGCGCACTGCATCAGCCAGTGGGGCCACGACTTTCGGCCCGCCTACCGCAACCTGCGCGGACTGAAGGCCCGGTTCGGGGTGCCTTTGTTGGCGCTGACCGCCACCGCCACCGCCGAAGTCACCCGCGACATCGAGGTCCAGCTCGGTCTGGTGGACCCGGTCCAGTTCCGAGGGTCGTTCTTCCGGCCAAATCTGCGGATCCACGCCATCAAGAAGGGCGAGCACGACGGACGCCGGGTACGGGTGCGGGATTCGATCGGACGGCTATGCGTGGCCAGACGAGGTCAGAGTGGGATCGTATACACCTTGTCACGTAGGTCGGCGGAGTCGACCGCCAAGTACTTGCGTGGGTTGGGAGTTCCGGCGCTGGCCTACCACGCCGGTCTGGCCGCAGACGAACGCACCTCGGTCCAGGACGCCTTTATCCGCGACGACGTCGACGTGATCTGCGCCACGGTGGCCTTCGGGATGGGGATCGACAAGTCGAACGTGCGCTATGTGATCCACCGCGACATGCCGAAGTCGGTGGAGGGCTACTACCAGGAGATCGGCCGCGCCGGTCGCGACGGCGTGGCCAGCGACTGCGTCCTGTTTTACTCCTGGGCGGATGTGATCAGTTTGGAGCGGATGACGGCCGACCAAGAAACGGGGGATTGGCATCGGCGCCAGGTTCGGCTGATGTTCGACTGGGCCGAACGGAACGCCTGTCGGCATCGGACTGTGGCCGCCTACTTCGGTGAGGAGATCGGCGATTGCGGTGAGTCGTGCGACGTGTGCACCGGAGACGACATCCTCGCCGACACGAGCCACCCCCTGGTGACCACGCCAGGCTTGCGAGCAGCTGCCGCGGTCGACGAACTGCGCCACACGCCACTGTTCGAGGATCTCCGAGCACTGCGTCGGCGGCTCGCCGACGAGCGAGGGGTGCCGGCCTACGTGGTATTCAGCGACGCCACTCTGCTGGCGATGGCAGAAGCCCGTCCGATCACCGAGGCAGGATTGCTTGCCATACCCGGGGTAGGCCCGGTCAAGCTGGAGCGGTACTCGGAGGCCTTCCTAGATGTGCTGCGCGACGGCTCCTGAGGCATCGTGGGGGCGGAAGCGGCGTGGCGTGGATGGTCCTTCGTGATCCCAACCGGTGGGGCTAAGTTTCGCAAGCACCGAAGCCGATGTAGATGGTCTATGAGTCATAGAACGCCCCGAGTCCTGGGCAGTCGAGTGCCACCGCAAGTATCGCCGCATTTCCCGGTTCGACTCGAACCTACGGCGAGTTTCCCGACCGGCAGTGCCGTGGCAGGCCAACGGCGCAACCGCTTCGGCACGCTGCGCAAGGCGCTCGGCGCTGCGTTGCGGCTATCGGCCCGTTAGCTCGATCTGCCGGTCCGACGACTCGGTAACACCTCAACCTCGTGCCCCCGGCTCGGGCCATCTTGCTTCGCCCGAACCCGATCCGGCGGCAACGATCGGTTACCCGGTCAGTAGATGAATTTTTCCAACATCCGACCGAGGAACGTGCGCCGGGCGGTGTCGTTTGCTTCCACCAGTAACACGCTGCTGTCGACCCTTTCAGCAATCCGGTCGGCCAGATCGGCGAAGAACCCAAAGCGGCGCAGCGAGGCGCCCAGGATCACCAGATCGGCGTCACTGGCGATGCCGCCCAGCGCCTCGACCAGATCATCGGAACGGACCACATCGCTCGTCGTTTCCGATCGGCACAGTTCCATCAGCTGTTGGTGGTACTCCCGAATTCCGTCTACCTGACGCTCGGCGGCGTCTTCGGCAACAACGTGGACGAAGCGGACTGCCCCGCCGGCTTCATTGGCCAGACGATCTGCCAGCTCCACCTTCAGCGCGTCGTAGGGTCCGCCGGCGCCCATCACCGCCACCGACCGCACCGTTCCTCCGGCCCGGCTGTGCAGGAAGGCGGCATCGCAGGTGAGATGCTCCCTCAGCCAGCGCAACTCTCCTCCGAATAGACGACTCGGTCGGTTCGCTTCAGGGATCTCGGCCAGGACCAGGTCGATTCCATTGTCTGCTACGTAGTTGACGAGCGCTCGGCGGCGGTCTCGGCCCAGCACGGCTCCGACCGCCACGTTGACACCCAGGTCGCGGGCAATGTCGTAGATCCCGAGTTCGAAGCGGAGTTCGTCCTCGGTCTTGGCCGTTGCTCCCGACAGGCTCATCTGGGCGGGGACCTGTTCGAAGCGCATCACATCGATGCGTCTTCCGGGCCGGATGACGGTCCCGGCCATGCTCAACAGAGCACGAAGACCGGAGTTCGAGATGTCGGTGCGAACCGGAATCAGGATCCGGCCCTTGCCGGGACGGCTCAAGGCGTCTCTGGTCTCGTCCACCAGGCGGGCGGTGGCTCTGACTCGAAGGGCGTCGAGCGAGGCGCTCTCCCGCCCGGCGCGGGACTGGCCGAACACCTGATACCAAAGGAACCCACCGATGACGATGCCAACCGCTCCGATCACCGGCACCAATCCCATCTGGGTCAGCAGCACCACCGACGCCGCGATGCCCGCCAACTGGATCCACGGATACAGCGGTGACTTGAACCGGGGTCGATACCACGCCACCTTGCTCTCGCGGAAGGCGATGACGGCCATGTTCACCATCGAAAGCACCAGCAGTTGGAAGGCACTGGCGAGCTTGGCCAACTCGAACAGCGGCACGAAGGCGATGAGCGCCAGCAGCGCGATCCCGGTCACCGCGATCGATACGATCGGCGTTCCCGAGCGATCCCCAATGGTGGCCAACCGCCGTGGCGCCAAGCGATTGCGTGCCATCGCAAACGGATAGCGAGACGAAGCCAACAGGCCCGAATTCGCCATGCTGATCAGCGCCACCACGGCCGTTACGCCGATGATCTTGGGGCCAACGTCCTGCATGAAGGCCTCGGCTGAGGTGGCCATCGGAGTCAACGAGGCAGTCAGATCTGCTACCGGAGTGGTACCCACCATGACCAGCACGATCGCCGGGTAGAAGAAAATCATCACCGAGATCGAGATGATGATCCCCAAGGGGAGGTTGCGGCTGGGACGCTTCACCTCTTCGGCGACACTGGCAACGTTGGTGACGCCGGCATATGCCACGAACACCAATCCGGCGGCTTCGAGCAGACCGAATGTGCCCTCGGGAAGGAAGGGTCGGTATCGGGCGCTGTCGACCAGGGTGATGCCGTCGGCCACGAAGAAGGCCAGGACGCCCAGCGAGAACGTCACCAGAAGGGCCTGGACTCGCCCGGACTCCTTGATCCCGGCCATGTTGAGCAGAATGAGACCGACCGCGATCCCCAGCGCTACCGGACGGATTGGAATGTCGGGCACGAAAAAGCGGAGGTAGGCACCCAGACCTACCAGGGCGAACGCCGCCTTGAACACCATCGCAAACCAGGTGCCAAATCCGGCAATGGTTCCCATCAACGGCCCCATGGCGCGGTCCACCTATAGGTAGCTACCGCCGGCCTGGGGCATTGCAGTGGCCATCTCCGACTGACTGAGTGCTGCCGGGAACACCACCAGGCCGGCCAGAAAATACGCCGCGATGACCGCCGGGCCCGCCACCTTGGTGGCCAGGCCGGGCAGCACAAAAATGCCGCTGCCGATCATGGCCCCCAGGGACACGGTGAACACCGCATACAGCCCGAGGTCGCGGGCCAGAGATTTGTCTTGTGTGGGACCGATCAAGTCATGGCAGGCTAATCCGACGGTGCCTCCAGAATCGAGTCAACCGGCCCCACTCCGCAAGCAAGCCACGGGTGTGATATCTCGCCTTTGAGATTCGGCCTCGGGTCGCATCGGATGGCGGCAACCCTTCGGGATGGCTGAGCGAGTGGTTCACCGGCACCAGATGGGTCGCCGATGGATGTGAGTCAGGCGGTCGACAGGTGGGTGGCGCAGAGCCCACTGGTGCGCGTGGAGTTGCGGCCCGGTCGGTGACGATGACCGGCGAGCGGATTCATCGGACCTAGCCGGGTGATCACTCGTAGGGTGTTCGGATGGGACTGAGAGCACCGCTGGGTGCCATGACTGCCGTTGCATTGGCCGTTGCGGCCTGTAGCGGCACCGGCACCGGCACCGGCATCGGAACGGCAACCACCGCCTCGACCGAAGTGACTCGCACCTCAGATGTGCCGAACGCCACCACAACCGCGCCGAACACCACCACAACAGCTCCACCGGCCGCTCCCGGCCGACTGGTCGTG
>JACZWZ010000140.1 GCA_022571885.1 Acidobacteriota bacterium
GCTCGCACGGAGCCAGGAGGTCTCATCTCAGGCCGGTGTCGACGCCGGTGTCACCAGCATGGCGCGGCAAGGCAGGTGGATCCAATACTCGATCATCAGCGACGACTCCCGGGGCTGATGGCTGCACTGAACCAACTCGTATCAGCGCCAGCGCCGGTCGCTGAACGTAATCTTGTCTCGTCCGGGGCTTGACTTTCCACCTGATCGAAGGTGTCGGTAGGAGGGAGATCTCGTCGACGATCTGGTCGACGTGTTCATGGCTTAGCGTCAACTGATCCGAGTTCTTGATGAAGGTGAGCACCTTCATCACACGTTCCGTCTTCGTGGTCACTGCGCCGCCGTCATGAACCACGGCATGTCTGAGGTGCCTCAGGTCGCCGAAGATGTGCGCTGTCAAGTCGGTCTCCTTCTCCAATTCCAGAGCAAGCGCGAGCCTCTTGCGATGGCGGCTCTCCCACAATCCGAAGATGAGGACGACGAACCACTGGCCCAGCAGAGCGTGGTCTCTACCTCCATCGTCGGTGCGCCGAAGGTATTCAGCAACGGTCGTTCCGTGACGAACAGGACTGCCGCGCGGACCCGCTCCGAACATCATTGGGACCTCCTCCAGGTCAGTCTCGGGCGGGACCTTCCGACGAACCTCCTTGTTGCTGACCAGCAAGGCAACACGGGCGTCGAGGTAGAAGCCATGGCTCGCCCAGATGGCGTGAGCCAACTCGTCCACTGCTTCTTTTAACCGATCGTTATCCGACACGGTGATGCTCCCTCAACGATATGGCTTCTCGTGGGAGCGGCTCATCGCACGATGGGCACCACCGGGTCGGTTGATCCGCCATCACCATGCAGCCGCCGATGTGCAGTTCCCCGCGTTCGGCCGCATCAAAGGATGCAGGAGACGGGAAACCGCGGAGGATTGGGATTGAAGCCGTTGCGCAGGTCGGGCACAGACGTCGAGGCATCAGGCCACCCACCAGATGTCATCCGAGTACCCGTTGGTTCTGCGTCGCAGCAGATCGGTGGCCCGATACCACGGCTCCGGCTGGCGGCTGAGTGGCTCCAATTCAGACTCGTTGTACCAGTCGCTCCCGCCGCCCTCCCAGCACACCGCCACTCCTTGGTCGATCGCTGTGCAGCCGATCCGACCAGTCCGGCCAGTGGACCGATGCCGGACCCAATGCCCGTGCCACGAGTAGTCAGCGTGGTTGTTGCTGATGAGGGGAACAGGTGGGCGTCGATCCATGACCGTAGTGTGCGCCCATGGCCGCCTTCGATGCAACGGATATTCGCCAGGAGGGATTCGAGGGCTTCTTTTCGGTGCTGGCGCTGCGTGCAGGTCTGTCCTCGGTTCCGACGTCGCCTGGCATGTATGCGGTGTTGCGGCTCACTGATGAACCGCCCGAGTTTCTCCGAAAGAGTCCTGCCTCCTGGTACAAGCGCGAGGACCCAACAGTGCCGTTGGAGCGTCTCAGGAACGAATGGGTCGAAGAAGCCGAGACGCTATACATCGGTCAGGCCAAGGACCTCCTCGAACGCATCGGCCTCCTCATCGAGTTCTCCGACGCCGGACCGGACAAGTCAGTCTTCCATTGGGGTGGGCGGCTTCTCTGGCAAGTGGCGGAAAGCGACGATTTCCAGGTCGCCTGGATGGCGACGGAGCCAAGCGAGTGCAGGCCGCTGGAACGCGTGTTGGTCGACGGGTTCGCAGATGCCTGGGGTCGGATGCCGTTCGCCAATCTGCAACGTCCAGCAGGTCGGTGACTCGCAGGACTTGCCTTTCCGCCTACCGATGTGAGGGCCAATCAGCGGGAAGAGGCGGCGTCGTGCGCCCGGACGGTGCAGATGCCGCGCTTGGTTTTCATGAGTCTTGCTCGGGCCTCCCAATTGAATTCTCCGCCCGGCGCATTCCATTCGGATTGAGTCGGGTGCAGCGAAGCAATAACCCACTCATCCCGCGATTCGAGTATCCGGTCGCGGCCCAGGAATCGCGGTGGATCAACGGTGACGTCGAGGTGATGCCCGTCGGGGTTATTGCCGGACTCGTTGTACAAGCCTGCCCCGGTAGGCGTCTTGAATCGGACCTCGACGGCCTCAGCAGCCCCTCTCCCGTTGTTGGTGAGCACCACCAGAAGGGATTGGCCGCTCAGTGCCATCGTCGGGGCGGCAGCGACTTTGTAATCGAGTGCTGGATTTCGATACTCGACCATCAGAAGAGGTCGCCGGGCCGTCGTATGGTTGAGCGTCAGGAGAGTCATCCCTGCGCTGACCGAAACCAGTATTCCGATGAGCCGATCAGCGGCGGTATCCGAAACGCCGATCGTCAGTGCGATGGCAGCAACCGTCAGCGCCGCGGCGAGAATATCTCCGAGTCTTCTGCTCATGGCTCCATGATGGCTCATGGTCATGACAGTTCGTTACATGTCCGCCCCGGTCGAATGTCGTCCGCTCCTAGGAGGCTTATCGCGGACCTGCGGAAATTGCTGGCACATTCGACGCCCCGCCTGGATCGGGGGACCCTGTGCGGCGGCTGTGGAAAACAAAAAGCGGGATATGGCGTAGCGACCAGAACGAGCCACCGGTCTATCACGGCCGTACTGCTCCATGACCAAACGAGGCTCCTACGTCCCGCACCCCAAACCCTGGGACGGGATCGCCCGGCTGGTCACCGACTCGGATCAAAGGCGAGAACCCTCGAAGGAGTCTGTGGATTGACGAGCGAGCGCAGAGTTGGTCCCACCAGTTCGGGACGTTCGGCACTTGGGATACAGGGCCCTATCGCATAGATATATCGTGTGGATGCCAGACTCCGATGACAGGAACAGGGGGGGCGGTCGGGAGACCTCAATGGGCCGACGAGTAACGACAACGCTGATCGCGATCCTGTTCGCAGCGAGCGCTTGCCAAACGAACTCTGACTTCGACGTTCAGGGCGGACCACGGAGCCTGGGCACCGGAGATGGCAGCCCTCCGATGACGATTACCGGCACCACACCCGAGACGCCGGTCCCGACCACGACGACAACAGCAACGACCGCCGCACCTAAGCCCGAAACGCCGTTGGATCTGAACGCTCTGGCCGAACTGATGTTCATTGACGAAGCCGAGCACCTACGAATCGAAGCAGCGGTCCTCGACTGTATGAACGGACTGGCGTTCGAGTACAACGTCAGCCCGTATTGGCCGTGGGACATGTTCAAGGGCGCTCCGTGGCGTTCGGTCACCAACCCGCCACCCGAGATCGGACCCACTCAGGCTGAACAAGACGCCTACCGAGACGAAAGATGGGACATCAGCCGCGCCCAGGTCGGCTGGGAGGACGCCTTCTTCGGGACCGGTAGCGAGACGATCAAGGTCGAAGGCGGCGGGACAATCACCCGACCAACCGGAGGCTGCCTACACCAAGGCACGGCAGCGGTCGTTGGCGACACCACCGCCTGGACCACCCTGATGGAACTAGCCCAGGTCGCTGTCGGCGAGTCCTGGTCCGCAGCTGAGGCCACACCGGAGGTACAGGCGGCGGCTGAGGAATGGTCAGCATGCATGCAACAGAGGGGATACAACGCCACCTCGTTCGAAGGCGAAGGATGGGGGGAGCAACCCGGCGCTGAAGAGGCATTCACCGAATGCGTGGACGAATCGGAATACTCGCTAGTAGTTGACGTAGCCCGCAATGCACGAGTCGGTGCCCTACTCCAAGAAGCGCCAGGACTGGCGGCACTCGTAGCTCGCCTCAACGATCAGGACAGAGACCTGCCTTGAACGCCAAAGCGACGATCGTTGCTGTCGCGTTGGTGGTTTTGGCCTTCGCGTGTTCCGACGATCCTGTGATAGGCGTGCCTCCGAACGAGACCGCTGCGACGACTCCTCCTCATCTCACAATCCCGGCAGCCACACAGCCCACACTCGGCGGGCCAAACCTCGGAATCTCGACTGTCATCGAGTGGCAGTTCATCGGCACCGTGATCGACGATGGTGAGCCGGTGATATGCCCCGGTGGTGTTATGACCTCGTTACCCCCGCAGTGCCAAGGAGTCCCGGTCATAGGGCTCGACTGGTCAATGGTCGAGGGCGTTGAGACGGCTGGGGCTGTGCGTTGGGCCGACTTCACACTTGTCGGCACCTACGACGGCAGAGCGTTCGAACTGACCCGCCCACCCGAACCCCCGCCCGTCGGAGGCGAAGAGACTCCGTTTTCGGTCCCGCTGCCGTGTGAGGAACCAGACGGTGGCTGGCAGATCATCAACGCAGCGACAGCCGACAAAGATGGTGCTGCCGTCGGGTATGCCCAGGCCCAACCTGAGTTCATGGGGAACTGGTCGTACCGCCTCCCGGCTGACGCCGCTGCGTACTCGGTCAAGGTGTTCACCTTCACCGGCAAGCTCGAAGAACACGAGCAAGCGATTCGCAACATCTACGGCGGGCCGCTTTGCGTCAGTCTGGCCGATCGGTCGCTGGCCGAACTTGAAGCCATCCGCTCCAGGGTTCAAGAGGTGATCGTCAGCCCAGAAGCGGGGGCTGCGGGCATCTATCTGCTCAACGGCCGGTACGGCGACACGATCGACATCCTCGCCGGCACGGTCGAGTTCTACGTCCTCGCCGCTGACACCGATGGGCAGGCCTGGCTGGAGTGGCAGATCGGTGAGAGCGTCGTGAGTCTCCACAGCCTGCTCACCCGGGTCGGTCAACCCTGATGCGCCGAACAACTCTTTTGGCGCTGCCCCTTCTGCTCACGCTCGTTGTATCGGCATGCACGACCGCCGAGACCGTCGACACCATAACGACGAGCGGGACGGTCAGCCCCGTCCTTACTGCTGGCCAGGTTGATGCGATCTACGCCAACGCCGTCAATCAGAACGGCTGGGTTGATGTCGATCCACCGACATGGGCTGCTCTCGCGTCAGAAGCCTGCGATCTCGGGGCGTGGGATCCGGAGGTCAATGCTGGTCTCACGGAACGGTTCTTGGCCGATCTGGGGATGGTGGATCGGCCGAACGCTGATCAGGTTCCGGGGATCATCTGGATGAACCTGCACGTTGCCTGTCACGACCTCGTCCCAGCATCAGCGTCTCCACTACCGGGTTGGCTGGGTGGCGCCACCGCTCCGGCCGAGACGACGCCTGTGACCGGGGCCTTCGTGTCTCCAAGCCTGGAACGAGTCGAGGGTATGAGGCCGAACGAGTGGCCGTGGTTCTCTGACCGGGTACCGGTTCCCCTCGACGCCGTGGTTGGAGGAGGCGAGTTTGTGGACGTGCTCCATCAGGTCCCCGCTCTCGCCGACTACAAGATCCTGTCAGCAGAGCGAGAGGAGTTCCCCGGCGATGAACGTGACCTCGAATTGCGATTGGCGTGGCTGAAGATGAGTAACCAGGAGCTTCTGTCCATCAACACCCAGCTGCTCGTCATCGAAGGGGCGTCATACCCGCGACCCGGCATCAGAGACACCAAGTGGAGTCCGGGTTTCATCTACACGATGCTCATCATCGGGAATCGACAGGTCGGCGTCAGCGCCCATGCCACGCAACTCGGCGGCGAACTGTCAGTGACTTCTGAGGACCTGCTCGAAATCGCCGAACAGATAATCCTCCTCTATGAGATCCAGCCGTGATGACCGCTCGTGCGAAAGCTTCTACCAGCCGAAAGGACCCTCAGAATGAGAATGGTTGGAGCGACACTCTTAGCTGTAGCGATGGTCGTGGCGGCCTGTGGGGCCCCGACGGGAGCAGGCAGCACAAGCCCCGCCGCTGCCGTCACCACGACAACGCTTCCGGTTGACACGACGACCACCACCCCATCTTCGGTAGTCAGCACCGACGATGAGCCTGGAGACTCCGATTTGGCTGCATTTCGGGCGGTTGACTTGGAGGTCGGAGATCTCGTGCGTTTGGCAGTGGAGGACATCGAGGATCCCGATGTCGTGAGCTTCGGAAATCCCCCAAGTCCCACTGCCGGTGTGATCCGAGAGCGCCGGTCGGATGAGGCGGCACCGACCGAGGCGGAGCTCCTGGAGGCGATACCGCTTCTGGAGGGTGCGCTGACGGATCAGGGCTTCGAAGGACGGGTGACGATCGTGCCACAAGCAGGTCCGAGTTTCAGCGGCATAGCCCCAGCGTTTTCTGAGTGGCTCGACGACGACTTTTACCGAGTCAGCGTCGATGTTCATGCGACCGGCCCCGGGTTATTGAGGTTCCTGGGTGAGCGCGAACTCCTCGCCTACTCGTACATCGAGGAGGACCTGCCGCCCGACACAGTGATCGGTTCGGTGTGGCTCGGGGCGACGGTGGTCTACGGCCACAACGGGAGCGAGAACCCCGATGACTGGGTCCCCGGCCAAGACATCGGCGAGTGGGCGGCGATCGATCTGGGCAACCAGTTGTACTTCGTACGCGTCGGGCAGCGTGACGGGCGCACGAAGCAGATACTTGGTGTGGATGTGTTCCTGGCGGCGGCAGCCGAAACAATCGAGGCAGCACAAGCAGCCGGCCTCACCCGATTCCCCACCACAAACCAAGCAGCTTTCGGTGACAGTCCTGACATCGCTGAGATGCTGACCATCGCCTTCACGACATCCTGCAAGGGTGCAATTTGTGGTCCGATCCAAGTCCGTACAGGCGGATAGCGGTGACACCCAGTTGGGCGTCTGGTGGCGACTTATGGGGTGAGGTGGACGTGGACCATGTGATTGAACGCGACGCTGACGCTTCGCTGTACCGGAGTTATGCCGACGAGTTGGTGCGGTTCGCGACGGCGCTTGTTGGGCCGTTTGATGCCCAGGACGCGGTGTCGGAAGCGATGTTGTCTCTGCTCAGAGGTGGAGGACTTGAAGACGCCGACTATCCGAAGGCGCTGATGTATCGGGCGGTGTTGGCCAAGGCGCGTTCGTTGCAGCGCAGTTCGTTCCGCCGCCGGGCTAGGGAACAGCGAACCGCTGAACGTTTGGCGGTCTTCGAGCCGGAGGTGCAACCGGAGGTCTTTGCTGCTGTGGTGCGACTGAGCGCTCAACAGCGCGCCTGCGTCTACCTCA
>JACZWZ010000141.1 GCA_022571885.1 Acidobacteriota bacterium
GGCCCAGCATCAAGTACTGCGATTTCCGTCGGCAACGACATAAACCGATTATCCCTCGTCCAGCAGAATCCCCAAAGCAGCAGGCATCCCAGGAGATGCGGTGCAGGTGGTCGAGCCCCTCAGCACCCCTGACCTCCCCATCACCTCGCCCCCCGGGCCCAGTCCCGGCTCTTGACGCCTTCGACCGGCCACCCGGAGAAGCGCTTGGCCACCAGGTTGGTGACCCCATCGCGATGTTCGAGCACACCGTCGATCACCAATCCGACATTGCGGCGCGCCACCTCACGTTGTGCGGCCCACACTTCGGGGAGCACGATCACATTGAGCAGCCCGGTCTCGTCCTCCAGGTTCAAGAAGATCACTCCCTTGGCGGTCATCGGGCGCTGCCGGTGCGTCACCACGCCCCCCACCCGGATTCGGCGCCCGTGCTTCCCAGACGACAGTGCTTCTGCGATCGACAAGCATCCCTCGGCGACGAGTCGTTCCCGTACGAATTCAACCGGGTGCCGCACCGACACCCCGGTGGACCACAGGTCGGCCCGAGCCTGCTCCTCCTCCGACATCGGCAACAGAAGAGGCGGATCGGTCCCGGCGGCGAGTGGAAGCCGCCCCGGGCCCATCCCGGCCAAAGCTCCCGCCGCCCACAGCCCCTGACGACGCTCGACCCCCAACGACCCCAGGGCACCGGAGGCTGCCAGGCCTTCGATGGCACCGACCGGGAGTCCGGTTCTCTGAGCGAGATCGATCACCGAGCCGAAAGGGCCGTCGATCGACCGCGCAGCCTCGACCCTGGTGATCTCGGCATCGCCCAAATTGCGGACGTAACGCAGACCCATCCGCACCCCGGTGGCCAGCCGCACCGGATCATCGAGCAGACCTCTTCCCCGCCGCCATCTGGCTCCGTAGTAGGTGGCGATGTCGTCGGGATCGGCCTCCACCGGCACGATGGTGCAGTCGTAGTCGGACTCGTTCACATCGGGTTCTAGCACCACCACTCCATGCCTGATGGAGTCCTGCACCAGCGAGTTGGGGCTGTAAAACCCCATCGGCTGTGCGTTGAGAAGCCCGGCAAGGAACTCGGCGGGCCAGTGATACTTCAACCAAGAGGACATGTACACGATGTAGGCGAACGACACCGAGTGGCTCTCGGGGAACCCGAACGAGGCAAACCCCTGGAGTTTCTCCCAGATCTCTTCGGCGGCGGCGCCGGTGATCCCGGTGCCGGCCATCCCGGCAAAGGTCTCCCGGCGTAGCTTGGCCATCTCCTCGTCGGACCGCTTGTGAGTCATCGCCTGGCGAAGCCGGTCCGACTGTCCGGGCGTGTACCCGGCGCACACCCGCGCCAGCTCCATCAGTTGCTCTTGGAATACGGGAACCCCGAGCGTCTTGGCCAGGATCGGCTCGGCCAGGGGGTGCGGGTACTTCACCGGCTCTTCGCCGTTGCGCCGTCGCAGGTACGGATGGACGGAATGCCCCTGGATCGGGCCGGGGCGAATCAACGCCACTTCGACCGCCAGGTCGTAGAAAGTCTTCGGCTTCATCCGAGGCAACGTCGCCATCTGAGCCCGTGACTCCACCTGAAAAATGCCCACCGTGTCGGCCTTGGTCAGCATCTCGTAGACAATCGGCTCCTGCGGAATCGTGGCCAGATCGATCTCCAATCCATGGACATCCTCGATGAGATCAACGGTGAGATGGAGCGCGTTGAGCATCCCCAGACCGAGCAGATCGAACTTGACGATCCCCATCGAGGCGCAGTCGTCCTTGTCCCACTGGAGAACGGTTCGATCCTCCATCCGGCCCCACTCGAGGGGCACCGTTTCGTGAAGAGGGCGATCGGCGATGACCATTCCACCCGAATGGATGCCGAGGTGGCGAGGAAAGCCATCGATCCGGCGGCACATGTCGATGATGTGATCGGTGGTGGCTCCGGCGGGCAGTTCGAGCTGATCACCGATCGACTGGGTATCGCCGGTGTCGAGGTACTTGGTGAGCCCATTCACCTGAGCCTGGGTGAAACCGAATGCTTTGCCGACGTCCTGCAGCACCGACCGCGCCCGATACGTGATGACGTTGGCCACCATCGCCGCCCGCTCCCGTCCGTAACGCTGGTAGCAGTACTGAATCACCTCCTCACGTCGCTCCGCCTCGAAGTCCACGTCGATGTCCGGAGGTCGGCCCCGCTCCGACGAGAGAAACCGCTCGAAAGGAAGAGCGAGACGAATCGGATCGACCCGCGTCAGATCGAGGCACCGGCACACGGCCGAATCCGCTCCTGAGCCGCGTAACTGGCAGTAGATATCGCGACTGCGGGCGAACTGCACGATGTCCCACACGATGAGGAAGTAGCCGGAAAACCCGAGTGTTTCGATGACCCCGAGTTCGTGTTCGAGCCGATCGATAGCCACCTGGTCGATTCCCCCCGGCCCGTCGCCCGGGTAGCAACGTCGCGCCCCTTCGTTCGCCAGATGGCGCAGATACTCTATCTCGGAGCGAAACGCCCCCGGCATCGGGAAGTCCGGCAGCCGCGGTGCCACCAGCGTGAGATCGAAAGCGAGTGACCGGCCCAGGTCCGCGGCCAATTCGACCGCCCCGGGATAGCGAGCCATCCGGCGGGCCATCTCCACCGGAGAGCGCAAATGCCGTTCGTCGGTCGCCGGCCAGTGCCCGTATCCGGTGTCGAGGTCGCGCCGCCCTCCGATGGCGGCGAGCACTTCGGCCACATCTGCCTGAGATCGGTCGTGATAGTGCACGTTGTTGGAGGCCACCAGTGGAATCCGGAGCCGTTCCCCCACTTCAGCGATCACGCCGTTGCGTAGGTCGTCCTCGGGCATTCCGTGGTGCCATACCTCGAGATAGAAGTGATGCCCGAACACCTCGCGTAGTTCCATCGCCGCGGCCAGCGCTTCATCCAGATCTCCCCGCTCGGCAGCTCGAGGCACCGCCCCATTCCTGCACCCGCTGAGTGCAATGAGGCTGCCCAGTTCGGCCGCCTCGATGAGGTCCGCCTCGTTGTATACCGGGCGATTCTTCTCCCCTCGAAACTGTGCCTTCGTCACCAGGTGTGACAGCGCCGAATACCCGACCGGATCGGGAGCGAGCAGCACCAGGTGGTTGGTAGCGGGGAGCCCGATGGGCTTGGAGCCGTGAGATCTTCTGATTCGCCCCCTCTTGGAATAGTCCCCAGTCTCCAGTCCCCGGTCTCCAGCCTGAGCAGAATTTCTGACTGGTGACTGGAGACTGGTGACTGGAGACTTCGCCGAGCCGACGACGCGGGGCAATCCCACTTCCACTCCGTAAACAGTCGGCAGCCCTACTTCTGCTGCCGCAATCCGGAAGCGGGCAGCACCGTAGAGCCCGTTGTGATCGGTGATTGCCAACGCCTCGTAACCGAGTTCCGCAGCCCGATCGACCAGTTGGTAGGGGTACGAAGCCCCGTCGAGGAACGAGTAATTGGAATGGCAGTGGAGTTCGGCATAGCGGGACATGGGGCGGAGAGTCTATACGATCGATCGAACGTGTGTTCGATCGATCAGTCCTTAGTCATTAGGCATTAGTCGTTTGTAAGAACTGCTCTTCGGGTCCTGCATGGAGTTGCTGACATCAGAATGATGTCATTATGCTGTCAGCATGCCAGAAAGGTCCACAACATTCTTAGCTTCCTCCCCTGTGCCCGAAGCAACTCTCCCAGCCGGTATGCGCACCTTCTTCATTGTGTGGAGCGGTCAGCTGGTGTCGGTTGTCGGCACCATGCTCACCGGCTTCGGCCTCCAGATCTGGGTCTACCAAGAGACCGGATCCGTCACCGCGCTGGCCGGGATCGCCCTCGCCTTCACCCTTCCGGCGATTGTCATCTCCTGAGGAAGTCATTAGTCGTTAGTCGTTAGTCGTTAGTCGTTAGTCGTTAGCCGTTAGGAAAGCCTCAGACGCGCTCGGGCTGAAGACTGAGGACTGGTGACTTCGGAGAGGTCTAGCCTCGCTCCGTGAGCTACGACGACGACCCATACGACTCCGGCTGGGGAGACCGCCAGCTTCCGCTATTGCGCAGACCGGTGGTCCGCGGTGCCATCACCGCCATCGTGGTCATCACCTTCGTAATGCTCACCCTCATGTCCACCTGCGCCCCGCGGACCACTCCGATCGGCACCACGACCACCACCGTTCCAGGTCTCACCGCATGACGTGTGCCCTCAGGCGTCGGCCAACACGTCTTCCTCACGGTGCGAATCGACTGCCTCGAGTGCCCACGCCAACCCCTCGGTCGCAGATTCGACCGCGATACATCCCGACCAGCCGCCGGTGAAATCTGTCGGCTCCCACAGCACCCAGCGCAACCCGTTAACAGCTGCTTCGAGTTCCGTCGGATCGACCGGCCAAGCAAGGTCGACCAGAGCGGCTCCGAGCCACCATGCGATGAACCGGCCTATCGGAGCGCCTCGTCGCCTGCCGTAGGCACCGCCACTTGCGCCCGCCCACGCGATCCGGGAAAACGCCTCCGCCACCGTGACCTCGGCCAGCAGACACCGGTCGTGCCCGAGAGCAGCGATTGCCTCGGTTGCGCTCCCACGTACCGCCACCGCCGCCCGCGATCCATTCGACTGCTGCGCCCACACCGCCCCGATGTCGAGCAGCGCCTCGATCGATTCATCGTCACCTATCTCCTCGCCTGCCTCGGGAAGGGTCACCTCGACCAGGCGAGGAGCGGGAGGAGCGTCGAAATCGGCTTGGTCCGAGCGGAAGGTGGCCACCACGTAGGAGGGTTCCCACTCGAGGAGCCGCAGCGGTATCTCCAGCACCTGGGAATCGATGGTGTCGTCCTCCACCAGGTCCTCGCCACGCAACACCCTCTCGTGAGCGGCCATTGCTCGAGCCGGACCCGGGCCCAGATGAGGGGCAAGCAACTCCCACGGGTGAGTGCTTGCCGCCACCTCCCACAACGGCCCGAGCGCAAACCGACCGGCCTCCTCGGTGACGACGGAGCCCGCGTGCTCACTGGTGGCGTCGAGCGCCAACCGGTATTCGGCGTACTCGGCGGCCGGCCACAGTTGCAGGCCGCGCTGTTCCAGAGCGTGACGGCATCGCTGGATCAGCTCGACAACCCGGTCCCATTCTCGGGCCGAACAGAGCCCATCGACCAGCCGGATGAGATCATCCAGGTCACCGGCGGCGACGGCTGTGGAGAGGTCGGTCACGAGGCGGGAGCGTAGCGACCGGACCGCAACGGGTAATCTGATTCGCAATGGCAACACCCAACGATCTCCTCGAGCGGTTCCCAACGCTCATCCCCTACTGGCTGGCGTGGCCGATGTCGGCCCTTGCCGCCATCAGTGCTTTCGCAGGCGCCGGGTTGTTATTCGCCGCCGCCGCTCTGGGAAGCATTGCCGCAGCCATCTGGGGAGGGATCGCATTCCTGGTTGCCGCCCTCACCTGGCACATCGGCGACTACGCCCAGGCCAACCGCCCCGTTTAGGTGGCGCCCGCGGTCATTGGTGGTCGGGAAACTAAAGGAGCAGTTCAGCCATGGTCCGCAGCGTCGTCAGGTCCTGGGCCATCGCCACGATGGTGGTCACTCCCGAGTCCCGCCACGCCTCGAGATTGTCGCGGATGCGCTCCTTGGAGCCGATGAGTGCGACCTCATCGACCATCTCGTCGGGGATTTCGGCCATCGCTTCTGCCCGTTTTCCGTCGAGGTACAGATCCTGTATCCGGGTGGCCTGCTCCTCATACCCGTAACGGCACGCCAGGTCGAAATAGAAGTTCTTTCCCTTGGCGCCCATGCCACCCACGTAGAGAGCCAGTGCCGGCCGCACCCCCCACCTCGCCTGATCGACATCATCGGTGACGATCGTCGGCACCGACGGCGCAATGTCGAACCGCTCCGACTTGTCCGGTTCACCGGCCGACGAAAACCCGGCCTCGAGGTGGGGCTTGAACACTTCGGGGGCGTGTTGCGGGCTGTACCACAACGGGAGCCAGCCGTCGGCGAGCTCGGCGGCGAGTGCCACGTTCTTGGGCCCGATCGCGGCCAGATAGATCGGTATCTCGTGCGTCGGCTTGATGGTGAGACGAAGCGAACGCCCCAATCCGGTCGCTCCCGGACCCGTGTAAGGCAGTTGAAAGTGCTCACCGTCGTGGGTGACCCGTTCTTTACGATCGATGATCTTGCGAACGATCTCGAGGTACTCCCGCGTCTTGCCCAGCGGCTTGCCGTACGGGCGCCCATGCCACCCTTCGACCACCTGGGGGCCCGAGAGGCCGAGTCCGAGAAGGAACCGACCCCCGGAAAGCTCGGAGAGTGTCACCGCCGTCATGGCGGTCATCGCAGGCGTCCGTGCCGGCATCTGGAGAATTCCGGCGCCGAGTCTGATCTGGTCGGTGGAAGCCCCGTACCACGACAGCATCGTCACGGCATCGCTGCCGTAGGCCTCGGCCACCCATACCGAGTGATAACCGAGCCGGTCGGCCTCTTGTACCAGCTCCAGCTTCGACTCCACCCGAACGCCCGAATACCCGACCGACAACCCGAGTCGCATATTGTCTCCCGTCTTGGAGCATCCGCCAACAGGCGGACACTCCGGCGCTATTCCATGGCTCTTCGCCATAGGCTCATCGCTGTGTGGCCCGGGGCCCCAACCCCAGGCCACCGAGTCCGCGCCTATCGGCGCGCCCTCTTGGACACCGATCCCTACCGAATGTACCCGGAGTGTGGCTGTTCCTCGGATCGAACCCGAGATCGGCCAAGTGCAGCCGATATCATCTCCGGACCAATGTCGACATTGAAGCGAGCACTCACGGCGCTTCCCGCCGTGCCAGCCGCGGTGGTGGGGCTACTCGTCGTCCAAGTGCTGCGGGCGGCGCACCGCTCCGATCTACCGTCGTACCCCAACCAGGATCCGAGCGGGACCTTCGGCCAGCCCGACCTGCCTCCGTTGCGGATGGTGGCCCTGGGAGACTCCTCCGTCACCGCACCAGGCATCGAAGACCTCGACAACACATGGGTC
>JACZWZ010000142.1 GCA_022571885.1 Acidobacteriota bacterium
ACGACATACAAGACGCGTTGGTCTGACGGAGACGACGATCGGATTCCCCCCACCAGCTCGCTTCGCTCGCTGACTCCCCCCAAAGGGGAGAGTGTTCAGAGAAGAGAACCGTCGGCTCTCTCGCGCAATCCGACACACAAGGGGGGGTGATTCTTCTTGCACGCCGCACGTTGCTTTCGTTGAGACCGATACCATGGCCACGGCACCGGAGCAGCGGGGGTTGAGCATGTCCAAGATCGTCCACATCGTGGGCACCGGAACAATCGGGGAGCCTCTCATCGGTCTGCTGGCCGACGAGGCCGAGGCGTTCGGCATCGACGAGATCACATTCCACAAGCGGACTCCCCTGATCGAGGAGCGGGCCAAGGTGCGCGATCTGGTGCGGCGCGGCGCGGCGCTGGCGGTGGATGAAGACACTCAGTCCGCATTCGAGGAGCTGGGGCACGCTCCGAAGCTGGAAGCCCAGCAGGCGATCGAACGGGCCTCGGTCGTGATCGATTGCACCCCGGCCGGTAACGCCAACAAGGACCGGCTGTATCAGGCGGCGCCTGGTCCTCTCGGATTCCTGGCGCAGGGCTCGGAATTCGGATTCGGGAAGATGTACGCCAGGGGCATCAACGATGAAGCCCTCGTTCGCGGCGAGGACCGGTTCATCCAGGTGGTGTCGTGCAACACTCACAACATCTCGGTGCTGATCAAGACGTTGGCGATCGACGAGGACGGGACGTCGCACCTCAAGAGTGGGCGTTTCTTGTGTCTGCGCCGCGCCAACGACATCAGCCAGGACGAATCGTTCATCCCCAGTCCGGTGGTGGGGCGGCACGATGACCCTCGCTTTGGCACTCACCATGCTCGTGACGCTCATCAACTCTTCGAGACGCTGGGTTACGACCTGCCGATCTTCTCGTCGGTGATCAAGATGAACACCCAGTACATGCACGCCCTCCACTTCAGCCTGGAACTCGACCGGGAGATGACAACGACCGAAGCAATCGAGCTGCTGGCCGCCAACCCGCGGGTGGCGCTCACTTACAAACGGTCGGCCAACCAGATCTTCTCATTCGGGAGGGATCATGGGTATTACGGCCGCATCTTGAGCCAGACCGTGGTTCCCTTCGAGACGTTGGCGGTGAGAAACGGGACCGAATTGGTCGGCTTTTGCTTTACCCCCCAGGACGGCAATGCTCTTCTGTCGTCGGTCGCAGCCACCCTCTGGTACCTCTACCCAGACGGGTTCGACGACAGGCTCGAGGTGATCCGTCGCTATCTGTTTGAAGAAGTGTGACCATCCCGGAGCGGTCGGATATCGAAACGGCCGCAGACCGTATCTCGGGACATATCCGGCGGACTCCGGTGCTGGAACTGGTCCACGGCGTCGGGGGTGCTGCGGGGAAGGTGACCTTCAAACTCGACCTCCTCCAGCCCACAGGATCGTTCAAGGTGAGGGGTGCATTCGCGCGGCTGCTGGCGGCCGACCCCAGACCTGCTCGGGTGGTGGCGGCGTCGGGAGGCAACTTCGGCTTGGCCGTCGCCCACGCCGCGGCAGAGTTGGGCATCGCCGCCGATATCTTCGTACCCGAGTCGTCGCCGCCGGCCAAGATCGAACGGTTGCGGGAGCGGGGGGCCTCGGTACATGTGATACCCGGCCACTACGCCGAAGCCCTCGACGCCAGTGAGGTCTGGAACCAGAGCAATGAGGCCCTCTTTGCCCATGCCTACGACCAGTTCGATGTCGTTGCCGGCCAGGGGACGTGTGCGATGGAGATGGCAACCCAGATTTCAACGGCAGACACAGTTCTCGTGGCGGTCGGCGGGGGAGGCCTCATCGGCGGTATCGGCTCCTGGTATCGAGATGACATCCGGATCATCGGGGTGGAGACCGAGGGGACACCGACGCTGTATTCGGCCCGGCGGGCGGGGGAGCCGGTGGATGTCGACGTGGACGGTCTGGCGGTCTCATCTCTGGGGTCACGCCGCGTCGGGGCCATCGCCTGGGAGGTGTCGCGCCGTTGGATCGATCAGTCGGTCCTGGTCAGCGACCAAGCCACTGCCGGCGCACAGCGATGGCTGTGGGACAACTGCCGTCTGGCGGTCGAACCGGGGGCTGCGACGCCGGTGGCGGCATTGCTCTCCGGGGCCTACGAGCCGGAGTCCGACGAGCACCTCGCGGTCCTGCTATGTGGAGCAAATGTCGACCCTGGCACGGTCGCTCCCTAACGAGCGCTGCTGCAGTCGATGCACAGGGCTGTTGCCGGCAGGGCGGAGAGCCGTGCGACGGCGATGGTCTCGCCGCACTCGTCACAAGTTCCGTACGACCCCTGTTCCAGTTTCTCGAGGGCTCTATCGATGTCGGCGATCGAGGCGGCAATGGACCGGGCGGTGGCGGTGGTGGAGAGACGCTCCACCGCCTCGGTGGTCCCGTCTCCTATCCGCTTGCCGAACGACAGGTTGATGCCGGATTCCGGCGGACGAGTGAGGCGCTCGAGTTCGGCAGCCAACTCGCCGCGACGCAACAGAAGATCGTCATGTTTCCCCATTCGACGAGGGTAGGGGACCGGGGGAGGTGGCGCCCGTCTTTCGGCGAGATGGATTCGGGCGCCAGTCCTGGTCGATCACGCCTTGTGAAGACCTTCTACAAGGGAGCCATCGGGCCGGCCACCATCACCGGAGACGCCAGCCCCGAGATCGTCGCAGTGCCCGACGGCGACGTCCCAGAAGTACTCGATGATCCGGTGGCGGGTCGTGACGCCCCCACAAGCCGGGGCGTTAGTTCTTGTAGCGCCAGACGATCCGACCCTTGGTGGGATCGTAGACCGACAGGTCCAGATCTACCTTGTCACCGGGGAGGATGCGGATGTAGCGACCGCGACGCATCTTGCCGGCGGCTCGCGCCAGCACCTTCATGCCGCCCTCGATCTCTACTCTGAACATCGCGTTGGGCAGGGTCTCCTTGACGGTGCCCTGTACCCGCACGACGTCGTCTTTCTTGGCCACGTTCCGGTGCTCCCGGGTTGGTGATGGTGAGAACCGCGTTCTCTCCCAGGCACTCAACCAGGGTGGAGCGGTTAGGTCAAACCTCTTCGGGCGATGCCAGCGCGTCGAGTCGGACCACCTCGGTCGCGATCTCGGCCGCCGGACGCCGCCCGGTGGAGATGACCATGACCTCGACTGTTGAACTCGGAGACGGTTCGGCCGGTGCAGCAACGCGGGGGTCGTCGAGCCAGATGAGTCGTCTGATGGAGGCATCGCACAAGGCAGACAGCCAGGTGGCGACCGTTGTTGCCGGGGAGTCGGTGAAGGAACGTTCTCTGTGGTCGAAGGCAGCTTCCGGGATCACAACCGCCGAGAAGCAGCCCGAGGCGGCACCCTCGATGTGCGAACCGTCTGAGATGTCGCCGACGGCTACCTTTACGCCGTAGCTTCGCAGCGGCGGCGCGGCTGAAGTGTTGGAGACGAAAGCGCGAACCTCGCCCTCTCGTGCGGTGAGGGCGGCGGTTATGGCCTCGCCGACGGGGGTGTCGGCTCCAATGACGATCACAGGCACCGGCCGATCCTACGAGACCGGGCTCGGTTACCTCGTTGGTAGGGGAGTTGTGGTAGAAAACCTGGAACGCATAGCGCCGCGGTCGTGTTCTAATACATACAGCGGAGGTGCCGGACACGGGTCGGTCTTCCCCCACTCCCCCATCCCGGTCCGGCACCTTCCGCTCACCGTCATTTCCGGTTCGCCTTGTTTCGGAACGTTTTCCTAATAGACTCCGCTATATACGGGTTCTAAAGGAGCTATCCGCGCCATGACCACAGTCGATCTCAACCTAGGGAAGTATCAGCTCGGCTGGTCTGACGAAGAGGACTACGTCTTCAAACCTCGCAAGGGCCTCGACGAAGACCTGCTGCGTGAGATCTCGGCGATGAAGGGCGAACCGGAATGGATGCTCGAATTCCGTCTCAAGGCATACAAGCGCTTTCTTCGCAAGCCGGTGCCGACATGGGGTGGCGGTGGGCATCTCGACGACATCGACTTCGACGACATCTATTACTACATCAAGCCCACCGAAGGCCTGGTCGATGATTGGGACATGGTCCCGGACTCGATCAAGGAGACCTACGAGAAGCTGGGCATACCCGAGGCCGAACGCAAGTATCTGGCGGGCGTCACCGCGCAGTACGAGTCCGAAGTCGTCTACCACCGCAACCGCGAGGATCTGGAAGAGATGGGTGTCCTCTTCTGTGACATGGACACCGCGGTGCGGGAATATCCCGATATCGTCCGGGAATACTTCGGGACGATCATTCCGCCCAACGACAACAAGTTCGCTGCTCTGAATTCGGCGGTGTGGTCCGGCGGTTCCTTCATCTACGTTCCGCCGGGCGTACATGTCGATCAGCCGCTCCAGGCCTACTTCCGGATCAACGCAGAGAACATGGGTCAGTTCGAGCGGACGCTGATCATCATCGACGAGGGTGCGTATGTGCACTACGTCGAAGGGTGTTCGGCCCCGACCTACTCGAGCGATTCGCTCCATTGTGCGGTGGTCGAGATCGTGGTCAAAGAGGGCGGGCGCTGTCGATACACCACCATTCAGAACTGGTCGAACAATGTCTACAACCTCGTCACCAAGCGGGCCGTCGCTTACCGCAACGCCACCATGGAGTGGGTGGACGGGAACCTCGGTTCCAAACTGACGATGAAGTATCCGGCCGTCTGGTTGATGGGAGAGGGGGCTCATGGCGAGGTGCTATCGATCGCCTTCGCAGGAGAGGGTCAACATCTAGACGCTGGGGCCAAGATCGTGCATGCCGCTCCCAACACGACCTCGCTGGTCACTTCGAAGTCGATCTCGATGGACGGTGGCCGCGCCGGGTATCGGGGATTGGTCAGGGTCGAAGATGGCGCCGAGGGCGTCACGGCGTTTGTTCGCTGTGATGCGCTGATTCTCGACGAGGACAGCCGATCCGACACTTATCCCTACATGGAGATAGAAGAGGCGGACGCTCAGATCGGGCATGAGGCGACGATCTCGAAGGTCGGTGACGACCAGCTCTTCTACCTGAGAAGCCGGGGGCTGTCTGAGGAGGAGGCCATGGCGATGATCGTGGCCGGCTTTATCGAGCCGATCGTCAAGGAACTCCCCATGGAGTACGCAGTCGAACTCAACCGGCTGATCGAATTGCAGATGGAAGGTTCGGTGGGCTGAAAGCCCACCCAACCCTCCAGTCACCAGTCCCGAATCTGATCGCGTCGACTTGGTCGGACGTTTTCGATCTTCTCGAGTTGGAATCTCCGTCGAGTCCCCAGTCTCCAGCCAGAATCGGCGATCGTCTTTGGTGACTGGTGACTGGTGACTGGTGACTGGTGACTGGTGACTGGTTCCTAGACCTTGAACTCCCGGCCGGCGATCGTTTCTCCATCAATCCACTCCCGCTCTTCGGATAGGTCCATCAATGCTTCGATGTGGCCCAGGACATTGAATCCGGAGTCGCGGAAGAACCTGAGCGCCGCCGTGTTGCGCCCCACCGGTCTGACCGAGAGCAGCCCGATTCCAAGCGCCCCGGCCTCCTCGATTACCCGTTTCACCAGCGCCCGTCCGATGCCGCGGCCTCGCTCGCCATCGGTGACGACGACCGGTTCGACCTCGGCCGACGTCCCATCGACGATCAGCCCGGTCAGCCCGACGACCACGCTGTCTTGTTCCGCCACCCAGATCCTCTCCGGACCGACCGCGGTCAGATGGTGGTCGAACTGAGCTCCCGGATCATCGCCGCCGATCATGTCGACTCCGTAGATGCGGCGATGGTGAATAGTCAGTTCTACCCACAGGTCACGGCAAGCCTGTAGATCGTCCGGGTGGTATGGCCGGATCGTGGTCACGTTCTGACGCTACAACGCAGACGGCATCCAGGCCCGTGAGAGGAGCCGGGTTGGTAGTCTCGCACCATGATGAGTGACCTGCTCCGGCGCGGTTTTCGCCGTAACCAGCGCATCCTTCATGCTCAGGCCGCAGGCCTATCTCACGAGCAATCGCTCACCCAAACGGAGTACAACGTCAACTGCTTCAACTGGGTGCTCGGTCATGTGGTGAGCGGTCGCTCACAGCTGCTTGTTCGACTGTTCGGAGTCGAACCGATCATGAGTGAGGAGCAGGCTGCCCGCTACCTGCGGGAATCCGATCCGATCACCGAAGATGGTCCAGGAGTGATGGCGTTTGCGGACCTGTTGGGGTTGTTGGACGCCTCGGAGGAAGCGCTCGAAGCAGCATTGGCCGACGTCGACGATGAGTTCATGGCCGAGGAGCTTTCGGTCGAAGACGGACGCATGGCGTCTCGCGCCGCCCAGGTGATGTTCACCTACTTCCACGACACCTACCACATCGGTCAGACCGACCTGCTGCGCCAGATGGCCGGATTCAGCGACAAGATCATTTAGGTCGGCGGCTGGCGCGTAGCCGTCGTCTCGGAGACGGAGGGCTCCCCCTCCAAACGCCTTCGGCGTTTGACTCCCCCTCGAGGTGTCGGGTTGCGCGATAGGGCCGACGGTTCTGTTCTGAACACTCTCCCCTTTGGGGGGAGTCAGCGAGCGAAGCGAGCTGGTGGGGGGAATCCGATCGTCGTCTCCGTCAGGCCAACACGTCTTGCATGTCGTAATGGCCTTTCACCGGGTGGTCGCGCCAGGTTGTGTAGCCACTCGATCATGCGTCTTGTGGGTCAGTTCGCCGAGTCGGTGTGCGGTCAGATAGGCAGCGGGATTGCCGCGACTTGGTGAGTCCCCCCACCAATCGGCCTACGGCCGATTGACTCCCCCCAGAGGGGAGAGTGATCCAACCAACCGTCGGGCACAAACCGCGACAGATCACCTTTGGGGAGAGTGATCCAACCAAGCGTCGGGCACTA